>CAYXSY010000016.1:0-43251 GCA_964467905.1 uncultured Planctomycetales bacterium | reverse complement strand
CTCCCATCAAGCCACCAACCTTAAACTCCTCTATCCTTTCGCCGCCCTTTTCGCCGCGCGCCCAAAAGGTGAGTTTTGTAGCTTTAGAGAGATCATATCCTCCGTCCATCGTCCCCCAGTTATTAGCCGGGTTCTGCCAATATATGCCTGCCCAACGTGCCCCTTGTGCGCCCTTTGCATTATAAACAATCTTAACGCAAGTATCGCCTAAATAAGGGTCGTCTTTCGAAGATGCGTCAAACTTGATATCTCCATAATCACCCATCCATCCCGAAGGAATGTAATGGTTACCTATGGCAGACCTATCAGCATATACATAAAAAGGTACGTCTTCCTGTTTGCGGCCTTCGGGCTTAACATTAGGATCGGCCTCAAACTTGATATCATCGAGGTAGAATGTCGCGCCTTCCGGGTTAAGATCCGAAGTAATCGTCCAGCCGAAACCTCCGTTTATATAGGAGAGGTCTTTACCGGCTAAGTTAATTGAATACTGTTTCCAGGCATCAGTTAACTCAATCGGGCCTGATTCGATTACAGCTGAATCAGGATATGTGCCTTTGATGCCTCCCACCATAAATTTCTGTATCTTCTCGCCGCCTTTAGCGCCTTTTGCCCAAAAGGTGACTTTAGTCATTCCGGTTAAATCAAAGCCGCCTTTTTTAGTCCCCCAGTTATTAGCCGGGTTCTGCCAATAAACTCCTGCCCATCCTTGACCCTGGCTTTTTTTAGCGGTGTAAATGAACTGCATGCAGGTTGTCCCGGAATACGGACCTTCAGCATACTGATCATTAAGTTTTACGTCGCCATAATCACCCATCCACCCTGAAGGAATATAATGGTTGTCCTTAGCGTTCTTATCGGTGTAAACCACAAATTCTTTCACGGACGGCTTTGCTTCTTCCTGCGCCAAAACCATAACCGGCGCTGCCACTAACAAAGCAATCAATACTGCTAATACTCTTTTCATTTTAAAAACACCTCCCTTTTGATTTTGTTTCTCTTTCATAAGCCTAAAAATTGATTATATTTTTTATATGCAGCTATCTATAACCAACTCCTCCTTTCTCCTCCAAATATTTCTTGATACTAAGCTTTTCTTCTATCTCCAGGCTTTCTTATACATATAATAGGACTTACGTAAATGCCTTAAAAACGGGCTATCCTTACCGTCGCCCTGACCGCAAAGCCCAAGCCATTCCTCATGCATATATCCGTCGGGGAATGGCCCTGCCCAAAGCCCTTTCGTATCATGCACAGAAGGTTCATATGCCTTCCACCATTCATCCAGCCATTCAAAAGCTATGCCTCCTATGGCATTACCTGCGTTACCTTCTAATGCCATGTTATTCTTAATATCATCCCAGGCAGCACGGTGGTATTCTGCCTGTGCCTCTTCTGCCTTCTCCCGGCTCATACCTTCTCCGTAAGCAGGACAACCGTATTCTGTTATGATAACCGGTTTATCAGCCTGCGTCCTTACCTGCCTCCATAAATAACCGAAGCCGTAATCACCGCGGTAAGCATTAGTACCAAAAATGTCTACATCAGGTGCGTATTTTCCGAATCTATCAAGGAATAGTATATCGCCGCTGCATATAGCAACCGGATGGTTTTTATCGAGTTCCTTAATACGCAAGGCTACTTCGTTTGCAAATTTAAAAAACGTATCCGGGTCTTTATCGGCATTACAGGCATAACCATATACATTCTCATTACCCAAGAGCCAGAATAAAATATAAGGCTCATCCTTGAATTCATTAACCATCTGCTCAACAGACTTCAGCATGTTCTTACGCTGCTCTTCATTACTATAGTCTGTCCCTGGATTCCACGGTGCGCCCGAGCCAATCGCATACTTACCCAAGAAATCCCCCATGATGACCCTGATACCATATTTGTCATACATCTCGCGCAATAATTCTTTATCTACAGGAGTAGGATGATGATAAAGCCTGATAGTGTTGACCCCCATATCCTTCATTAAACGAAAGTCCCCTACTGCCCGCTCATTTTTATCCTGAATGTTATTGCCGTTTTTGTCCACAAAAGCATCATATGGGCCATCAGGCTTACCATTAGCATTAAAATCCTCTTCCATCCAATTGCCTAAAGTCCCATTGTCCGGAGACTGCCCAACTTTTGTTGGGGCATAAGTTACACCCTTGACTACATAAGGCTTTTTATCAACCATCAATTCCCAATCGCCATTCTCATACTGGACTAAATAAACTTTCCCTTTGCCCAAGCGCCTTTTTATACTTAAAAAATCGCGCGAGAAATTCGGCCTCTTTATTTTATCTAACAAACCCACCTTAATAAACTTGCCGGGGTTAGTTATAGCAATATCATTAGCAATGTCATTGTCAAAACCGTTAACTATCTGTATATCGGCATCTTCAAGCCTGTAGCCGATATTCGGGTTTTTCTCGAGCAGGAATTTTATTTTAGAAATTGCGGCTTGCCCTACATACCAGGGCGTATGCCAATAAGTCCATCCATAACTGCCGGGGAAATGCACAACAATAGCGTAGTAACATTTTATGGCATGCTGAATCAAGCCTGCCTTCTCCAATATCAACCCCGTATAAAACAACTTGACGCCTTGGGGCTCAGAAGCAGTAGCCCATTTCAAGAAAGCTGCCTCCAAATCAGGAGAATGCACAAAATCCCAATGACTGCCTTCAAGACGTTTTTCTTTCAGGGCCTTCTTATATTCCGGATCCCACCTTACTGATGTGGTGTTAGGATAAATGCCTTCACCAACAGCTGCAGACAACCCTTCCTGATCCTTTATGATATATTTATAATCTTTGGTGCCTATGCCCTCAAATTTACCATATTTTTCGTAATCTACCGGAAATTCCTTGCCAGAGTCATACAAAACTATTTTTGTGGGAATTTGGCTGACTTTCTTGACCTGGGGTTCTTCTTTCTTAACTGCTTTGCCCTCAAGCTTATCTATACTCTCCTGCGAAGCCTTAGCTACACTCCAGAACCAACCGCGCGGATCCCAGGCCTGGGCATAAGGATAGTTATTTACCACAACCTTAAAAGCTGCGATTGCCTCTTCTTTTTTGCCCTGGTCACGATATGACTCACCCTGTATAAAATAAGCAGTGCCGACATCATTAAGCGACTGGACCGACTCTATATCGGGCCTTGATTTAGGCATAGCTTTTAATGATGATTGTTGTTTGCTAGCCTCATCCTTGTACAAATCAATAAGCTGCTGTGTATATTTAAACGTTGCTTCGACATCTTTTTTACCATGGGCCTCCCAACATTTTACGATTAATTCGCCCGAAGTTGGTTTATTTTGTGAAAATACAGGCGAAACACCAATAACCAAATTACAATAACCAAATAATACCAAATAACCAATGCCCAACAAAACAGACTTTCTAATCCTGACAATTGGGGTTTGGTAATTGCGATTTATTTGGTATTTTGTGTTTGGTGTTTGGCTATTTATCATTATCCTACCAACGCTCCCTGCATAACGCCTTTTACGATATACTTCTGCATAAACAGATAAAGCAATATTATAGGTAAGGCAGTCAAGGTTAAGCCTGCCATAAGAAGCGGATAACGGGTGATAAATTCTCCCTGAAAATTTGTCAACGCCACCTGAAGCGGCATCAATGACTTGGTATTAAATATAATCAAAGCTAAAACGTATTCATTCCAGACATTTAAAGCATTGAATACAATAACTACTGCCAAAACCGGCCTTGATAAAGGAAGCGCTACGTGCCACCAGATACCGAATTTAGAACATCCGTCAATTCTTGCGGCATCCTCAAGCTCCTTAGGCATTTTGTCAAAGAATGTCCTCAAGAGAAAGATACTCGTCGACAAGCCTACATTTATCATACATAAAATATATCCTATGCGGGTATCAAGCAGGCGCATTTTCTGAAGCAGCACGTAAAGAGCAACAAAGCTACCCTGTATGGGTATCATCATTGCTGCGATAAACATAAAAAATAAGATATTCTTACCGGGGAATTTAAAACGTGAAAAAGCATAAGCTGCCAGAGAAGAAATTATAACTATGCCAAAAACCACGGCAACCGTATAAAATATGCTGTTTAAGAAATACTTAGCGAATCCACCCTCCACCCAAGCCATATAATAATTTTCAAAGTGGAACTCCCTGGGCAGAAGAGACATATCCTTAAAGATCATCTCCTGTGTCTTAAAACTCGATGATATCATCCAGATCAATGGAAAAACACAGGTAACTGCAACAGTCAAAAGAAGGGCATGTATCAATGTATTCAAGGCTATCTTCTTTGTACGATAATAAATGGCTGTTTTCATCTTTTCTTCTTTATTTCTCCTTAATTATGCCCGAATTTCTTGGAAAACTTAGACTGTATAAAAGAAATAATCATTAATATAAGACCGAAAGTAATGCCCTGCGCGCAGGCATAGCCGAAACGGGATGAACCACGCATCGAAGCAAGTATCCTTAATACCGGTACCTGCGTATGGTAGGCCGGACCTCCGCCGGTCATGGCGATAATCAAAACAAATGCCTGCATAGTCCCGAGGATAGTCAGAATGGCAACTAAAACTGCCACCGGTATCATAAGCGGGATGGTAATCTTGCGAAAACTATCCCAGGCATTTGCCCCGTCAACACGCGCAGCTTCATACAGCTCTCTGGGTATAGTTTGCAACCCGGCCAAAAATATCAGAAATCCCCAGCCGAAGCCTTTCCACGAATGAACCAAAGCAACAGTTGTCAATGCTGTTTTAGGATCGGAAAGCCAGTTATGTGCCAATTGCGGCAAGCCTAAGTTAACTAACCAATGATTTAAGAGTCCGTAATTGCCGTCGAGTATCCATTGCCAGACCAGACCTACTACGACTTCGGATAATACGGGGGGAATAAAAAAGATGACCCGGTAGAAATTACGCATGCGAATTTCTCTGTCGCAAGCCCAAGCTAACAAAAACGCCAGCGCATTCTGAAAAGTAAGAGCAATTAAAGTAATATATCCGGCATTAAGCATGGAAGACCACCAGATATTATCTTCCATAAATATCTCTTTGAAATTATCAAGCCCGACAAATAGCCTGGTTGGAGATATACCGTCCCACTCGTAAAGCCCAAGCTGAAAAACCCAGATAAAAGGTATGATATAAAATACGGCAAATATTAATACCGCAGGCAACACAAACAGATAGTTTTCTAAAGTTGATTTTACTCTCATTTAAACCTTAAAATGACCTGTTCCTTATCTTCTTTTCTTAGCTAATTCGCGCTCCTTGACTTTCTGGACTTCAGACGCTACCTGCTCCGGGGTTTTTTCTCCGATAATAACCGACTGTATGCCCTTATCAAAAGCCTCAATTACAGGAGAAAACTCTGAAACGCCCCAGACGCTAGGATGGGTAGAAAATTCTATACCGGAGGCAAATTGCTTGAGTACCGTGGGAATTTTGGCTGCGCTTTCTTTATTCGCCGGGAGGTTATTAGTTGCCTCTGACAAATACACCTGTTGATCCTTATCGCTAAGCCACTGTAAAAACTTTATTGCCTCATCCTTAATCTTAGAATTGGCATTAATCATAAAAGAAGAACCTGCCCCGCCCCAAATACTCATAGGATATTTCTCCGAGACTTTCGGCGGGAGCATGACCCCATAGTCAAGATTAGGATTCATTCCTTTGTAAACATTAACACACCATGAACCGTTAAAAGCCAATACCGCTCTGCCGTTGGCAAAAAGCTGCTCGGCGGTTTTATTAATCATCGTGACTATACCGTTATACAAGACCCCAGAATCCTGCATATCTTTAAAAAGAGAAATAACCTTAATCCAATCGGGATCTGTATAAGGCACCTCGCCTCTGATTGTTGCCAAAACCTTATCCTTGCCCATTATATTGAAAGCATAGTTATTGGCAAGACAGTCGATCATCCACATCTCTCCCCATCCGGAAACCATACCCTGCTTATTTGCTTGTTTTATCTTCTTACCTATATCTAAGAATTCCTGAAAAGTAACAGGCGGCTTATTAGGGTTAAGCCCTAACTCCTTAAATAATTCCTTATTGTATACCATCTGAATAGTCATTATATCTAAGGGGACTCCGTATATGCCAGGCTTAACATCATATTTATTTCCCTCGGTAAATTCGTTAACCGCCAGCGCTTTTTCAAAGAATTTCTTCTTCCAGAGGCTGTTATCCTGATCCATATAAGATGTCAGATCAAGAACATGCCCTGCCTTAATAAAAGCGGCGAAATCGCGCTTCTCACCCAATACCCCGAACACATCAGGAAGTGTTCCTGCCTGAGCAGCTGCCCTTATTTTCTGAGAATACGCATCCGAAGGGGCGTAAAGTTCAAACTCAACTTTTATCCCTGTCTTTTCTTCGTATTTTTTCGCCAGTTCCTGAAAAGCCGGCTCCCGATCTGTCATCCAGTGCCAAACTTTGATAGTTTGTTTTGATGAGGATTTTTGAGAAGTGCAACCTACGAGGTTAAATAATAAAAAACCAACAACGAACAAGAATAAGATACTAAAAGCTAACCTTTTGCTGATGCCCATAGAACCTCCCATAAAAATGACAATAATATAAGTTTACCACCTCAAAAGCCTAAATTCAAGGTAGGGACAACATAAAAATAAGACAAAAAGCAGTTTTTAAAAGCCTGAAGAAAGAATACAAAAATTTATCACAAGTTTAATCCCGGGTCAAGCATTTTTAAAGGATTTAAACCGGACTAAATAACCCGCATGGCTCTTGACATACCCATGAGATCGGCCTTTTCCAGGCTTACGCCTGCATGGAACTTATTGGGGCCGACTTTCCTCGACCAGACAACCTCGCCGCGGGTGTAAAGAGGGGCTCCGTTATCGGGCATCTGCAGCCAAAGCTCTACCGGAGTATTAACTTTCAGCTCATCCGAGCTGACCATCCCAAGGCCTTTAGCGCTTATATCGCTGGTAAGCGCTTCTCCCTCTTTATTGTGGGTGATATCTAAAAACTTCACTGCCAATTCAGCTGCAAACCTGGAAAACACTCTTCTGTCTTCCATCTGCCCACCTCCTTCTTCTTGGCCTTTGTACCACTTATTATACACCAAAGGCGCAAAGTTTTTAAGCACAAATTTATATATCTGCTCTTTATCGCTATCCTTGAGTTTTGAGAAATATAAACCGTAGATATTCTTGTCCATAGCCCGCTTATGCCAGACTATCCAAGCCTCTGCATCAAAAGAAAAATCTTCAGAAAGGGTTATATTTAATTTGATAAAAGTATCTGCCGGGAGCATCTGTCTTAGAATTATCATAAACCCTTTAAGGCTAAGGTCTTTTATGCGACATTCAACCGCCTTTTCTGCGCCTTCTAACCTTACAGAAGCCGGCCTGTCTATGCCCCATCTTGCAATTCTTCTTTTATCCTGCTCTTGATGCATCTATATATCTCCCAGTACCAGGTACCAGCTAAAGCTGGTACCTGGTACTAATGCTACTCACTCCAGGACATACCAAAGATTTCCCGGGAATCCTCGCTAATCCTAATCTGCTGACGCGGATTATCGATACTAACGGCATAAAGACCTGCTAAGCCCGGCCAAATCTCCCTCCAGAAGGCGATGTATTTACCATCCGGAGACCAACGTATCGGACGTGATTCTCTATCCCCCAGCGGATTAGGGTTATTCGATAGCAGATATCTTTCGCTTGATTCAGAAAAATCATTCACGTTCATAAGATAGTATTTATAATCTCTTTCAAAAACCAATAAATCTTCTTTGGGCGACCAGGAGGGTTGACGAGCCAAAGGTATATGCCTTCTAATCTGGCCGGTTCTAACATCAACCACATAAATCCCGCCGATCTGCCTCTCTGTGCGCACATTAGCGCTTAAATACTTAGTAGCTATTTTCTTATACGCAAAAGCTATCATTTTACTATCCGCAGACCAGGCAGGCTGATTTAAAACAGGCATTACATCAATAATCCTCCTTGGGCTATCCGGGTTATCGGCATCCACAACATACAGCCCTTTGTAGAGCTTATCTTCAACAACAAAGGCTATGCTTTTGCCATCCGGGGACCAGGAGGGGCAACAAACACCAAAATTACTTGCATCCAAAAAAGGTTGCATATCTTTTCCGCTTGAATCCATAACATATAACTCATATCGGCTAACGTGGCGGTTAAATATTACGCTTCTACCATCAGGAGAAAAATAAGGATAATATACGTACTCCAAATATCTGCCCTCTATTGAACGCACATGATAAATATCTTTTTTCCTACAAGATGGAAGGTCAATTGTTTTTACCTCCATCTCGCCTCGCGCATAAACTATCTTGCCTTTTAGCTGGGATCGAGACCAAGTTGATAAAACCGTATCTTTATAAACCCAGATTAAGAAGAATAGAAATATGCCGCTCATCAATAAAAACAACCATTTTAATACCCTCATTGCACCCCTCCTTTTATAAAACATCACCTTACATTTACCGTCGGCAACCTTATGCTGTTCTGCATAGGCATACTTGGAGCCGATGGCGCTCTTACAGGATTAACCGGTGGAACCCGAATATTATTCTGTAAAACAGGTATATCTACCTGCGGCACAAGTTGTCTATTCATCATAAGCTGTGGAGCAACTTCGAAACGGTGCCTGACACTTATGGCTCCGCTACTTAAACAACCTCCTTACCGACGGACGGAGAAAATATATAAGGAAAATCAAGAAAGAAACTATTATAAGAACCTGCTGGGTTTCTAAAATAAGGCGCTTCTTAGCTAGACTATATATATAAGTACATACCCTAAGAAAAAATGTAGGATAAACGTAAAGACAAAAAACACTCTGTAAGCCCATCTCTTAAGCCTGAACATATTGACAATAGAGGAAACAAATAACACAATGGTACTTAAAACAATTACTAATGGTAAAAATGCAGGTAAACAATAAGCCATTGGCATAGCCATCATAAGAAAAAAATTATACCCCGCATAGCAATCCATGAGGACTGCGATTATACTTACGATTATTAATGTTACTGGAATTTTCTTCTCCATCTTTCTCTCCTTGTTTTACCTCCAGTTTGAATTAACATTAGGCATTGATACCGGCGGAGCCCGTGGTAACACTGGCTGCTGCTGCTGCATCGTCGGCTGTTGAGCCTGTTTTACTCCCCCCAGGACATGCCTATAATATTCTCGTCTTCAGTCGCAACCCTTATATGCCTATTAAGATTATCTAAGCTAGCTACATAAATACCAACTATTCCCGGCCATACCTGCTTACAAAAAACAAGATATTTTCCATCAGGTGACCATCTTATTGGATAAGAAATCCTAGCACAAAACAAAGGACGCCTAATCGGTATAATTAAAGTAACATCATATATGGTATCATCGTATAAATCTGTAACATAATACCCATCCTTTTTTTCATAAGCTATCAATCTGCCACTAGGTGACCAAGCAGGCTGGCTAGCTAAATCAACATATTTTTTGGTTGAACCAGAATTAACATCAATCACATATACACCTCCGGCATCTCTAACTTCATAATGCCTATCATCCAAGTACTTCCTTGTTTCCCTATATGAAGCAAAAGCAATCATACCTCCGTCTGGCGACCAAGATGGTTGTATATTATTCTTGGGTTTTATATCCACTAACTTTCTTATGACCTTATCTTTTATATCAACCACATAAACTCCTTGCCGATCATTTTTCCCTTCCGTGAAAGCTATTTTGTCGCCATTCGGCGACCAAGACGGAGAAGAATAATTTTCATCATCTATGCTAGGAGACAACAAAAATTGTCTTATATTCATACCACTCTCATCCATAATATATAAGCTATTGTCAAAAAGATGCTGACTTTGGCTAAAAACTATGCTCTTCCCATCTGGAGAAAAGGATGGGTTAGATACAAAACCTAAATGGGCCAATGTTTCTTCGGGAACACGATAGATAATTCTCTTTTTCCCAGTCTGTAGATCCAGTAAACTTACAAAATATCCCTTTACCGAATAAGCTACCTTACCGGATAAACCCTTTTTAAAAGGAATAGATAAAATAACATCTTTATAAACACACGTAAGATAAAACAAAAATAAGCCTACTAATATAATTGCCGAAATCTTTAATATTCTCACAGTAACCTCCTTTTATAAAACATCACCTTACATTTACCGTCGGCAACCTTATGCTGTTCTGCATAGGCATACTTGGAGCCGATGGCGCTCTTACAGGATTAACCGGTGGAACCCGAATATTATTCTGTAAAACAGGCATATCTACCTGCGGCACAGGCTGCCTATTCATCATAAGCGGCGGAGCAACTTCGTATCTACTCCAAGACTGCCCTTGTATTTGTCTAGTGTTATTAACGGGATTAAAAGTAACGTGTTGCTGCATATTAAACTGATATGAATAATAGGGATCGAACGAGCTCATAGAAATATTCCGAGAATATTGCGTAACCGGTTGAAGTGGAGCCCAAGGCATATCCGGTATTAAAGCAACAAATCCTGAAGACTGAAGTAATTTATTACGCACATAGTAACAATTACTACCTAAAAATGGAATATTAAATAAGTTATAATTCCCTCTCCTATCAGAGATTTCAGGAATTTCCGACATTTGTCTCAGCAATCTCTTTGTTGTTTCTAAGTCAGTAGTTATTGTAACGCGGATTATCGGTTCTGGCTGATCGACACTATATACGCCTGGTGCACGAACAAATACTCTCGGATCGAACAATTTCTTGGCTCCAAACCCGAACGAATAGGAATCGCCTTTATAATTCGCGATTAGAAATGTATGTTTTATTGGGCCGAGCAATGGTGAATAGCATATCTCTATGCCTGTCTCCGGAGGAGGCGAAATTTCTTTAGACCAGCCTTCTATGCGTATACCGGGAATTAATGCCTGCTGGATAAAAGCTTGATTTTCCATTAGCTGCTGTTGCGACGGGACACTTAATAAAGCAGAAGCAAGTATATGCCGGGTAAAGGGGTCATTATCGGTTCTCATCGCCTGCATAAGCGGAGTTACTAAATTAGGATGAGTTTGCACCTGTCCACCTAAGGCTAAAGCCGCGCCGCGGCGCACAAATTCATTACTATCCCCTAAGGCAGACGTCAAAGGACTAATTAAATTTGGTAAATCAGACCTTGCCGCGGCTAAAACCGCTCCCTGGCGCAAAAGCCAATAGTCGCTGTGCATATTTTGCTCTATTAAAGCTGTTGCCTGTGGCTGTTTAAACCTTCCCAAAAATGACGTAGCAGATGAACGCACAAAAATATCCGGGTCAGTCCCTGCCAACTTAACAAAAGGCTCAAATAACCCCGCATCCCCAGGCAAACTAGCACCGATAATTCTGGAAGCCTCAAACCTCACCTGTGGCGCCGGATCATTCAAAAAAGGAGTTAATTCTGTAAACGCAGCTCCCGGAATATCAACAAAAGCGCTGACTGCTGCCTGACGCACAAACGGATTAGGATCGTTAAAAAGAAATCTCGTCTGATCCAATGCCGCAGGAACATTATGCAACCCGAAAGAAAAAGCGCTTGTCTGCCTTACTCGCCAGTTATCACATTTGGCCGCCCAATCTAAAAATTGCGCTGGCTCCAGGCCGCCGATTCTGGTAAGTGCGATAGAGGATTCAATACGGGTAGGAGCATCCAGCATGCTTAATCCTGTCTTTGCGATATCGAAAGCTCCCTGACTGCTACAGTTGCTAAGGCCAGAGAGTATGCCTTGGCGCGTATCTAAATTTCCCTGTTTAAACATAACACCAACCGGCTCTATAAATTGCGGGTAATCGTCAATAAAGGGGGACAGGGCTACTGCTGCCGTTGAACGGACTAACAATGAACTATCAGTAGTCAAACTATAGTGAAGTGCCTCAAATAAATCCGGGTTATCGGAAAGCCTGGGGACACTTACCAAAACCGCAGCCTGCCTTAATTCTTCCTGCGGATAAGACAGAGCTCCTCTAAACAAAGCCAAATCTTCATTGCCCGGATAATTGCCAAGTGCAAGCAAAGCAGTCTTGCGTAAAGTCAAATCGAAGCTATCGCTGGCGGCAATCTCGGCTAATCTGGGCCTAACTCCAGGAAATAAATTCGCGCCTAAACAATCAATACAAGCTGCCAAAACTCCCGTGTCGCTTTCATTATTAAAATGAGAAAACAATCTCTCGCCTATCTGCGGCTCGCTTTTAATATGCGGCACAAGGCCGTTCGCCGCGCATAAACGCACTTGCGGTTCAATATCTCCTAAGCCACTCAATAAACCTTGTTTTGCCCGGCTATCCTCGAATTGAGATAAAGCCGATAATGAAGCACAGCGAATATCCAAAGACTCATTATTTATCCCTGTGGTTATAAAAGATAGTGCCTCCGGTGTTTTAATCTGACCTAAGGCCGCTATTGCTATTGACTTAATCTCTGCAGGCTGGTTGCTATCCAATAAAGCGCCTAACATAGGAGTGGCTTTTGGTTCTTGCAATCTGCCTAAAGCCATTATGGCTTCTTCCATACTTTTTGTCCCATATTGCGGATTAGCGCTATCCAATAAAGGTATTAACGAACCGGATACCTTTGTTATGCCCGCATCTGCTGCAGCCCTGATGGCCCAACAGCGAACAACCTCTTCATTGTCGAAGATAGACTTGGCAATCAAATCCATTGACTCAAAGTCATGGACCTGCGGCAGGAACCTTATCGCGTAAGCGCGCATCCAGGGACGGTAACCAACAGAATCCGAAACAACAGATTTAATCTGTGGGGCAGCTTCCAGAAAACCGGCTTCCACCAAAGAAGCGCCGGCTATGAGAGAAATAAATTTACGCGCTTCTGTTTCTCTAACCCCGGCTGGAATTAATACATAATAATCATCGGTTCCTGCCTTATCAACTGCCTGCTGCGGGTCTAATTCTTTGGATACTTCTATAACGCTGTATCTGCCATTTGCAGCAGCTGATAAAATATCATATGCCCTATCTTCTCCTGAAGCGACCAAAGCTCTTGCCGCAGGAAAACAAGAACCAAAATCCTTATCCCTTAAATCAGAATGCATTTGCATGGTATTCTGAATATTGTCAGGTATGTTTGGGCATAAGATAGACCATAAATATGCGTGCTCTACCTCCCTGCGCTCCTCCTCGCTTATATTCTTAGGCATACGGAAATTATTGCTACCTAAGAAAAAGTCGGAAACAATTGTATTCAGCATAATTGACTGGTCATAGTCTTTCTGTGCAGACTGCTGACTAGCAGCATTCATAAACTCTATGACTCTTCCGGAGCCACCATAACCAACACAACCATTGACTAAAGACAACGAGACCACCAACATTATTATAATCCCGCAAGACAGCATTTCACGCAGTTTATGTAAGCTCAAACCAACAGCTCCTATGATATTAAAATTCTTTAAATTCACCGCTAAAGAACGCTCCTGACGGAGAGTTTCTTGAATAGGGCTTGAAGAAACAAAAGCCGTCTTCAGAGAATCTACATCCGCGCGTGCCATAACCCTCATCTCATCTATTTCGGTTTCTCTAAGATAATTGTTGCCCTGCAAAATACCTACCTGATAGAAATTATCCAGCAATCTATAGGTAACATACAGCTTAAGCGCGGGGTTAGAAAATAACCAGTAATATAGAGCCGGGATATTGCCGGGCTTGCCTTTTCGGACGTCATCAACAATGCCTTTTTCATACTCATCAGCTATCTCTAAGACTTTCTCCGCTCCTAAACCCTCGATGTCAAAAGCGCTTGGCCCGGCAAGAATGATAAATAAAGGATCTAACGGCAGGCGCCTTGCTATGGCTAGCCAGCCCTCCTCCAAAACATTACCGAAGGTCAGAGGCGAATGTTCAGCAAGAAAAATATCCCCAAGAGTCACATCCCCTTGGTGGCCGACATCACAAAAAGAAAAAGATAAAGGAGTATTTTTTCTATCTATGGTTACAGAAGAAAAATATCTATCCTCTAAGTTTATTGCTCTGCCTACTCTACCAATACTATTTTCCTGAAGGCCTATGCGCCTGCTGAAACTACCCTTGCTTAAAGTTAAAGACTCCTCATCCTCATTGGGCTCAAGGCTAAACTCACGTCCAGCTAAAGCCTCTTGAATTCTAGTCAAAGCTTCCCCGCGCGATAAACCAGAGAGACCAATAAAAGCAAGCTGCGCCTGCGGAAAACATTCAACCGCTGCCTCTATCAGATTAGCAATCTTCTTAGCTGAAACAGATCTTTGTGTAAAATGAAAATCATCCAGAGGTATCCCAATTCTAAATTGCCCGTTGCTCTTAGCAGGGCTCTCTTCGTAGGCTTGACGTATTAAAGAAACTAAACCGCGCGCTCTTTCAGGATTCGTCATTACTGCGGCATTAGTAGATATTGAAGTAACAGCAAAGCGCCTAATAATTTCCGGCAAATCTTTCCTTAGGAGAATCTCTCCTCCGGCGACATGACGCAGCGGCTTGTTTACAAACGGCTCATCTGCAGAAAAAACTCTAGCGATATCATCTATATTCATCGACTCTTTTCTGCCCGGACAAGCCGCAAACATGCAATGCGGACAGCTACAGGTACAATTAAGCAACGGTATAAGTGTTAACCCTGAAGGCCTCCAACGTAACGGCAACGAAGCACGTGGCATGCCATAAAGGAATCTTTGTCTTCTGAATCTTTCCACAACCTGTTGAAAACCATAGTCTAAATAAAGCGGATTGCTAATCAAGCGCTCTCCGAATAAGCTCTGCACCCTGTTAAATCTTTCTGAGTCAATGGGACTGCTGACGCTAATACTAAAACTCTCCCCGTCTTTAAAAACGCTGTTAGCTAAACGGATTATTAATCTTTGAGCATACCCTGCTGCCAAGGCTTCATCTATATAGGTAGGGCTTAGCGCGATAATAACTAAATCTGAAGCGAAACAAATATCTAATATTTTATTAAATAATATTTCTGCGTTATCTGGACTCTTATCGGCTAAAATATCTAAATCAACCGAACTAATACCACCTACGCTCGGAGCATAATCTAATACACAACCTCTAAATCCAAAACGAAGACTAGAACCCCAATCTGACATCTCCTCTGAATCTTTATCGCTAAAGAATGAAAAACGCATCCTATTAAAAAGTATCATAAGAGCTGTAATATAATTGGTTATCCCCACTCCGTAACTATGCGGGAGCATCTTAGAGAAAATTGCCTCTGGCTCTTCATCCCTCAATTCGTAACTAAAGTTCCCCGTAATAGGTCCGTTATCAGGATGCTTCGCGCTATCGATATGCCTGAATTCTGCATCCGAAGCTACAAAACCCTCCTTAACCTGCATAAAAGTCAACGGGCATGCTGCGGAATGATGCGATACTAAACAAATCCTTTTTTGACCTATTCGAATTAAAACATACTTATAATCGGATACCTCTACCTCCGATCCATTTATTGAGAATCTGTAAACATAATTCTTTTCTCTGAATGAATTACCAACTAAGCGCACACCATAATCAATATTCTCAATTGATATATTAACCGGCGAGCTGGTGCTACAATTAATACCTGTCTGTCGGGCTAAAACCATATCTTCGGCATCTTCCTTGCTGCGTGCCAGCCTATACCCCATTGCAGTGAAATACGTCTCAAAAACCAATGCTGCAGTAAGGTCTAACTTACAGCCCTCAAAGCATACCGCCTGCATGATATTGCTATAAACAATGCACTCGTGCCAAGGAAGAACACAGTCTAAGAGCCAAGCGCCCTTAAAATCAACCAAACCAAGCTGTGCCGGAGTCAAGTGCCGGAAATCAGCTCCCCGGACGACTTTTTTGCCTAACTCAATTCTATAGTCGCTACCACTCAAAAATTCATGTGCTCCCTTTAATACCAGCTTTTCCTGCCTTAGCAGGCGATGGCCGGGGGATAAAACCGACGGTAAATCTTTCAGTGTTAAATTTCTCCTGCTTGCTCTGAATATCGCGGGCAGAAAATTTGAATGCCTCTTTAGGATATAAGCATTATCCGCTTTATAGTAACGCATCAGCATGCCTACTAACGCGGGATGAGATTCGCACTTTAAAATAACGGCAAAGGGGCCCCACTTGTTATTCTCCCGATGAGGAAGAGAACAAGCTATAATTAACACTTCTGCGGCTATAGGAGTGACCTCATCCTCATAGAGTATTTGGTTTCCTCTTAGCTTTTGGGACGGTAGGATTTTTCTGCCGTTAACCTTTGCTAAAAATCCACCCTTGAACAACAACAAATCCGCCTGCCTTTCTATTATTGCCTCAACAAGGTCTTCTTCGGCTAATTCGCAAACCGGCCTGAACACCCTAAAAAGCCCTCTGCCTGAATCAGGATTTTGTCCTGTATATATTGCCTGCGCATTAGCCGGGATACCTCTCGCACCGCCTGCGGTTTCGTGCTCGTGCCTGTCCCCCAAAGGTGAGCTGGCCCCATTAGAAAAAACATCCGGCTTTGCAGAATTAAGATTTCTAACGGGGCTGGTGAGCGAATGCGAGCCAACGAAGCCCCGAGCGAGCGAGCGCGAGTCGACACTTCGACTTCGCTCAGTGTCGATGGTGAGCTTAGTCGAACCATCGAGTGGCGAGCTTGCATCGCGTACCACCCCATTATCAGCAATATCTCCATCTATCTGCACCATTATCCTGCGTAATAAACAAACAAATTCTTCTCTGCTCTTTAAGCACTCCTCAACGCGTATAAACTTAAAATCAAAATTCTCCAAGTATAAACCATATCTTTTTAATATACCTTCTAGGTATTCATCGAACACAATCGCCCATTTTATCCCTACGCTATCTCTCCAAGTAAGATCCACCTCTGTCTCACCGAGTAGTCGAGAGCATAAGAATACTCTTCCTCTAAGCGCAATGCTAATTATCGCTAAAGGATCCGTACTCCCTACTAAAACTGAATCTTTATTATTTTTGCCTCTTATTAGTTTAATCGGAGTCAACCCACAAGAAACAATCTGCCATTCATCAGAAGTTTGCATCGCTATTGTAGCAAGTGAACTCTTGCCGCTACCGCTATTCCCAGATAATAAAACTCCTTGCCCCTTATAAAGCAGCAATTCACCGTTATTTTTGAACTCGACAACTCTTTCTACCGGTGAGCTAACGTTATTGCTATCTTCTCTCTTTGGCCTATCATCTACTCTCTTGGCAGCTAATTTATCAGCCTGCCTACGCATATTTCTTGCTTTCAGGCGATCATGAACTTCAAAAATAATCCAGAAAACCGGGCCAGCAAAGACTAAAGTCCCCATATATATCAAAATAAAGACATCTTCGAATGTTGATGCCTTCTGCGGCATATTTTGCACCGTCTGCTGATTTATGCTTGCACTGTCTGCGACTTTATGCTCATACCTGCCCCATAACGGCGAGCTAGAAGTCTTACCTATTAAAATATCTGCCCAACCTATAAGCTGACTCTTGTGTTCCGGCTTAAGCCTTGTAATAGCGATCTGCTGTCTTTGCATATCAACAGCATAACCAGTCTGGGATATAAAACCATCGAGCTGCGAGACAATTCTGTTCATGCCTTGTTGATATCTAATTAGCTTTTGCTCAAACGCTCTTAGTCCTTGGTCCCAGCCTCTTAATATCTGGAATACATACTGCGCATATTGCATAAGCGCGGCGCCGGTATTAACAGTCTGCAGCGCAATATGCGCTTTTTCATTATCGGGCAAACCGTCGATCATTCTATATTCTTCATCATAAGCCATCCAATCATAATATCCAGTTTGCATAAGTATCTGGAGGGCTTCTGAAGACAAACTGGAATGTTTTATCAAAGAAGCAGACAGGCCAACCTCAATAATTTCATGTGCGGCGGCGGCAAAAGCTATGGCTTCTCCCTCATCCTTATGATCAATAGTAATAACCATAGAGCCAAAACCTGAAATTCTCGTTGTAGGAAGGGCCAACATATACATAACATCAGCGCTGCCGTATCTTCTCTCAAGAGAACCTTCTTTAAATCTAATGCAACTCTCCTGACTGACGGCCCGGATATCTCTTAATTTCTGCACCAGATAAGGATGTGTTTTTACTCTTTCAATTGCTGCGTTAAAAGCCTGGCTGCCTTTTTCATAAACAATGCTCATAGTAGACCCGGATTGAGAATCACGTGGCTCTACCGGCGAAGAAACTTCATAGCTATAAATACTCACCGGATCATAACTCGGTCTATAGAGAAAATCGGCTCTATTACAAAATAGCCCGGGAAAAACCGGAGCAACCCCGTGTTTTAAAACTATCAAGCGCGCAAAGCGGCTCAAACCTGTATACGGATGCGATAAAACACCTCCTAGTTGTTTATTGAAATCTTTATCTGAACCGGCGCGGATTAACTGCGGCTCCGGATAATAAAGATACGCAAGCCGCTGCTGTGAAAAATCTAGCCCCCCATTAAATACATCGCCTTCCTCTAAGCTAACCCTACCCATAGATGCAGATAAGAATTCCTTTACTTGAGGCCAGGCATTTTCATCGTTATCCTCCGGAATCTGCTCAAAGAATACTCCCGAGTTAAATTGCTCCCGGAATCTTCTCCATAAGCTAAATACACTGTTATCCTGTTCCATCCCTCCAACGGTTGCTCCACGTAAAGCAAAACCCATGGCCATGGTCCCGTCTCCGGATCCGATATCATAAACCCTCGTTCCATCTTTAATGCCCGCAAATTTTACTATCGCATCCAGATAATAAAGCGGGGTTGGCTGCCACTTGCCATATCGTACATCCATATAAGGCACCGGCTCAAATTGAGCGCCCGCTCTATAAGCATGTCCGCTCTGCTCATAAAACCTGAAATAAAAATCGCGTAGGGCAGTAGTTGCTTCGGTTCTAAGATCAGTCTTATCTAAACCAACATCAATTCCGGGGACACAATACTTAATTACTTCAGGGGATTGCCCATGAATTAAGTGTTGTGTCCCCGAAACTTTTATAAGGTTACTCATAAAAAGATCGGCGAGTTCTTCGTGGTGATACCAACCACCGATAAAATTGTCTGGTAGCGCCTTATACTGTTCCAGAGTTAATGCAAACATCCTGCCTTGGTTGGCAGCCCTATCCAAAGCTGCATGTGTTTCGGCTATTTCATCAATCTGCCCGTAAGAAATATTTTTATCTCTACTCGCAATCGGCGAACTTAACCCACCGAAACTTCTCATTACTAAGCCTACGGGAACCGGCTCTTTTTTAGGGTCCTTTCCAGGAGAGGGTTTTGGTTTCGGCGTTTCTGCCGGCCTCGGCTGCGGGCGAGGCTCTTCTTGAGGGTGTGGCTGTTCATGCGGTTGAGGATGGGGGATCTGGCGTTTTCTTCTAGTAGCAAAAATTGATCCTCTATTAATTTCTATCGGGCTTGATGACGCATGTAAACCTTTATTAAATTCATCAATGGCGTCCATAGTAAGCTGAGCAAACAAAACTTGGTGTTCTTTGATTAAGGCAACAACATCTCCTCTCGCAAAACCTTGCTCCAATAAAACCGCCAGAGATGTTATTGCATCTCCAAAATTATGGCTAAAAGCTTCTTCTAGCTCCATATCCGAAATACCTAATTTGCCTCTATAAAATCCAAAAAGCGGTTGAGTTATTATATTCTCAAATACATCAGGTCGGTAAATTGCCAACCAAAACAAATAAGTAACGCGAGAATAATCACCCGGGTATTGCAGATAAATACTAATGAACTTCTGCTGAGCTTGAATGTCCACCTCTTCAAAAGCAACCGCTAAATTATGATAATTAAAAGTCACTTGCCGGCTCTCGGCACTTACTTGGCCATCTTGAGAAACAGTAGCACTCATTACGCTTGAACGCGGATTAATCGCATACCAACTCATCGCGCCAGGCGAACCTAAGCCTTCGTAATCAGTAGGCAAGATTTCTGTACCTAAATAAACCCTACCTTGTTCATTAACCCGATCCAAAAAGAAGCTAGCCGCAGCTAAAAGCACACCTCTCTTATCAACTAGATACCCTTCAACAGTAGTGGCGTAGCTTGAACCCATAAGCTCTTCATCGGTAAATAAAGTAAAAATCTTTATGTATGTATCCAATATTTTTAGGCTAACCTTATAACAAGTAGGAAGAATCCTCAAATCCACTAGGCCATAGTGGTCGATACTTGAAGGACGCACCCCGGGAATTTGATTACCGGTAACCTGCATAAAAAAATCAAAAACCGCAGCAAGCAATTCTGCGCGTGTGAACATTTCTGTTTCTTTATCTTTGATTCTCTGTTCGGGATCAAATTCTTCTAATTGCGCTTGAAGCTGTATCTGCTCTTTTTCCTCATCGGACAAAACTACCGGCAATCCTATTTCACATCCAGTAGTAGGCAACCCTCTGCATACATCTTCCATGGCCCTAACCGCCTCTATCTCCCTGCCTATACGTGCACGTATCTGGTCAACCCCAAGCATATCCATATAATGCATAACAAAAATAAGCATTTTTAAATATTGCTTACTTCCTAACATTAATCCAGAAAGGTCCAAGCTATTAAATAATTCCGACAATGGCCTACTTGAAACTGAACCATACACCGCAGTGAAATTTGGGTTTAGATAGGCCAAAACAGTGGCAAAATTACCAAAAACTAAATTATTTCTTAAGACTTGGCGAATATCCAAGCTATAATATCGAACCGCATGCAATGCGGAAATAACCAAAGCGCTATCCTGCGCTATCGCATACCATTCTTGTTTAGCTATAAGATAACATAACCTTTCTTCTTGGCTAACCGGATGCCAATCAAGGTCATCTAAAGCTGCGGCTGCATCTTTACGAACATCTGGATTACAATACTGTAATGCTTCCTGAAAAACAGGAATGGATAAATCTGCCAAGCGGGATAAGACACTTATTGCGCCTTTACGAAATTCGGAACAACTGCTTCTTAAGGCTCCTCTGAGATAGGGAATAGCTGACGCTTCGCTTCGCACTAAAGTATTTATTGCGGCCTCGCGCACATCGGACTCTCTTTCTTTTAAAGCAGCCATATAAGCAGGAATACATCGAGTATCTACTTCATCTTTATTTTCAAGAATATTTCCCGGGGATAACCCCATCTGTATACATTCTGTCTCCAAAGAAGCATCGTCCAATAAACGCAACCTCTCAATTTCTGCCATAAGATCCTGTACATTTATGCCAGGGCAAAAACTATACACCCTGAATACAAAAGAAGAAATTTGCAGAACTGCTTGGGCTTTCTTACTACGCCTGACATGATAAACACGGTAACTTTCCAATAAAGCGCCTCTACCATAATGTGTTTCTCCGGGATCTTCTGCGTACTCTATACAATGAGAATATTCCGAGTCTTCTTGAGGGATATATCGTTCCTTTGCCTCCTCCAAACATTCATCCAAGATCGTATCGCTTGGCGAAGCCACTTGTTCTTTTTCTTCAATGTACACATCTTTGCTTTCTATAATACGCCCAAGCAGCCTGCCTTCCAAATCCACAGCTATGCCTAAATCATCCGCGCTAGAAACAATCCTGCTTACTGAATTTATGCCAAAACTAAAAACGGAATCGGGTAACCCGTGATCACGGATACGTTTGCATAAAGCAACTATATCCCCGGAAACACTCAAAACCCTGCTAAGATCCGAAGGGCTTTTTACTAAATGTACTAGGTTCTTGGCTTGTTGAAGTGTCCGCAGAGGGTCAAATCCCACAGCGGCTAAATTTCTTGCCAGGCCTTCTAATATAACTACACATTCACCAAAAAGAACGTCATCATCCTTAGCGATATCTGCGGCTAAGCCCATGCCTATGCCTAATGTTGAACAAAATGGTACGGCGTCTTGCGCCAATCTTTCGGTCATAGCCTTTACAGAAAAGAACCTCCTCGGATTTGACTCCCATATACAATTCATTGCTATATGGAAGTTATTCTCGTCTCGGATAGGCCGGGGGTAACTTGAAGAAGACAGGATTAACGCAGATAAAAGGCTTGCTTTTAACTTATCGAGGAAAGACCACCTTACTTCCACCCCGTAAAGCTTCAGCGCTTCTACAAACTGGATTAGCTCATCAATATTACCTGTAAAATAAGTGATACTGCGCTCGCTAACACTACCCCTATTTAAGTCATTTAGGAAAAGCCCGAATACATCTTGGCGGATTATATCATTGATAAGAACCTGGAAAATTCTGGAGGAAGGATTATCCAAACCAAACGGAGGCGCCCTTATGGCTAAGGTATCGCTGAACATAACTTTACCGTCAATCTCCTCTGTAGCCTTTGAGCTGCCGGTATCGCCGACAGAAACGATGCTCTGGGGATTAGCCGCTATCCCCAAAACCCTGAAACCTTCATTTATATATTTCCGGAAATTATCTAGTTGCGAAGGGCCAACCGCAGCTTGTGAATCCTCTTCTTTTATAATATCAAAACCAGAGTATCCTCTATGCCTTATCCTTGGTAATGACTGGTCAGCACTATTTCTTGTAGACAGCCCCTTTGGAACAAAGCTCTTAGCCAAAACATATATACCTCTAAATAGGACTTGGTTTAACCTCGCAAACGAAATAGGGCTGCTGACAGCTGTGCGCTTTTGAGCACGGTCAAAGTTAAATAATAATGTTCCCAATAGCTCCTGGACATCTCTTCTGCGCGCTAATAAACGCGAATGATAATATCTTGCCCACATAGCGCTGATATGACGCTGAACCTCTGCAGAAAACCCGCTTCTGCTTTCATCGGCTAATAGCCTAAAATAGCGGCTACCGGCTTCTTGCACCACAGCTAACGGCTGCTTTAGTGAATAAAGAGTATCTGTAAAGTTAGTTCTTTCGATGCCAAGGCGGGCAAGACGTACATCAAGGCTATTTAAAGTAACATCTCTTAAATACATATTGCCTGCTTCATCAAAATCTATTTCTTGCTCCCCACGGAAAAATCCGTCTGTTTTGCTAGGAGTAATTTTACAATCCAGCTCTGCGCTTAAGAGCTCATTGCGAGCTAAAGCTTTTATAAGGGCTAATCTCACCTGATTGTCACGTGCAAAACAATAAGCAACAGCTGAACCCGGGCTATCAAAGACGCTTGCGCGCTGAAAAATGTTTATTCCCATACGCTCATCAGGGCTAAGTGTATCAAAAGCATCAAAAGAATAGGCAACGCCCTTGCCTTCAGAAACCAAAGCCCTGAATAAAGGATTGCTATTGACTGCATCTATCGCACCAGATACATCTGCCATATCCGCCAAAGCAAAAACCTGATGAATCATTAATTTATCGTCAAAATACAATTTACCGTCGGGACCAAGGATAAGAACGTGTCCTGTACGTGCCTCTTCCCCGCCTTCTGTGCGCTCTGATACATGCCCCATAGGATCATCGCGCTCACCTTCAAGCACCCTTGCATAATCTATTGTCTCGCAATCCCAAGAAGGTGCATCTGTAATAATGCTTTCATCCGGAAATTCAAATAAACTTAATTTAAGCGGAGTCAAAACTATACCGTTTGAAAGCACAACTTTATTCTTAACCTGATATTCTGCGCCCGTAGCCGCTAAACCCTGGGCCTTTAAAACAGAAAATAAACCATCCTGTGCTGATTCGCTGAACGAATCAATTGACTGCATAGTAACGTTACCACAACCCCATTCAAGGCTTAGGGCATCAAGAAAATTTACGACATCCTGTTCTGCTGCTCCTGCATCTTTATGCGCACTATCCCAGCTAAAACCCATTTGCACGCCGATGTTTTTATTTACATCCAGAATTTCTTTGACCCTTCTTAAAACACACCTAGCCTCTTCGGTGTCTCTGGCAAATTTAGCATTGGTCAGAAACCATACTTCTCTTATATTCTTCAACCCTGCCATTGCCTTGAGCATCCTGTAAGTAAACTCTGTATTTACAAAAACTTCTCCCACGCACCAACCATATGCCTTAATGCCTGCTTCATCTGCAGCCTGAAGCATCTTCTCAAATTCATTAGGATGATTAAGAATATACGGGCTTAACACATTGCGTTGCAGACAGCAGGCACATCTTAAATTACATAAACCAGTGCCGATAAACATAGCTTTTGGAGCATATACGGGATAACGCAACGGAGGCAAATTTTGCAATATCGCCTGCTCTAATGCCAAACTAGCCTCATCGCTAACAGGCGAAGAGCTGCTTCTTGTTAATACAGAGCTTCTTGCGTCTACAGGGACAATTCTGCAATCCATAGCAATGCCTCTTTCGGTAAATACTTTAATGTCATCACTATGGAACCTGCAATTTTCAAAAGAAGAAGCTTCCCAAATATTGGAACGCCTGATATCAACTCCGTAAGCGCTTTGTATGCCGTTATGATAATAGAAATTACAGCGCCTCAAATGCGCTCCTTGAAAATCAATCCGCTCTAGAGTCCTAAAACCGCTGAAATCTAAACCCTCTAATAAAACACCGCGTAATAGTATACGATTTCTCGTTGAAGCAATGACTGCCCTACTATTCCTAAGCACAGAATGTTTAGGAGAGCAAAACTTAAGCCCACCACTGAACAAAGATGGAATTTCATCTTGAGATAAAGAAACCCTGGAAGCGTACTCTCTTATAACAGACAGAAGCAATGAATGCCTCGCTAATACGTAACAACCGTATTCTTTTCTATAATGACAAATTAGGCCTTCTAATAAAGGGTTGCTTGCGGA
Organism: uncultured Planctomycetales bacterium; assembly: GCA_964467905.1. Taxonomy (GTDB): domain Bacteria; phylum Omnitrophota; class Gorgyraeia; order Gygaellales; family Profunditerraquicolaceae; genus CAYXSY01. The sequence continues at coordinate 18,520 of CAYXSY010000016.1, read as the reverse complement.
TTTAAGAATTACGCCGTAGGCCCCTACGGGATGATTATCGCGATGATCAGCTTGCCTCTGGCGTAAAGGCAGCTCTCTGGCAGCAATAACAACTTCCCCTTCTACAGAAGAAGTCTCATCTTCATAAACTATGCGGTTATGCCGCATTTTTCTGGGGATAACATTGTTTGTATTTACAGAAGCTATCCAGCCATCCCTAAAAGTAATTACGTCTGTTAAAGAAGCTAAGGCTGAATTTAAAAGATACAATTCCACCATTTCGCAATAAGGCTGGGATACCAGAAATAGATGGCTTGATCTGCCATTCAGCCCCTGATATATTCTTACCGGTGAACTCGTGTTATCTTCTTTAGAATCACCTGGAATATCTGCTACTGATATTTTTGCTGCCGCAACTAACCCTAATGCGTTGTTTTCTACTGGATAAAATAACTCAACTACACCTAAATAAAGCATCTGCGGGATAATAAGGCAGAAAGCCGAGAAATACACCATAAAATCAGCTGGGTTTATAGCGCCTAAATTCGGAATAAATAAAATATCTCTTCCGCCGCCGAAGAAAGTATGATCGGATATAGTAGCCAGCGCTGACCCCATAAAAATCCCCCAACCGCTCATCGCTGTGTTAAATACTGCGCGGTATAGACTAGAAACTCCCAGTTTAAACAACAAAGGCATGTAGCGGAAGAAAATTACAATCATTACAAACGTTCCTAACAAAAGGTCCGTATTGCTATCTGTCGCATTAACAATGTTAGACCAAAATAGCTGATTACTTTGCGGATTACCTAACAAAAACAATTCAAACTCAAAATTACTGCTGAACACCATCGGCTGTGGGCCACAGAATATAGAAGTAGCGGCTTTTGCTAATTGGTCAACCAGCAAAGCCGCACATACGCCACAAGAAAATAAAACCATGGATATATCTTGAAACAGTCTCTTAAGCTTATAAATATATTCTCCGTTAGCTTCTAACGGCAAATCAGTTGACTGGAGAATAGATTCATCGCTGCTCCTTGCAACCGGGCTTGAGCTTGTGATGAGCTGCTCTGTAAACTCCATAGAAGTTGTGAAATTAAACACCCACAGGCGGCTACCTTGCCCTCTATAGATAAATCTCTCAACACCGTCACTATAAACCAAAACGCTGGCATCTTTAGGAAAAGCAAAATCCCAATGAGAAGTCTGCTCGTTAAAAATATGCGTAAAACCATTGGCTTGCAATGAACCATCAAACTGAAAACTGCCCGGAATAACCGACTTTCTTTTCTTTGATAACGGATAATCATCGAGCGCAATAAGTGGTAACGTAACCCATAATGAACCAACAACCCCGTGTCTAAAACATTCAAGCATAGTCTGTATTTCTAAAGCTATACACAAATCAAGGCGGCCACCCATTAATAATAAATGCGCTATCTCTTTCCCAGGATTCCATAATCTCGAAACAAAACTTTTACAAGCTATGTTTCGTAAACCTAATAATTCAACAATACGTGCCGCATTATTTTTAATAACCGGGCTTTTAATATCATCAATAAAAACTGCACCATCTAATGGCGGGATAGCTAAATCTCCAATCGGAGAACTAGAGGCAGGGATAAAATCTTGCGTTTTACCGCGGCGGATTATATCAAGCAACAATGACCTGATGGCGCTGCGGACATCTTCGGCTGAAACACGGTAATCTTTGGCAATCTGCTCCGGACTTTCTCCTTCTTTATAATACGCTAAGACCATCAGAACCGTTTCTTGCCGCGCCCCCAACCTCTCGAGACGAATAATTAAATGATTCTCATCAAGAGCTCTAAATGCCTGCTCAAGCTTAATATAAATATCTTCATCAGCAGCGGCTATCGCTTTAGCCTCGCTAGCGACAGGTGCAGCTAAAGTTTGTCTATTCTGTGCTACGGCTGAACATTTGGCTTTGACAACCGGGGCATCTCTTGGCTTAGCTGCTTCTTGCTTTGCCTGGCGCTTTGAAATTCCGGCAAAGATCAAAAAATCTTCCCATGTTTCTCTTATTTCTTCCTCTACTATCGCGCGGCATCTGGACATACAGCTATTCTCCAGATGCACCAATTCTCTTATCTCATCCGGACTGACTGTAATAACCCTACCTTCTCCGTTTTCATCCTCTAATTCGCTGATATCATCGTCGTCGTGTAACTCGCATATGCTGGCCACAGGCAAACCTAATTCTTTAGCCTTTCTGATACGCGCTATCTGTAAAGGCGTCCTGGCAACGCCGATTCCTGCCTTCGGTAAAATAACCATCTCTAATACCAGCTTTACATTATTAATTTTCTTTTCTCTCTCATCAACAGACAAGGATGCTTTCTTGTTATCATTATGAAATTGATTAATTACCCTCTTGGCGATTATGCCAAAAACCACAACCCTGGCTGTCCTGTCATAATCAACAAGCTTGCCCTCTCTTTCAAGACGGATAATCGTTCTGCATAATAGGCTTAAACACCTTTCTTCAAGCTGCCTAACCTTTTCTCTTTGGGCGCGAAAATCCCTATGGAATTCTTTCATCGGCCCAACCAAAGCACGAGCCTTACTTCCTTCCAGCTTAACTATGTGCTCCGGGAAATCATTTTCCGCAGGCCCTAGATCTTGTAGCACAACAACATCATCTACATCCTCTATAGGCAAATTATTAGAATAAATTGCATCTGCGGCCTGCTCCAGAGTTAAAGGCTCCCTTCTGTTAACATGCAAGAGCATCGGCCAAATTCTCTTTGCGATAACGATACGATGAGCCAGGCTATCTTTAAACCTTGCCATCTCTACTGCAAAAGCTTCTTCTGTTACTAATTTAGCGAAGTTCTCTGCTAACTCGTAAGAACTCAACCCTTCGAAGAAAGCCTCATGCCGAGTAATCGCTTCATATGCCATTGCCAAATTATCTGTATTAGCTCCGTCTTCATCATCAAAGCCCCTTGCCTGGCCTTCTAAAGGCAGAGTTTCAAGGTGGCGCAATAAACCGGCAACTATTTCTGCTGTTGAGCCTACTGCTTCGGCTATAGCCTCAACCTGCGAAGCAGAAGTATTAAAAGGACTGATATCATGCTCGCTGCAATACTGCAGGATACTACGTAAATACCTGGAGATAATATACGATGGGATGGATAAGCCTTGCCTTTGTTCTATGAGCCCGGTCTTAATGGCATTAACGATACAAGTGGTAGCATAAGTAAAGAATTGCGCTTTCCTGCCGGTGTGTTTTTGGGAAGTTTTTTCGGGATCAAAATTATAGACTGCATTAGTAAGCCCTAAGACTCCGTATTCAAAGAATTCCGCCAAAGATATCTCCGGATGACGCCTATGAAAAGCATCGGCAATTTTTCTTACGCCTCTTAGATTTGAAGTAACAAGCCTGTCTGCTGCCTGACGATTACCCTGCTGTGCCGAAAGAGCTAAAGCCTGCTGTTCGCCCGCAGGAAGATGCGCAGCCTCAAGACTATTTAACTCAGCAGCTATCATTTCTTCTGCAGTTCTAAAATGCGCAGCCCGGTTTTTAGCCCGCGTGCGCGCAGCTTTCACCTGACCCTCACGCCTCCTGCGCGCTCTTTCTCTATATTTGGCAACAATCTCATCCTGCGTTTGCTGCGCTTGCACCTGGTGCAAAGTTGTGCTTGCACCGTCTGCGAAGTTGTGCTCGTGCCTGTCCCCAAGAGGGACAGTTCCATCACAATCCTTTGCCGTAATTGGAGATGAAAGGAAACGGTCCTGATTTTTGACTACCGGCAAAGAGACTACTTGGGCTATTCTGCGAATTCCAACATTTTCTCCTTCTAGCTCCAGAACAAACATATTTGCTTTCTGTCTCTCAAAAATATCCGCCCCTAAAGCCCCTTCCAATGTAGCCAAAGCATCTCTTATATCTTCATCAGCTCCTTTAAATATTACCGGGATCCCAGACCTTATCTGTAGCGCTAAATTGTTGGAAACATCCAGGCGCTGACCAGCATTAATAAATAAAGGTAATTCTTCACCAATACCCTCCATGCTTAACCTTCCCTCTGAAGCTTCCAATCTCATCTCCATATTCAAGCGCATAGCTGCTGTAGCTAAATTTTCTATATGCCTGGTCAAAACCACTTTATCGCGCAGGCTTAAGTTTGAATTCAACATAGCATTGTATAAAGCAAACTTTACCTTATCAAAACCTGAACGATTATTGCGTGCCACAGGATTATATCCTCTGCTAAGCCATCCTTCGTTTGGCCAGATACCATTAGCAAAATATACCCCAAGGCTTATCCCGTAATACAGTCTTAAGAAAAGGTGACCATGAGAAAATATTTCGGCAAAGTCCCGGCAATCTTGGTTATGCTCAATTGATCCTGCGGATAACTCCTGTAATGCCGCTATAATCCTATTATCTATGCCGTTTTTCCCTAAAATCTCAAATACGTTAGCCGTAGTCTTTGGCCTGCCACCGTGATAGAGCCTTGTCATATCAAGCATTGCATCCATAATATCCGCTGCAGAAAGTATCATAACCAAAAATAAAGTCTGCGGCTCCATCTGGCCTAAATTCCTGTTATCCATATGGTGATTTGCTATTTGGGCCAATAGCTTCTCGAGCCTTTCCTTAATCTCAAAAATCTTCTGCTGTTCGGAGAAGAAACCTAAATCTACTCCATCCTCATATAAATTTCCTCCCTCAAGCCAAACATTTAAGAAATCTTGTATAATCGAAGCAGACCTTAAAGCATGCATCCTGACCCTTTGCCATTCTTCCTTACTAAGCTTCCTTGCCTGGCTGATTATCTCGATTACATCCGCTTTTCCGATATCATGTAACAGGCCTGCGCACACCAATTCCTCGCCTTCCTGGGCAGGGACTACTTGGCCTAACTTTAAACAAATAAGTTTAACTATGCGCGCTGTCCTGAAAGCATGGAATGCGACATTCTCAATCTCTACTTCATACATAGAATCATTGTCACCGGAAGGCAAGGGATTCTCTTCGCCCGGCTTATTCTTAAGCCTGGCTAAAACACGCTGTGCATATATTTCATCCAATTCCCCGATTAACCTCGGGAAATGCGGGAAACATGCTACCCTCTGCTCATTATCCGGCAAAGCAGAAATCCCCGTCTCATGGCCTAAATCCAGGATATAATCATCCAGTGCTGCCGGATTAGCCTGCATCCTTCTAACTGCGTCAGGATGAGTCAGAAAATATCTTCTTGCCTTACGATACGCTAAATGCAGGCGTTTATCGCTTAATCCGTCATATAGATACTCTTTCATTACAGAAAACATTCCCATATTCTTGCGTACCGCCTTATCAAAAGAAGATAATACCAGGCTGTTAAATTCTCCTGATCTTAACTCATCAAAAGATGTATAACGTACTTTCCTGTTATTTCCGATTAAGCGTAAAAAGAATAAATAAACAGACCTGAATATTACCAAAGAACTTGGGTGAATAATCTTTGCTATTGAATATCTGATAAAATCATAAGCCTTTGACATACTTGCTGATGCTACCAGCAATAAGGCGTTTGAAAGCGCTAAATAAAAATAGCCTATGACCGTAATAAATGCGGCAATCCTCGCAAAGGGAAAACCAAAACTATTAAAAAGAAAGTGGTACTCATAATAACGGCAGAATATTTCTCCGAAACCTGCGGCAAGCTTTCTTTTGGGAAGAGCGGAATAATCAATATACCTGAACCCGTGTTCGGCCTCGTGGATAAATAAACAACAAAATCTTCTGTAAAGCCTACCCTCATCTGCTGCCGTAAGAAAACTTTCATCAACATCCATAGTTTTATCCCACGGCCTGTAAGAAGCAATTTTTTCACCTAAGGGGAAAGCCCTTACTCTCACAATTGAACCTTTATCGCCATTATTAAAATACCGACGGTAAGAACTGACGAAACCATGATCTGAGGCAAGGCGTGAATATAGATGATTCAACAGATTCTTTCTTTCAGGATATGCAAGAGATACCTGCGGGCTTCTTAAAAAGCTACCCTGTTGAATATACCTATCAACAAACCAAGAACAGCTTGAGAAAGAAAATAGTAATGCAACTATAAACCAGTGCGCATGCATTAAAGTCAGAAGCGCTAAACTAAAGAGCACCAATGAGATCATCCTAAGAGAAGATACTTTCCCCTTACAAAAAACTTCTCCATATTCTTGACTGCTTATCGGGCTTGAGGCCGAGGGTGAACTTGATGAACCTATGCTATTCCCAGCTACAGTATTTAATAGCGATTTTCTCTCAAAACCAAAATAAAGCGTGGGTAGATATACGGCGGCGGCAAAGAATAAAATGGCTATGCTTATTTCTTGAGGCAGGAGCCAAACGGATAAGGGCATGACCAGCAAATTTATAAACAGCGCAAACGGCAGACTCAAGCGCGCCCAGCCCTTTAATTGCACCGTATCCGTATCCTTGCTCTTCTTATTCGCTAAGATAAACATCACAACAACCGATAATGGCTCAAATAATCCGACGATAAAATTCTGCGTGGCAAAACTAACTGCCGGGTACAGCAAGGGCAGCGCCCAGAAAGTAAACCCAAGTGCCAGGCACCAATATGGGAAGGCAAATTGCAGTCCTTTTAAAAGTAAAGGAAACTTATCCTGATAGAATGCAGAAGATACGGGCCTTGTATCTTTTTCTCCGCGCTTATTGCTAAGCACTCTTTCTATCGCCCAATTTATGGAAAATGCAATGGTAAAGCCAACTATACAGGTGGACAATTGATCGGCCAGCCATAAAAGCGAATGCGGCAGATGAGTCAGCCAGAAATTATAGGTAGCAGATAACAATCGCGCCAAAATAATCAAGTTCGGCAAAAACACTCCTGCTGCTTGGTACCAATTAAAATCGCGCAAAGCCGGACGGAAATTACCCTTCTCCCTTAAAGCCACCAAATCACCGATTAGCTGTCCGGCAGTCAGAAAAACAACAAAATTAATTATTATTACAATGGTTTGACAAGAAGCTGGGGCAATACAACTTAAGAAATTAAGCGCGGCAAATAAAGCTACCTCAAACACGGTTATCCCGATAACCAGCCTAGGGCTTATAACTGCAGGATTAATTGGCGAGCTGCAAGAAAGCGCCTCTCTTAGAGAAATTACCCCCCAGTTTTCTCCATCATAAACAAAGGCCTCATAAGAACGGCCAAAATAAGGATCTATACCTGATAAAGCCACATCCACAACCTTACCACTATTGCTCTGTTTCATATTCGGAACATGCAAGTGGCCTACCCCTTGCGGGACAAGATATTTCTCGTCTAATAGAATCAAGCTATCGAAGACTGTACGTAAAACTGAATTGACTAATGCGCAAGGCTTCTGCTGCCTTGTATCATCGCGCAATAGTGCATTTAATTCAGCTATTATCCCTTCTAACAGTTCAGGGTTCATATTCTCAGCCAGCGCTTCTACGGCTTTACCTGTTTTATCGCCGTCTAAGCTACTTTCAATAGAAGCAACCAACTCAGGATAAGCTTGTTTTGCAAGCTCAAATACCACATATGGCAAAACCCCCCCATGAACAAAAACCCTGCCTCCGGCAGAATAAGCAGCTAAAATATCTCCTGATATAATATCCTGTTCAACTTCACGGGCTAAATCAATAAAACGCCTATCTCCTATTTGTCCGTTAAGATAAGCTATGTATAAATCATACTCGTGATTACCTAATATCCTGGCAACCTTACCGCCGTTAGCAACAGCTTGCATATCAAGAAAGCGCAAATAATGATAAAACGCAATTTGCGCATCATCTTCTCCGGGACCGGCCCAGGTAACATCACCGACTTGGACAAGACGACTGTCAACTCCTGTCCAAACATCATCCATCCAGTTATCTTCTCGAGATTGATTCCTTTGGATATATCCTATATCCCCTAAAGCGCGACGAAAACCATTCAATTTAGCGTGCCCATCGCCAAACACTGCTATCTTTGGCTTAAATTGAATCGGAGCTATCAGCTTATCAGCGTCTTTTAAGCCATTTAATCTGCTTCTAAGCGCATTGACCTGCGCTAAAAGAGCCTGCTCTTCTGTCGGCCGGGTCAAATAAAGAATAATGTAAGTGATTATATAATTAGGGTTGAAGACTTTCTGAGCGAATAGAATCTGACAAATTGCTTCTTGGGAAATATTCCAGGATATTCTTCCTTCGGGTGAGCGTACAGCAATTGCATAATCTTCAGGCGGACCGCGATAATTAATTGAGCCGTCTTCCTGGGCTTTTCTGACGACAGCAACCAAAGCATTACCTATATAGCCAAAATCATCGGCGAGGTCCGGGTATATTCGCGCAGCAGTAAACATAGATTGCGCCTTGATCTCTAAAGGAGAGCTAATAACGCCAGGCGTAACCCCATGCCTGCGCGCAGAGCCATCTATTGCTTCCCTATAATTCTGCTGATGCAAACGCACGAGCTTATCCGGATTAAAATTGGCTAAAGCCATTTCTCTTGCGCGCTGGCCCATAGCATAACGAAGATGGAAAAGGCGCCTGCGGAAATCATTAATAGCCACTGTCAACCCATCAATTCTATTATCTTTATCTTCATCCCAGCGCAGCAAAAACGCAGTCTCATGATCAACTGTCCCGTCAACTATACCGGGAACTTTATAAGCAATCAGCGGGCGCTGCATTAATGCAGCCTCAAGCATAACAAGGCTAAAACCTTCGCTCTTAGAAGGCAGAACAACTGCATCGGAAGCTGCATACCATAGACGTAAATCTCTCTGCTCCAACGGATTAATAAATAATATATCTCCTCCTAACCCTTTAAAAGCAATATAAGCTCTTGCAAGTTCCAGATACCGCTTCAAATTACTGAATATCTCACCTGCAAAAACCAACTTTACATTTCTTGCCTTTTCAGAAGGGCCAAACGAATTATGCACTATTCTGCTCATAGCCCGTATCAATTCTTCGGAACCCTTATGAGGAGAAAAAGTAGACGGCGCAAAAAGAAAAACATCTTCCTGACTCAAGCCCAACCTGCCTCTTATTCTACTAGCCTCAACCAAATCCTGTCCTGAAGCCGGATGGAAAAGATCAAAATCTACCATAGGCCCAACTATATGAGCGTCAATTCCAAAAGTACGCGTGAATAAATCAGCTGTAGTCCTGCTTACTGCTAAAACCCTCAAATCACCGGCTGAATCTATGGTTTTGTTAAACAGCGCTCTATATCCCTGGCCACTTTTATCATCATTAAATATTGGGTAGGCATGCACATAAGCAACTAAAGGCAAAGAACGACATTTAGCAAATTTGGCGGCAAAATAACCCAATTCCCGAGACGGAGTATGAGTAACCACCAAATCTAACCTGTGACGTTTAACCAAAGCTTTGAGTATAGGAACGAAGTTAACGTTATTAAAAGAAATAAAAACAACTCTGCTAGTGCCAACTTGGGCCTCCATAATCTGATTCATATAGTCGCTACGGTATAAAATAATCTGATTCAGGCCCAAGCTATGTTCTGCAAGTTTAGCGGCAAGATTCACAAGATAGACATGAATGCCTTCTTTTCCAAGAATCCTGTTGGTTATATGTAAGACAGTCCGCCCTGAAAGCATATCGGAAGCGTCTCTTCTTTGCTGCCTAAGCGATATATTCCTTGCTATTTCCTCTAGGCGGAACGATTCTAAGTCTTCCAGATCAACAGCAGAGCTATTTTCTTCTACACTGGCACTAGGATCGATTGGACTACTTGCCCCACTAGAAATCCTACCTTCGGAATGGCTCATCTCATTTCTAACGGGGCTGGCGCCTGAAGTTATACGGGTTATTTCTTCTTTTAGCGCTTCAAAAACCATCTCCACTGTAACAGCCCTTAAACAATCTATCCTACCCTGACACTTTTCAGGCGCATGTCTGTCAGAAACATGCTGCATACAAGCTATATCCGCCTGCACTACGCGGACATTTACCCCATAAGGAGCATACTTCTTTGAATCAGTAGGCCCGAATATGGATATCACCGGTACCCCTAAGGCGCAAGCTGCATGGCCAAGTCCGGAGTCATTACTTACAAAAAGACTGTTTTTTGCAATAACCCCTGCGGTGTTTAAGAATCCGTCCTTACCTATATATATGAAACATCCTACCCTCTTAAAATCGGAGGAGTCAACTGCCTCTTCATTAGGGCCTTGATATAAAATTATTCTTGCCTGCGGGAAGATTTCCCTAATTCTATATACCAACTCTTTAAAATTACCCAACGGCCATCTTTTAAAAACATTGATGCCGCTTCCGGAACCCATATGGATACCGATAATAAAATCAGATTGGCTTATGCCCTGTCTTTTCAGAAATTCATCTGCATAGCCGAGTTCTTTGTCAGAAAGACCAAGCATAACCCTTGCTTTATAATCCCCGCCAAAAACGCCCTGCCCCTGCATAAGTCTTGCGACAGCTAATAATCTTTCTGCTCTATGCAAAGACAGCTCCGGGATAACAACTTCATCGGCTATGAAATCTGCCGGCATATCCGCAGAACCATCCACCACAATATGGCTGACACCAGCAATTAATGCGGTTAACTTACACTTCAAAGAAAAACTCAAAGAATCGAATAAACATAAATCAAATCTCTTTGCTCTCAACCCATACATAAACTTTAATTCCCGAAGCGTTATCTTTCTGTCTTTTGAATGAGGATACACGGCAATTTCATCAACATAAGGATTGTATTTAAAAACGTCTGCCAAGTTGGGCCTGGCTACTACAGTAATCCTGGCATCAGGAAATCTCTGCTTTAAATACTCTATTTCGGCAGTCTGCATTATTGCATCTCCTAAACCGGCAACGGCAAATAAAAGAATGCTTCTTACCGACATCGGATCATATCTCCAGGAACGCCTAAATATTTTTAATATAAAGCGCGCAGGCAAAATATTTAATACAGAAAGAATGGCATTTCTTACTAACACATATGTTGGGGTAGGATCCCGCTGGGCTACCGGACTACTTGCCTCGTTAGAAATCTCGCCTTCGGGATGGCTAATGTCATTTCTAAAGGGAATTGCCCCATCAAAAATACAGGCAAATTTATTGTAGGTTGATACGAAATTAAGAACTAATTTTCTTTCTTGTTCCTGGCCGATAATTGGGGTTATCTGCCCATCAACTACCACCGAGAAACCAACTGAAGTCGGACAATAAAAATTCCAAAAAGAAAGGCGCGAATTGCGCACAACCCTAACCCATCTTTGATTATCCTTATCATATATACGCTCTCCGGGAGAGAATTTATGCGGCAGGGATAATTTTGCCGCTAAAGTCTCTTTGCCGGACTCTATAGCAAACAAAGGCAAAGTAACCCAGATGGATTCTAAAGATGAACCAAGGAAATAACCAAAAAGCCTGTGAGCAGATGTTGGTATGCAAACTCCCAAGAGCCCGCCAAAAAGAAGAACGTTAACCGATCCTTGCATACCAGGCCCGAATAACCCGTCACAAAATATATCGGACACATAATCCCTGACTACAATCCCGTGTTCAAAACAAAAAGATAAAAGCCTATTTGCTTCTAAGCCAATGTCATCGTGTTCAATATCATTTATAAACAAACCTCTTGCTATCTGCGGTATATTTGCACCTGGTGCAAATTTATGCTCGCACCGTCTGCGGTTTTGTGCTTGTACCTGTCCCCCCATGCTCTCGGGATCTTGAACCGGAGAGCTAGCCGAATCAGTGTCAGACACTGGCATAGAATGCGCCTGCGGAACAACGCGCCTTGAAACAACTCTCATGGCTGCTTCAACATCATCTTTTGCAATAAGCGGCATTACTTCATTACTCAAGAAAGTTATCCACTCTCTTCTTATATCCTCCCAGCTCGAGCCGCTGATACGCCTTACATAAGCAACTATCTGATCATCGTAACGATACAAATGGGCAATCTTCGGAACAAAAATAAACGGAAATTGCGGATCAACAAAATGCACCTGTGGAGTACGCATTGATGAAAGATATCTCATAAACAAATCCATATCCTCTTTATGCCGTGAGCCCGATATTAAATGCCGCACCGTCCTTCCTATTGCCTCATGCATTTTCTTATCGGACATCTCTATGCCAGGGGTAGCCTGCCAATGGCGCTTCTTAAGGCCTACAAATAATTCTGCAATGCCTGTCCCGATAGAAATCACTGCAAACACCAGATATGCCATAAAGGTACGGTCGTTATGTAACCACAGGTCCAAGACGCTTGCCAATGCCATACTAAGTCCTAGCGATACAAACAATGTATAGTAGAATACTGAACGGTAATTCTTAATCGGGCTACTCGAAGACTGTTTCCTAGAAGCTGGTTTCTTATGTCTTTCTAATTCGCGTATCCTTTTCTCTAAGTGCGCGACCACACCATCGGGCCCTGTTACTACAATCCCCTCCATGCCTAAACTTAATGCCGGGGCAATATCTAATTCATATTTATCTCCCACCACAACAACATCAGATGGGTCTACCTTAAGCTGTCTACATAAAACTTCAAACATTTCCGGGTCGGGCTTGCTTCTTTGAACCTGATCCTTGGTAATAACAACCTCAAACAAACCCCCTACCCCTAAAGCACCAATAATCCTCCTGGCTATTGCCTCATGGTTATTACTGGCTATTGCTAATTTATATGTCGGCGTCAACCTGCGCAGCAATGACTGCAGTGGACGATTAACCTGTAATATATTTTCATATGAGATTTCCTGAAGCGAAGCAGCATATTCTCGTGTACTTAACCCAAGTGCACGTATAGCACCTCTAAAGCCCATTTGTGCTTTTATTTTCTCTACAATTGCTTCCCTGCTCATGCCTCTTTTTCTTACCTGCACAAACCTACAACAATGCTCAAGCATGGCGCTGGCTATTTTCTCTTCTTCGTAAAGCGTGCCGTTTAGGATAGGCGAGCTGGTAATTCTTCTTGCCGCAGAATCATCTATGCCATGATGCGCGAATACAGAAGGACTATTTCTAAATATATCGGCTAAATCCTGCGAAGAAATATACGGGATATTGGCCATAAACGACAGGAACAAATGGAACCTATTTCTAGATTCGTCTACAACCCTACTGAATAAATCCGGGACTCCATGCATATCCCCGGCAAAGATACCAATACCACCTAGTCTGAAATCAGGCGAGGTAGTTTCACGAACAAAATTAAGCATCGCATCAGTATCTCTCTGGATACAAAGATCCCTCATTTGGCCCTGCAATCTAAATAAGTCTTCAAGCCTGATTATATACTCACAAATAAGGCTCTGCTTAACTCTAAAAAGCGTATCTTTGGGGCTAAAAACGTGGTGGCCATTAAAAAACTTGAAAACTAAGAATACTGCACCGTCTTCTCTCAAATAGTAACCCATGCCCAACTCAACTACTAAAGAACGTTTTTTATCAAAAGAATCAAAATACAAGGGGAACTGAACTGATTTTATAAGGTTCCTTTCGGTGCTAACGGCAGGAGCAAACCAAACTACTACTGCCTCTTTACTAAACCTTCTTACCGGCTGAGGCAGGCCCCTAGTCATCAAAGCTCTTTTTATCGAATCTGAAAAAGGATGATCATTTATGTGAGCTCCTATAAATGACGACTGTTGTGCACCATAAATATAGTTCCATCCGGTAGGATCAACCACAATTCCCTGTTCTGTTACAAGTACAACATGCTGACTCGGCAAAGTAAGAATATCCATTGCGCCGCTATGATTATCAGCTATTTCTAAATTACGCATAAACATAAACGGAACGATAAGCGCTCTAATGTCATTATCAACAAACAAATCTCCCGTCAATTCAGCAGCTACTCCGCACTCGCTCCATTTAGTGCCGGCGTCAGGGCCGTATAGCGTCAAACCGCGAGGCGTCCATTCATACGAACCGTTCTCCACAAGCCAACCTATACCATAAGTCCTAACCCTCTCTCTTATCTGCCTGGTTAAAATCTTAACCTTTTCATAATCGCTGATAGGCGAACTGGAATACCCCTGAGATTCGTCTTGCGTTTTATTAATAAAAACAACATCTGCCTGACTCATTGTCGGTATCACAGCAAAATCAGTTTCTTTAAGCATGCGTTCCAATTTCGCCCTAACTTCATCTTCTTCGTAACGTAAATACCGTAATCCCATACTTTTTGCGCGTAATAAATTAGCTAAACGCTTACCTATATCTGCCCAGGCAAAAAGGCAATAATCAAGCGCTCCGCGAAGCTCTTCGTAAACCAAAAGCATAGTAACTTCAATAATATATATTCTTTTGTCCGTATTAATTACCTCGATAATTTCCCCAGTGTCGCAATCAAGAGCAAGATCGCTATCAATGTTAACCAATAAACTTTCATAAAAATATCTATATTCTTGCGGCAATAAAGGCATACGCCTTTGTCGCTGTGCAAACCATATATTAGAGCTATTTGAAAAGCTGATTCTTATAACTTCTTGACTATCAATCCGTACTCTAGCCCCCGTATGAGGGTTATAAATAGCAAAACCTACCCTATCGCCCGATCTTAAAGCCTGCATAAAACTCTTCATTTCGCTTACGTTAAACATATTCTCGGGATACCCCTTACCAGATACTCTCTGATCTTTAGGAACTACAAATCTGTCTCCCGAGACGATAGCGACGCTCTCTCCTGTTTCTTCATTAATTCCTTTTGCTAACATAGGAGATATATAATTAGTTTTCCCGCAAGCACTAAGCCCGGATACACCAACAAGAATATGCCTATCAGATGGAATTAAATTCAGCTTATCAAATAAACGGCGCGTAACCGTATCCCAATTAGAAGTGACAATTGGGAATCTCCCGATATAGACACGGCGAGGACGCATCACGCTGCGCGCATCGTTGCGTATTAGACGCTCTAAACTCCACACAGAAAAAAGATATTTCAGAATCCCACCTAAGGTTTCTCTTCTTCTATCTTGATTTCTCATGCCCGGAGCATCTTCGCCAATTGCATTTTCTTTACCTTGAGAATGCGCTGCAGGCTTATCGTGCACTTCATACAAGGCGCGGAATGTAACTCCGGGGTGCCTTCGCATTGCTATAAGGGCATTGGCAAACTCCAACTCCACCCCGACCATCTCAGCCCTCGCCTTCAAGCTAGCGGCTAAATTACTAGACAAACTCAAAACTGTAGGTATCGTAAAGATAGTGGCTTGATGCACCTTGGTGTTCGGCGAAAGCGCATTTCTTAACTCTACTGAATCAATAGCATTAGTAACATCGAATGCGATAGGCTCATAACGCCAATATGCCGCACACGGTAAAAATAAATCATTTATGTCAACATTACCGCTAAGAGAACCGCAAGCACCATAAACAACGATTTCCTTTACCCCCAACCCGCGGTCTTTCACATCATCAGCGAAGAAATCAATGCATGGAATAATATGTTCGCCATTTGTGTATTCTATATCGCACACCAAAATCTGCTCTCCGGTAGATAAACGAATAACCCTGGCAATAACAAAATCGTTTCTTATTGCACATACAGACTCACAATTAGGGTCTGCTCTTTTAAGCTCTGGCCAAAACAATGTATCTATTTCGTGTGCGAGTATAACTTTGGTAATCTTGCCCCTAAATTCACCTAAATTCTTTATAAAATAACTACGCAAATCAAATGGAAAAACCCTAACGGAAACCTGCTGCTGCGGGTATTGATAGTATCTTAATACTTGTGCTACAAACAACTCACGGGTATATCCGATGTTGTTTGATATAATATATATCTGCTCGCCATCTTTTGTAACTAAGTAGCAATTTCTTATGCGTACATTTTCCGGATGAAGCACCTGAATTTCGTAACCTAAAGACTTTAGGCGTTCTATATATTTATCTGTATTGGTCTGCGGCCCACGATGGATTTCAATACTTCCGGTTTTATTCCGTATCGCAGCCATAAGGCGCTCCGGGAATTTAGTAGCGATATAATCCTCCATGCGCAACGAAGAAGAATCATCACTCTCTGGGACATCTATGTCTCTATATTCGGAATAAACAAATGGCTCAGCTAAGCCTTCAACTACTGTACGCTGCATCTCCTCAACCGTAAACTCTATAGCAGAATCTACCCGCATAACTCCTTTTGTAGTATTTTCGTCCCAACCGTATGTTTCAGCCAATGCTAAATAAAACGCCTTGAACAGCAATAAAGAATAGAGCGAAACATTTTGTGGGATAAATTCGGCGTACTGGCCCTCAATTTCCCGCTCAATCCTCTCAGTAATTTCTAGCAACGAGCGCAATCTTTCATCCGCGACTAATCCGCGCCTGGCCACAGACAGCGGCGCACGCATCCCTTCAAATTCATAAGTACGATATTCTAATATATGGCGCATTCTGCTTAGGGCAGTCCCTGACATAACATTCAATCCGGGGACCACATTTACATACGCACCTCTTTCTACAAAACTTAATGCCTGGCTTATAGTATCAAGTGTGGTTTCAATAGTATCCCAAGGAGTAAAAAGAATAAGATTAACTCCGGGGCGAACACCTGCGCTCATAGCTAACTCGAGGGCATAAATATTTTGTTGCCTTGTAGTGCCCTTACCTAATTTTTGCAATATATCGGTATTAAACGACTCTATGCCAAAGCCAATAAGCGTAAATCCTGCTTGGGCTAATTCATAAATAATTTGGGTATCGCGCATACTATCAACGCGCATTGTAATTTTTTTAGGTATTCTGGCAAGCGGAGTACCAATTATTCTTCGCACTAATTCTCTACCCGTATCAAAATCTGCTAAGAAATCAGCACAATCAAAATTAACCCCGTCATGCTCTGGCCAACAAGATTCAATAGCTCGTATAACTTCATCGGCGCTAGGAGGAGAAATAGTATTTCTTCTGACGCTACAGAATATACATCTGCCATTACGGCAAAGATTGCCATAAGAAATATGTAAAGGGTTGCGTCCAACCCTATCAAGAGGAATAAATGTTTTACCTAATGCATTATGAGGGCTCTTATAAGAAGCTCCATGCGTAAGATCCGACACAGCCATAGGAATATCTTCTTGTATATTATAATGTACGGCTGTTCTACGAGAGGCGGGCTCTGATAGCTTTATTTTACGAGAAGGATCATCCCTAGTAACTAAATTGGGAATGTCTCTTAATGTATCTAAATAGGCGCCTCTATCCACAACATCAATGCGCCTAAGAGCTTCGATAAAAGCATCGCCATCATCAAGAATACATATATCACACGGCAAAGCGGCAAATAATTCGGCTCTAGGAAAATCCCTTAAGTCATTCCCACCCAAAACAATAGCCGAGGTGGGCGAAAGCACCGAAACTTTACCTATCATCCTCAAAGTCTGCCCAATAACAAGCTGCAAAATGCTAAAACCTATAATATCAAAATGTTCTGAAGAAACTAACTCGTAAAGTTCTTCTGGTGAAGCCAGATTCGGATTATAAACACGGGCATCGATATTTTCTACTTCACGATTAGCACGGTAGCATATAGTCTCTAGCCCATAATGAGGCAAAATATATTTTAACGGCCCGCCATCTTGATCGCCATAAGGCGCAACTAACAACACTTTCTTATATTTAGCTGATACCTTAATCCCACGCCCATTAAAGGCGCACTCAATTGATACCCCTCTAAAAAATACTTCTTGCAGCGCGCTCTCAATAGATTCCACCGGATTATTACGCATATTAAAGATTAAACTTCGTCCCCCGCTTACCTCAATTATCTGCCCCAAACTAGCTACAATTAAAGCAGGAGCAGCAATTTCGATACCGCTACGACGCATAATCCATCTATGATAACGTCTGTTATATTCTAATATAATATTTGCATTCTCTCTTGCCAATGCTATTGCTGTTTCGTGTATTGCTAAACCAAGGGAATTATCTTCTACAGGCGAGCTAGAAACAACTGCTTCCTTAATCTTTGCTATAATCCTGCTCTCATACCCCTGATCCAGGTCACCGCCAGTTACAAGGTGCACCTCTATATCAAGCTGCAGCGTCTCAAGGATAAGCGCTGACATCTGCAGGTCAAGATCGCCCCTACCGGGAGTAAGACAAAAGTCAACATCAGAAATAACCGCGCGCAGATTAATTTCTTTACGCTTATGCCTTTCGATGGCTTCTTTCCAGAAATAATATGTAGCTTCGTGATTACGTAATGTGGGGTGCTTGATAAATTTGGAATAAACAGGGTGGAATTCTACATCTTGAGGGTTACCTACAAAATGAGGCAGATAAGTTACTCCTGCCGGAGGGGCTAAAGCCATAAAAGGATAATCCACCTCGGAATCACCGAAAGCCAAGACTACGCCCTCGCCGATAGAATGAAGTATTGGCTCTACTACGTTCTTCTTATCAAGAAGCGTTACTTTAAAATATTCATTGCCCACAAAAATCTTCGCCCTTAAGCCGCAAAGAAAATCCAACTTAGCCTCAAGTTTCTTTCTGACATCCTGTTTATAACTCTTATTTCCTAATATTCCACTCAAATAAACTGCT
>CAYXSY010000015.1:0-47923 GCA_964467905.1 uncultured Planctomycetales bacterium | reverse complement strand
CATCAAATCTATCGGGTAATAATTTTTTATCATACCCTCTTCGCCCCGTGATTATTTTCCCACACTTAGAACATCTTAAAGTGCCATTATCTCGATACCGCCATTCTCCTGTTTTACAATGATTACAAACTCTCGGATCGTTTACTCTCCGGCCGGTATCAACCATATCATTATCTTTCTATAAAAAGCTTGCTAATCAGCGCTGTAATAAACCCAGCCACAGCGCCAAAAACTGTTGCCTTACCCTCAATATTTGCAACCTTATTCTCCACAGAATTAAGCCTCCTAAACGTTTCTCCGCAAGGGAGCTTATCTAACCGATCTTCTAACCCTTCCATTTTTGCTTTCATGTATCCTTCAAACGCTGTCGTGGGTTTAAACTCGTCTTTCGTCATATTAACCTCTTTCTTAATATGGTTAGGGGATTTCACCTCATCTCACTACTCACACAAAACGGCGCGTATTCGTCTTTATCTTTTCCCGCGTAAGGTACCTTTGTACCTTCCTCATCATAATTAGCCCAAGCATCAGATTTCTTAATCGGCCAATGTTTAGCGTAATACGGACTCGATTGTGGATCATTTAAGTATATCGGATATTCCCTAACCGCTTCTTCGTCATTTGATACACCAGTCCTATCGATAATCGAGTAGTTAATATTCGCCATTACTTCTTTATCCTCAAGGCTCGCGTCGTTGCGGTATGAATAAGTAATGTCCTTGCCCTCGCATACAACCGCCTCGGAGTATGTCGGAAAAGGTAAGTCAAGGTACATTTCATATACCGCAGGTTCAATTTCCTCGACAACCGCAGGGGTAATGATATTTTCATTGCTGTCGTATACCGCAGGCGTGATTATTTGCGTCTGGGCAGGGGCGATTACGCGCTTCTTGACAGTTGTCACCACAACCGCGTCTTTAAAGCTAATATTGTCCGCGGAGGCGAAGGCTATCGCAGGGATTAACAATAATGCAATGATAATCTGTCTCATTCTCGCCCCCCTTAGTTGTAGTTATACTGGATTAACTTCGTTGTTTCCGTGACTTCGTTCATGTCAAATTGATGATCCCAAATTCCAAGGAACTTATATATCGCTGCCTGTCCCGTACTTGACTGTATGCTAAATGTAGATGGTAATGCACCGACCGGAGGAACGTAAGTTGATGAATAAGCAATCGGCGTACCGTTGTCAAACAATGCCATTTTTATCGGATTGCCTGAATTAAGTCCTGCGATAACGAACGGAGTAGTTGACCATGTGGCGATTAGAATATGGTTTTCGTGACGAGACCAGGTGGAGGCGTAATTATTTGAAGGTGAACACGAAATAGTATTACTGTTAGACGATGACCAAAAGACAGGCCTATTATTTGCGTTTGTATCATATAATAACCTCCAAACATTAACCCCAGCTCCCCCTAAAGCAGTATCACAAATAAATAAGTGTTTATAACTCGCACCCTGCTCATTCGGCATCATAATCGGACAATAAGATAATACAATCGTTCCCGAATGCGTATCTCCTGTCCATGTCGCTCCTGATATTGTGCCGTTATTGCCTGCAACGGTATCGGCAAGCGTTGTGCCTGCGCCTTCTGTAAACAAGTATTCTGCCGTGCATCCGGACACTGGCTGACTTGCGTATCTCCCTGCGTTATATGCTGTGGTTACTTCTTCTGCGGATAATGCTTTATTGCGGTAGATGCGAACGGACTGAATAAGTCCGTCGAAAGTTCGGTCGTTTCCTAAACGATTCCCGATAAAAACATCTATTAAAGAATCATCTAATGGTGATCCAGATGCACTCGTTCCACTTCCTACAGAATTATTAACATACACTTTTAAATAAGAACCATCCCAAACACCGACAATATGTTGCCATTCATGTAAACTTATTAACTGAACTGCTGATTTGGGACCAACAGAATCGAAACAACCCAAAATCTGTACTTTATTTCCAGAGGAACTCAATACATTTAAGAGTATCCCCGTATTATCTGTCGAGTTCTTATCAAATATCCTTCCGGCTCCTGATTCTCCTAATGATCTTATTAATACCCATGCTTCGATTGTATAAGCCGTACAACCATTCCATTGATTACCTGTAGCACTATTCGCTACACTCACATAATCATCCCCACTTGCATTCTGTCCATCAAAACTCAACGCACTATGCCCCGTCACCGCAGGGAAATTGTTTGCTGCATAGTATGAGAGATTCTCTACGTTGCGGGTAAGGGCGGTGGTGTTTGTGGGAATATCCGAGCTTGAGTATGCGGCTATTTCTATTTTGGGTAAGGCGATTTCAATATCTACTGATTCATTATTACCTATGGTATTTGTCCAATTACACCAAAGATTCCCTAAGTGATCGATAGGATTTGTCCATAGTCCTGTTGCATCATCACCAGACCAGGCATGAGTAATATAAAAGCTGTTCGTATCAATATTAGTGGCCGTATAAGAACCATTATAATTAGTAGTGCCTGAGATTGTGCAATACCATCCAGTAGTTCTCCCATGTGATGCTGAAGTAACCTTAACCGCACCTGCCACTGTGCCTGAATAGTCCTCAAATTTAGTTATATTGCCAGTAGGATTTGTAACGACTCTACTCCTTGAATACTTGCTCCACCCAGCACCAGCAACAGGTAAAGTAATAGAGATTGGATAATCGATTACTTTTTTATCGTTCTGGTCGTTTAATCTAATAATATCTTGGTATACTACGGTTCCGACATACCCTGTTTGCGATCTAACATAATATGATTTTGATACAGTATTACCATCTACTATTGTTCCGTTAGCAGTTGTAGGACTTGTTAATCCAAAATAAGTTCCCGATTCAGATTCCCCACAAACCAATCTCGTCCTTTGAGATGTTGCTCCAGGAATAGATGTTAATTCGGGTATTAAGACATTGCTTTTATATACTGTTCCTGTAGAATCTGTTATAACATTCCACCCCGTCCACAACCCACTCGCGTATGCCGTCCCATCCGTCCTTTTAAGCAGATTCGTGCTCGCCCCCTCCAGCAACAACCCAGTATTCAAATGCCATCCCGTGTCGTCGTAATATCCGCGCGGTATCCTTGGACGATTAGATACTATTAGCGGAGTTACCACCCCCGTTACTTCTTCATAAGTCGATGGATTAGTGCTACTGCGAGAGGGTGCGAATATCGGAGTCGGCTGGCCTTTACAATAATCAGCGTTCATATCTCCGTCAGCTGACCAGTGCTTTAAGAATAATGCGCCCCGGGTAAATTCACTAAAATCACCCTTTTTCTGGATTTGCGGTAAAATTGCCCCAATGTCAATATTCGTCTTACGGAATTTGCCTTTTGTATCGACGCTTACCGGCATTTCGGCACATACCGAATTTATTAAAAACGCAAATGATAAGAGTATCGCTGATATTATTTTCTTCATCTCTCCTCCATTAGTTCAATGGGGTGACATATACATCTATAGTCGGAGTCGTACCTGATTTACCATCACATCGCACAATAAACTCTGTCTCTCCGTCTACCTCTACCAAAAACCGCTCATTCTGCGTAACTGTGCGTTTCTGGCCTTTACAATAATCTTCGGCTGTAGAATCACCAAACTCTGGAGTTACATCCCACTGCGGAGTTGTGCCACCCAGGACTACTTCTACAATCGCATACTTATACCCCGCCAGTGACATCTTATCCGTATCTCCGGTGCCGTAGGTAAACGTGTCGTTTGTGTCGCTTATTTCGCGGTGTAGGACTCGGGTGCCGAGAGTTATTCCATTATAGACAGTGACAGAATCATATTTAGAATCTAATGTCTGGGCGTTTACCTTATTACAGAACATCGGCAATACCATAAGAACCATTAACAATAGCCGCATACTTAGCTTTCTCATATCCCTTCCTCCTTTATAGTCTTGTTCATCAATAAACCTGAAATGACAATCGTATAGAAAACTGTAGCACCTAATTGCCAAACAAATATCCCACCGGCAGCCACAGCAATACAAATAAAACTCGCTAATAAATGAGCAGTTAGTCTATTTAAAGGGAAACACTGTTTAATAAACAAGATTAATGCGGATAAAAATAACAGGATCCCTATAATCCCAGAGTTGTACAATAACTCTAAATACTCATTATGCGCTTCAAAGAAATCTACCCCAATAATACGATTGTTACGGCTATGAAATAAATACTTAAAACTGCCTATCCCAAAACCAGTAATCGCATATTTTTTCCCTTGTCCATCCTTAACAGGCAACGGGTTCCTTAGATCATTAACAGCTTCATTCCATACTGCAAATCTACCTGAATCCCCAACAAAGCTTTTTATCGACGGAGATTTGAAATATCCCATGCTTAATATTAATGCACATATAATAAGTAATGCGGACATCGTAACCGCCAATCTCTTCCCTTTTGTTCCTATTAAGAAAGCTAAACATACCACTAACGACCCTATGGCAACTTGACTGGTAGAGAAAATAACCACAACCGCCATCAATAGTGCCATAAAGTATTTCTTCAGATAAATCGCTATTGGGATTATCATTGCGAGAAAAGGTGATAATATATCCGGGTTTCCTAATGTCCCCACAACATTAGACGGAGAAAACGGCCGCGGATCACCTTTAAAAAACTGATCAAGGTTAAACCACTGGATTATCCCATAAAAAGCCATTGTGAGACCTGTAAGGAAGATTACATTTAATACCCTCTCTACATCTTTCTTAGTGAACTCATAACTTGCGATAGATACATGAGCGAGAAAAAATATCAATATATAAAGTAATGATTCCCAGGACCAAAACGTCCCTACAGGGATCCTAAGAAAACTAAAACTTAATTGAGGTGCCAAGAGTGAAGATATTGGTAAGTATACAATCAAAGCTAAAAGCCACTTGTTCTGATAAGGTTTAAATACTCCCTTATTAAAACTATATAAACTCAAGGCAAGCGATAATATCATTGCCAATATCATCTTTGGTTGACGAGTATCACAACCAACCCAGATAAAGAATGGTATTATTGCTAACCCTGAGTTTATAAGTAAGTTGAACATATTTAATTACCGTCTATCCAGTTACCTCGCATTGAGGTTACATGCCAGGTGTTAGCTGCTCCACAAGTAAGCACTACTGAATCCGCACTGGTCCCGGGAGAAGTAATCTTATCTCCTGCGCTTAAACTAAGATATTCAATAGTATCGGCTGTGCTGGCCGGATCAATATGCAACACTTTCTGGTCAGTAGTAACAAAGGTATACTCTAACCCTAAAGCCGCTGCCGGTAACGTGAGAACAGTGCCGGTTGTCGTAGCGAAGAATCTTTTACCACTATCGGTTGCTGAAACCGTATCGCTGGTAGCTACTACTTCATACCGTACTTTTTGACTTGAGCTTGTTCCCGGAGTAAGCACCCCGTTGTAAAAGATATCGTTAGCTTGATATGAACTGCTTCCGATATCATAGCTATTATCAGCATTCGGCAATAAATGCCCACTGCTCGTTACACTCCACCTATCATTTCCTAATACTGACTCGTCAGTAGACGAAGCTGCGTAACTTAACGAGGCACAAAACAAGAAAACAATAAGCAGGAGAAAAACACTTCTGAATAAGTCTCTTGCTCTTCGCATCTTTATTCCTCCTGGTTAATAGAATACTGTTCTTACTCTGTTTACCGAATGATTGCTTCTTGAGTAGCTGGATCATAGCCTACGAGCTTCTTATCGTCCTGAAGCTTCATAAGCTCATCTTGAGACACTTTGACTCTTCTAAGTCCACCAGGCAAAACAGGAGATTCGACTTCCTTGACTACCTTGGGCTTTATCTCTTCCTTACTTACTTCACCCGGATCTTCCTGTTTCTTAACTTCCTTGACTACCTTGGGCTTTGCCACTTTAAACCTCCTTGTTTTGCGAGCCTCATTAGAGGGTATCGCTATACTGAATTAGTAAATCCTGCTGCCTGCCTAAACTGCTCTTCTTCATTACGTCTATCTGTATCAATCTTGCTTTCTTCATCAGCTTTCTTAGACTGAATACACTGCTTACACATCATCTTACCGTCGTATTCCTCAAGGATTACTCCGCTTCCAGAGGTAGAGCTTGCGGGGGCATCAGCGCTGCTTGGGCTAGGATGATTACCCCCGTCTGCTCCACAAACTTCACATTTTCCAAAAATCACATCAGGAAAGCTCAAAGTTTACTCCTTAGGCTGAGGTACCGCCGCCTCTTGACCATACACGCCAATCTTTAATCAAAATACCTTGGCGAATATCGATTGAGGCTTTGTAACCTCTGTTACTCTCATCACGGAAGAAACGGATTTCCGGTAACTGTCTCTTATGGAACTGGAATGCATCCGACTGTCTCTTTCCTACGTAAAAAGCTGTTTCAGTCAGATAATCCCATGACATCGGGGTTACGATCTTGTAATATGGGTTCTTATCGTTCAACTGCTGGCCTGGCAACTTGTCACTACCTAACATCCTATCGGCCAAGAAAGCATCAGCGCCAACCCGGGTAAGTAAGGTATCGGCCGGATTAGAAACGATCTCGTCTCGTTCATCCCTGTTATTTGTCGCGGTATGAAGGTTATAGACCGTCTCGAAATTGGCAGGTGTAACAGTAAGATTGGCTACGGAATTGTAATACGTGCCGCCGCCTTTTGAGGACCTGGCATTGCCGGTTAAGTTAAACAACGGATAATTGTCATACAGCATATCTCCGTATGTAGCCGAGTTACCAGTATGCGAGCCATTGAATACCCACTCGCCTAAGAGATCTCCACCATGATTGAATACGGTAGATCCCATATCTTCTTCAGCGATTCTGACTTGTTTGCCCCAGGTTGAAGCAAGCTCTTTAATCAAGTTACCGAGCTTTACCGTATCTTCTACTGCTTCTTTGGTAAGAGCCAAACCATCGGAATACGTCCAATATCGGACAAGGTATTCCCAACCTTGAACCGGGCTCTTATACTTGATATCTTGTCCTTCAACAAGATGTCTTTCAAGCCGGCCAAGACCTAACAGCTGGGTAATTTTATCTCCAGCGCCTTTTACATCATTACGAACCTTGAATATCTTATCGTGCATCGTAGGAACATCTTTGTAAGACTCCCTCTCTGCTTTATACATATCCTTCACATAAAGCGATAATTGATCAGCTTTAACTCCGGGCATTTGTTACCTCCTGTTTAAATGAATTATTCTTATTGGTATTGACCTTTATTGTTTAACTCTACGCATCAACTCCTAAACCTGTACCCCACTCTGTCGGAGTCATCATTACGTCGACATACTTATTGTCGACTGCATCACCACCTATAATAGTCAAGGTGTTTTCCGCGGATGCATCTAATTGTGCGCCCTGGATATTGCTTGAGATTGAGATATCACACTGATCGCCAATCATCCCAACCACAAAAGTACCTGAATTAATCGGGATGCGGAACACTGCGGTTAAGTCTATGATACAGTTCAAAAGCGCGCCTGTTGCCGGAGTGTGTGCGTGTGCTTCAAGGAAACCAAAGATACTGCCAACTCCATCAGCGTTAAGCGTGGCTGCGCCTGCGTTCATATACACAAACCTGCCGCTCTGTGCGGATAATACCTGAGTAGCGGCCATTGCCACTGGTACAGCAACTTTGCCTCCATATATCCAACCGTATTTTAATTGTTCTGACATCTATAACCTCCAGATTAAATAAAGTTATTTTTTAGGTTGCTTATCAATTTCTAAGAGTTCAGCGTAATTATCGTATTTCTCCTGCTCGGTGAATGTCGTACCCTCGTACATATCAAGAGCCGTCTTTTTCTGCTCATCAGTAAGAGACGTTTTAGTCTTACCTTTAGTCTTGCTATGCCCACCATCAAGCGGAGGCCTTTGGCCAATGATCTTGGCTTGCTCTAAACCACGCTTATACTCTTTCTCTCCGATCTCTTTTATGTCTTTATCGTACGTCTTGCCCTTTGCCCATAGGACCAGGTCATCTAACTTAAAGTTTTCTGACATGATCGCGGCATCAGGGTACTTCTCGAGTAATGGCTGTATTTCAGGGATAAACTTCTTATCAGTTTCGGGTAGAGAATTAAGAAGAGTCGCGCGTTTCTCTTTCGACTTAGCGGAAATCTCCAAAAGATTCTTCTCCTGCTGCCTTGCGTTACCTTCAATCAGCTTCTCGGCAACAAGCTTAACAACCGCATCATCATCAAGACCATCGCTAATATCAGAGTATTTCTCGCGGTATATCCTCACTGCGTCTTCTCGAGTAAGCACTTTACCGTTATCTAACACAACCTTACCTTCTTCAATGAGCTTTACCCCATCTTCGATCGTAAGCTTCTTAGCGGCTTCTAAGGGTTTCGCCTCTTTGACAGCCTTGAGTTCCTCTTGAGTCTTGGTATACAGGCGCTGTAAGTGAAGGTTAGCTATTGCTAGCTGCTTCGGATCGCCTTTATACTTCTCTAAGATCTTCTCGCGACTCTCAAAGTCGGTACGGGCCTCTTCTTCGCTAATTTTGTGTTCAGCGGCATAAGTCTTAATCTCTTTATCGAGATCTTCCCTGACCTTTTTTTCTTCTTCTTCTTTCTTCTGTTTAGATTCTTCAGCATCCTTAAGAAGATCCGCTCGCTTGGATTTATCCTCATCAGATAAATCTTCTTCGTTAGCTTCAAGCAAACGCTTCTCTTCGGCTTGTTTAGCCTCGGCATCTTCTTCAGAAGACTCTTTCTCTTTTTCCTTACCCTTCTCTGACTCGTTACCCTCTTCCTCAACAGAAGATTCAGAATCTGCAGGCTTATCTTCCTGATCGCCTTCTTTACTTGCGTTCTCTTCAGCTAAGACTTCAGCCTGGATATTACGCAAATCATCATCAGAAAGATTGTCTTTCTCTGCTAAAACCTTCATATCGAGTTTTTTTTCTACAACCATCGCTTCTTCTCCTTGCTATGCGAGCCGGTTTACCGGGTATCGCTATATGTTCTTGAGGGCCTGACTCATTCAGGGTACCTCTTATAAACAACAAAAAAGGCTAAGTCCTAAACGTCTAAGCCGCTTAGAAACTTAGCCTTTACTGCATTGCTGGCTTCCCTCGGGAGCTACCCAAGATCAGCTATAACCTATTTTCACCCACCTAATATCGGTACTGCACCAACCTTTGCTTTATCAATCGCACGATTAACTGATATTATCGCGATCATTTCTACTTTCTTCATTATGTCTACTGGAGTATGCAAAAACATGGCAATCTGTTCAATGCTATAATAATTAACCCTTAAGGTTAAGATTTTCCGGAACATCTCTGCTAACTCTGTGCTTGAATACATGTTCCGTGATTTCCCCGTAATGGTAAAGAATAAATCCATATTCTCCTGGTCAATGTCTCGCAATAAAGATATCCCGTAACTTAAAAACCTCATTCTATCTTTTGGCGGAGCTATGGATATCTTAGCATCGTCGGAAACAGCTTTCTTGACTATCTTAACAGCTTTATCCTTAAGCTCCTTAAGCCAATTAACAGCTTGATCAAAAGAAAAGAATCTGCGAGGAACAGTAGTCTCCATTATCTACTAATCTCCTTCTTGGCGTCTTTATTAATCTCTTCTATCATCATGTCAAAAGCATCGATCTTGGATAAACACGCTTTACAGAAGAAAGCAAACTTAACCGGATCCGGATCACTGTTCATCTTCATTAATCGGATAAGTCCTTCTCGCGCTTCTTTGACAGAATCTCTATACTTAGCAAAGACCCCGGAATTGAGACAAGCTCTGGCGTCTTCAGCGACTTTATTTATTTTCTTAGTAAGCTCTTGGGCCTCTTGTTCTGCTCTCTTAATCTCTTCTTTACTCCTAACCCTAAACGGATTGTCCACTTGCTTGCTCCTCTCTTGCTTTTACTTCCTTGGGCGTTGGGGGAGTAATTGCTTCTTTCTGCATCTGCGCTACAACCGCTAATAACTGACGTGGATCAAACTCCGGGGGGATCCCGGTATTCTTTGACTGCGTTACCACTGCCTGAACATACATTGATATTGCTTTGATAGCAGTCATCATCTGCTGTTTCTTAAACTCTTGTAACGGAGGCAATACCTTATCAATATTATTATTCCACTTTGGAGACCAGTTCTTTACAATAATCCTTGCCATGTTATAGACTGCCTCGGGATTACTATTGAATACCGGATCCATTCTAAGTATCTGCCATAAAGCGTAATCTTCTTTTTTAGCAGATAACTTATCGAAATCAAAGGCGTATGCTTGAGCTTGGATATTAGTCCGGGCGATCATATCGTTACGGCTAATCTCTCCAAAAGGATTGTTTCCAACCACCCTTTCCGGATTAATGGCATACTTCCTGCCTTGCTCAGACATTTGGTGATATAACTGCAAGAGAATATAGGCTACTTGATTGAATGAAGGCGTCATTGTGGCAATATACTCATCAATCGATATACCTGCCATTTTAAGCAAAGCTATTGTCTTTGAAGCCGGAGCATTTGGATCAACAGGACTCTCTTGCCCTGACATACCACTGGATGATCCTACTGTCTCTTCATCCCCTTGCTTCATAAACTGCATCAACCCCATAATTGCATTAACATCAATCTGCCCCATATACTTCTGCAAAAAGTCTACCTGTCCAGATTTCCCCTCGATCGGTATCCCATGCGCAAACCTCTTCTCTAAAAACTGATTTATAACATCTTGATCATCTGTAATTGGAGTGATTGTATTCCGAATATAAACTCCACCTAAAGCCAGATTAAGCATAACACTCTGCGCTATATGACTATCAGTAACATATTCAGCCAGCCCGGGTTGATAAAACCCCGGCAAGACCTCTGCAATATAAAATGGAACATAATACATAACATCGTGAGGGTACATAATTGATCCGATTATCTGTTTCTTTTCTTCCGCATACCAGAACACGATCCGGACCGGATCAGCATCCTCTTCTTTAAGCTTAAAGAAGAATACACATTCAAGAATATCAAAAGTCTCTTTCTGGTACCCTTTAATCTTCTTCGAGGGATCTTTAGCATCTGCAACCAGCTTATCTATATCATAGAATAAGTCTTTCTTAGCCTCGAGCTCAAGCTCCCACCAGCTGTAATTCTTACGTTCCACAATCAGCCGAGTATCTTTTAACCCTTCGTACCCTTCACAAGATAACCGGACGTAGAAATTCTTTAATTCTACGTATTGCGGTAGAGGATCGTTATACACAGTCTCTTCATATTCAGCGACTATATTAATCTCTTTTCCTTCTTCAAGCTGCTTAATCAACCCGGGATAATCTTTTCTCGCTTCCGGCCAGTTAGATAGAAATTCTTCTAATCCCTTATTCCGGATAATCGGTAATTGAGTCTTTGGATCAATCCCAACAACTTGAGGATTGCCTTGATACCTCTCTTCTCTCTTCTTTGGAATACGTTTAATAACATGCGGGATCTTTAAAATGCCGGTACCAAGCTTAACTGAAGATAAGATCGTCTTGCCTATTGGTGATCGAAACGGAAGATTGTCTATTTTATAATCAAGATAATCTTGCTGTCTCTCACATACCCCACGTCCTCCTTCTTTATCGAACTCCGGCCGCGGGCTAACTGAATAAATCGGATCGCTCTTAAAGAATCCCTGCTTAATGTAATTAGATACTCGATCAACTGCCGGCTTGGTGATATTGCGGTTAAGATTAAACTGCATCCGGGAATCTTCTACCATTTCCCCTTTATACTGGTTATCTAAAGCTTTCCACTTAGAATCAAGCTGTTCGTTATCTCTTTCAGCCTTGATAGCTTCAAATTCAGCTTCAAACTCTTCTTTCAGCCTGTCCTTTTGTGCATCACTAAGCTCTAATCGCTCCATGTAAATCGGCACTTCTTTCGCCTCAATCTTATCGTCTATTTCTGATTGTGGCTCAATAGTAAGGGTGTAATCTTTGGTAGCCGGTTTTACCATATTTTAACCTCTTCCTATGATTTTCTTAACCATTCCCATTAATCCTGGTCTCTGCGGTACAATAATCTTTGACGGTTCAAAGTTAGTTACAGTCTTAATCGCTTCTGCAAGAGCATTAAGACATAAAGGTTTATTTCCAATTAACCCTTCGATCTCAACCCTCTGCGTCTTTTTGTCTAAATAGATTATCATTACTACAATCTTATCCCCAGGTAACGGTTTTAATTCTGGTTCCCCTGCCGGCTTATTTATATCCTCTGCCATATCCCCCCCTTATTTAAACGCCCCAATCGGTTTACTTAAATCCCTTGCTGCTTGCTGTTTCTTTTCTTTGAAATTCTCACTCGGCTTTGCTTTATACGGCAACTCTTTAATGATTGCACTCCCAATAGCTGTTGCAATCACTCCGTCGTCGAGAAATGCTCCGTCTGCTTCTGGTTTACCATTCTTAGCATTGAATACGAAAGTTTTACATTGAGCAATTATAACTTCATCCCTTAACTCAATCGCTCCTTTTCTGATCTCTTCCTCTAACTGATCTAACATCGCCGGCCTTGATTGAGCTGTGGTAGTAAACCCTGGCTTAATGATAGTCTCTTTCTCATTGTTAGGGTTGACATGCTTAGTTTGGTATAACTTACAATCCATACCCTTGAGATCTTGACAAACGCTATGCCCATGATTATTGTTCTCCGGCACAACATCAGCCTCTTTATAAAACTTCCCGGCAATCTGTATCTTAATAGCCCAATCATCAGTAGGATAAGATCCATTAGCAGCAGCCACCACGTTCCGGGTCCATTTATCTCTGATAGTCAAGAACGATTCATCACCCTTGGCTAACCCTTCCGCTGTGTCTGCGCTTAAAACATATTGCTGCCCTACTCTTGGTAACTCGAATATACGTAACCACCCGGTTGATACTTCTCTAATCTCAATCTTATTGTCAATGTTTACCAGATTAACCCGGATGTGCTTACCGTTAGGAATAGGATCCATGGGGGTCTTCCTTACCATATAATCCCAAACCCTCTGTTTAGCCAGCTCGGTAAGACTAAAGAAAGGATGCCCTGATCTTAGATAATCAATATCTACTTCCTGCGCTAAATCGGCTTCAGAGCGTCTCTCTGCCTCTGCGTCATACCAAGGCGACCTAACCTTTATCCCGGATAAATAAAGCTTGTAGGCTTCTTCTGGGCTTGAAATAGGCACCTTTTCACCATTGGATGTCAAGTAATAAGCGCCTTCTGCCTTTAATGGATGCAAAGTCCAATGCAAAGAAGTCTTCTTAATCTTCTCTTTGGTACCACTAGCTAATTGAGCAAACTTATTGCCACTTCCAACCGGGGTTGATACAACTATCCGGCACTTGGTAACATCAGCAGTTGCGGTCCATGCCGCCTCCGCTATCTTCTCTTCCCACTTGGCAAACTCATCTAAGAGCAACGCTTTACGCCGGCCGCCAGATCCAAAATGTTCATTAGCCGATTCGCCTATGATCGCATTGTTATTCTCTGGGTTAATTATCCTCATGTACCCGGCATGATCGTTAAGGTTAAATCCCTTTGGCAATAACCAAAGCGGTTGCTTTTTGAGATTGAATCTTACTTTCTCTAACAGGGTGTCAATGTCATTTAGCTTATCTACGTAATCCTCTTTACGGCTGCCTACCCTGAAATCAGATCCATCTTCAAATAACCAGAAGTGCGTAAGGACATATAGAACATCCCAAGATACTCCCATGTCTCGGCTTTTGTCATTGAGATAATCTTCTTGTTTATTGATTGCGGATTGTACTTCTAGTATGTGGCGATCTTGAAATGGATAAGTAATGAATGGTAATATGTCAGGCTGTCTACGCGGATCCTTTGTCCAGCAGAAAGTGTTTATCCAGAACAGAATATCCCTTCGGCACTTATCTTTGACCTCATTCAACAAAACCGGGTCTTGTTCACAACGGGCAGGGAGCATCTCTCGGAATTCAAGATTTTCTCTACGCGACTTCGGACATATAATCTCTGTTAAGACTTCTGGCATTCGTTAAATTGGCTGTTAAGCCGGTTAAGGATGTCTCTGTTTAATTCCTCGTCGGACATTTTCTTGATCTTCTCAATGGTAACATCTTGATAAATAAGTTTTCCACCAGGTAAGACTATATTGGTATCTCCACCAAACATCTTTAAGTGTTGACCTAATTTCTCTAACGCCTTTGTCTTATCCCAGAGCTTTACTTTCTTAGTAAATCCAATTCGCTTTCTGCCTTGTCCGGGATGATCGAATTCTTCAACCACTTCGATTGAGGATATTGCTTTCCGCGCATTCTCAGGCATTTCGTTTAAAGGCAATAAATTTCCATCTTCATCATAGATGTCTTGGATATCAACCGTAGCAAGTTTCAATAATTCTCGTAATACAAACATTACATCTACTTCGATCTTGGAAATATATTCTCCAATTAGCTGATTTACTCTATACCGTATTTGTGGTTTTTTTAACGCAGCATAAGCGTTTTGCTTTGCTCCAATGGGGCTGTACCCTGCCCTAACATACGCATGAGCTCCGTCACGATCTTTAATATATTCGTTGCAGAATATTTCTTGCTGTGGAGTAAGAGGAGGCAAATCTCCTTGTTTAAATTTAGATTTTGCTTTTCTCTTCGGGGTTTTAGTCTTTTTCTTCATATTTTAAGCATAAAAAAAAAGAGGCAAGTTCTATAAGTCCTCAGACTTACAGATCTTGCCTCCCTTGGGCCAGCGCTTATGCGCCTCCCTCAAGCCAGCGATGTTTTAATTGTCAAATACACTTATAGCACTGATTTTGTTCGTGTCAATGATTTTTTTATCTTTCGGTATCTCTACTTTCATCCCATCCTCCTTTTAATTTGCGGGGAGCGGCATGGACGCTGTGCCAATAAGCAGAATCTCAGGAGGGTTTTCACCTCGCTTGGCTTCTTATCTCATGCGTTCTATCTGTGGTCGTCAACACTCCCCTTAATCCTTTTGCTATTTCTGTCCTAAATACTCTTTTTCTACTGCTTCTGGAGTATCAATATATCTGCCAATTTCAGACAACATTTTGTCTTTGTCCGTAAATACTACCTGTTGACAACCACAGAAAACTACGAAGCCATTTAGAACTTGGAATATTCTCACTTCCCTAATTTTATTTCGTAACATAGGCATTTCACCTATTTGTCTTGGCGGTTCACAATCTGTATTACTTTGCATTCCTATCCCTCCTCTTAATTCTTCATTCATTTGTTCCTCCTTGTAGTTTATCTCCTCGTTCAATAGTAATTGTCATTACTTCGCCTTTGTAATTACCAACATAAGAAGTTTTTTGTAATCTTATGCCTTGTTTATTAGGTTTATCGTTTAGAATCTTTTCTAATGCGTTTACAAATCTATTCTTTGCTACTGTTTGTATCATTATCACCTCCTTTTGCTATGGTTGAGTTAATCTTCTTTTGCAATCCTTGCAATAATGTGTCCATTGGTAACGCCTAAAACTATCTTTTGTCCGATAAGACTTTGATTTCCATTTATTTTCTTTAGCATAATCAACACACTCGGAGAAAGTTCCTTGCGATACTCCTACTTCTCCACAAACATCACATACTAATTCATAATCCGATGTGCAGGTATATCTTCCATTGTCAAGACGATTGATTGCCATTAGTAATCTGCCTTTTTAACCAACTCATCAATCTTAGTTTTTAAGTAGTCAATTTGATTCAAAACCGCTTCTTTCAAATCCTCTATATCCTCAAAAATCATATGTTGAGGACATAATCTGCTTTCGGTTTTTGCTTTACCATAAACAGGACTTTCAATCATTACATAGTAACATTCTAAAAACGGATGAGGTTGACCCATTATTCCTTCGTTTAAAGTCCCGCCATCAAAGACATAAACTGGACTACCTTCTTTAATTTTTAATGTTTTCATCTCTCCTCCATCTTCACTATGCCTTGCTCTTTGTTCATGGTTTCCTCGCTATTCTACTTGTTCATAAGTAGCTTCAAAGATGTCTGGTTTACAAGGATAAAATTCACCCTTAACGCCTTTGATTATCATATCCCCGATAGTTGCTCTCATAATTCCTTCCAATGGCGGAAACTTTATTTTGTTTCTTATTGCCGGATCATTTATAATGAAAGTATTTAAATCCAAAACCGCATTTAATCTCATAAGAACTTCTAGTGAAGGAATAAAATTGTGCCTTTCCATTTTAGATAAATAAGTTCGATCTACTTGAACTTTAATAGCTAATTCCTCAGCAGTCATTTTTAATTCTTTACGCCGCCTTCGGATTAAACTCCCTAATGTTTCGTGCAAGTTTTTCATAATGAAATCAGTATAAATTATGGTGATCGGTATTTCTATATCTCTACCACCTCCACAAGCATATATCTTGCCGACAAATTTTTCTATTTCTGTATAGTTATCCCCTGAATACATTATCGCTTCAATCACTACTGGTTTCTTTCTGTATTTCATTCTTCCCTCCCTTTCTTGACCTCTTAGGCGGTATAGACTTCTTGAAAAGTTATCCTTCTCCCCTTAACTGTTTAAACACAACCTTCTGCTGCCAGTTCTTTCCCCTGCGCTTCCAACTAAATCTTGGCTTCTTACGTTTTAGCTTCATTATCCCCCCAACTGTTTTATATCCGGAATATATCCTAACGACCTACAGCCATGCGCCAGTCTTTAGTATTAACCAACATCTTACAACGGATAGATGAACAATAAGAAAAATTACCGCATTTACAAGGGATAGAATCCAATGTTTTATCCCCCGACAAAACATCTTCTGTGATCTTATCGCTAATCTTCTTTTTCTTTCCACAAAATCCACAAGTAAATACGGCTTTATAATTCTTTGATTCCTCTCTGCGCAGTTTATTCCTACGAATTACACGATCTATTTTACTCATCCATTTCCTCCTGCTTTGAGAACTCTAGCAAATCCAGCCCATTTTATCACCCGAACTAATAATCCTGGCTTACTTTTCTCATGGACTGGACCTTTAATCAACAACCCCTGTCTGTTATACCTGGCCCCTGGGATAAACGATATGCCCCCTTGTGCGTTCTCCGGAACATATTTACTGCCCATTACTGCGTGTAAAGATCTCCTGCTTAATGCGTCTTTGTGCTTTCTCATTTCTTTATATCCTCATCAATGAAGTGTTGTGTTCTTATCCCGGCATGTTCTGGACGTTGAACAATCTGTTTACAAATAGCGATGATCTCACCATTTGCAACCTTGACCTTTAGTTCATCACAAAATCCGATCTCTTTGAGTGCTTTGGTTATGTTATCGTCTGCCATTAGATAGCCTCAAAAAATGCCTCTCGTTTAGGTTCAAATGTTAATCTGTAAGGCAATAATTCTGCTTTCTTTCCTAGAAAAATATCCAAATCTTTAGGAGTATAAAGATATCTTTCTTTATTGGTTAAATTACAGAAAAACATTCCTGGACTTGATAGATATTTATCAGAACCATGTCTTCCTAATGAAAACGTAATAAATTGAGGGATATACCTTCCTTCGATTAATTTACAATCACAAAACATAATTGCGACTGTCCAACATTTAGGCCACTCAGCCTTCCAAATTTGACCGTTTACATATTTATCCTTATTTTGATCAAGTTCGTATGCCATTTACCCTCTCCAAATAATTTATTTCTTTTTTCTCCCAACATGATATCCACCACAGAAAAAACAATAATATACTTTCCCGGAATAATTTGAACATATCCGCTTAAGAGATCTCAATTGAGACTCTGCCTTTCTCTTCTTTTCATGTCTGTGCTTACCACTCTTAA
The DNA here is from genome assembly GCA_964467905.1 of uncultured Planctomycetales bacterium. Lineage (GTDB taxonomy): Bacteria > Omnitrophota > Gorgyraeia > Gygaellales > Profunditerraquicolaceae > CAYXSY01. Next base: position 30,117 of record CAYXSY010000015.1, on the reverse strand, counting down.
AACAGATATCCATGCTATCTAACCCTTATCGCAAAACCCCGATTTATGAATTCGCTGTAACCGCTGCAAACCTTGCACTTTTCTTTATCTGCTTTGCAGAAATCGCACTTCTCCGGATCCTTGTCGCCACCACTGGCGAAGAACTTAAACCTTTTTTTGTGGTACTGTAATCCTCGATTCCTTTCCATTGATCCTCCTTAACTCTTCATCCCCCTTAATTCTTTAAGCAACGCCCGTTTGTCTTGGATCTTCTTCACCTGGTTAATATCCGTATAACCGATTATCCCTAAACAACCCAATAAATCCATACGAGCATCTTTACCTTTGAGGAAGAAGAGCCTTAATAACTGCCGGTAAATCTTTAAATCATAATAGCAACCGATAAGAAAAGACAGGAATCCGATATTCTCGATCGGAATAGGCTGTCCTGGAATACACTGTTCAGCAACCTCATTCATCGCACAAAACACACAACGATTACCGTATAGTTTAATCTCGATAGCACTAAGCCCTGATGAACACTTATTACACTTTGCGTTACTCTCCTCACAACAAGATGCATTACCAGACAAATTTAACCTCTCGACTTCTTCGTTTATCTGCCGAGAGTTCTTCTCATCTGCCTTGATCTTATTGAACATTTCCAAGGTAACATCTCTCTTCTTTTCATGTCTGTGCTTACCACTCTTAAAACAGATATCCATGCTATCTAACCCTTATCGCAAAACCCCGATTTATGAATTCGCTGTAACCGCTGCAAACCTTGCACTTTTCTTTATCTGCTTTGCAGAAATCGCACTTCTCCGGATCCTTGTCGCCACCACTGGCGAAGAACTTAAACCTTTTTTTGTGGTACTGTAATCCTCGATTCCTTTCCATTGATCCTCCTTAACTCTTCATCCCCCTTAATTCTTTAAGCAACGCCCGTTTGTCTTGGATCTTCTTCACCTGGTTAATATCCGTATAACCGATTATCCCTAAACAACCCAATAAATCCATACGAGCATCTTTACCTTTGAGGAAGAAGAGCCTTAATAACTGCCGGTAAATCTTTAAATCATAATAGCAACCGATAAGAAAAGACAGGAATCCGATATTCTCGATCGGAATAGGCTGTCCTGGAATACACTGTTCAGCAACCTCATTCATCGCACAAAACACACAACGATTACCGTATAGTTTAATCTCGATAGCACTAAGCCCTGATGAACACTTATTACACTTTGCGTTACTCTCCTCACAACAAGATGCATTACCAGACAAATTTAACCTCTCGACTTCTTCGTTTATCTGCCGAGAGTTCTTCTCATCTGCCTTGATCTTATTGAACATTTCCAAGGTAACATCGATGTTATGATCTTTTTTAAACTGATCTCTAAATTCCTCGTAAGTAATATTTTCGTTTGCCATTAGCTCTCTACCTCCGCATTTAGCCTTACATAATCAATTACTGCTTGAACAGTCTGTAACTTGCCGGCTTCTTGATCCGGAATATCAATATAGAAATCTTCTTCTATCGCCAATACCATTTCAACACAATCCATCGAATCCATGCCAAGATCATCGAAGAGATTGTTTTCCTTTCTGATTCTCTCTTCTGGCATACCACTCATTTCCGAGATAATCCTTAAAACTCCTGCTTCAACTGTCTCCATATATTTCCTTTCTTAATTATACAAAGGGAAGCTCGAGGATCCGCTTTTGTAGTACCATAACAGGAGTAAACGCTTTTATCCCTACCAACCTTTGCATAGTCTTATATCCTTCGCGATTGTTCTATAATCCTAAGTATTGACGGACTCATCTTAATTCCCTGCGTCTTTCTTCACCTGAATAGTATCAGAATCTTTGTGCATGTAGTTTAACGTATACCCGGAGACTCGAAGAGATCTCTTCCCTGCTGACTGAAATTCAATAGCAAGTAACTTTTTAGCTGAATCGCACTCATCCTTAGCCCTTTGTAAAGCATCACGTTTGTTTAGATAATCCGTGGCTGCTTTCCCTAAATCGTTCATTTCTGGCAATCCTGGTAACTCTGCTTGATGTTGCTTAACCTTTGGCCTCATTGACAATACCCCTTTCTACTTTTTAGATCATTAACTCTTTGTTTGTAACATGTAATCATTCCTTCAAGTTCTATAGATGTAAATTGCTTAAACTCATGTTTCTTCTGATTTAAAATATCCAATATCCTGGATCCATATTTCCTTTGAAGATTAATCGCAAACTCATCTTTCCTGCCCTCAGCGAATCTATTGCAATAATGACATTGGGGTTCCGTGTTCTCGTCAAGATAACGAGTATTCATATTCTCCCGGCCAATATAATGACCACAATCGGTTTCCCGGAAAGAACAAAACTTCCCACAGGTAAAACATCTGATATACCCTTGTGGAGTGAGGTTAGATAGTCTCTTATATTGAGAGAAAATACGATCGAGTTTCGCTATTAACTTGGGCAAGGGAGTATATTTAGGCTGTCTCATAAACCAACGTTCTTTTACAAGATTAACCCTCCTTTCTTTTTTCTTTAGACTAAGCCTGAATTTATACCCTGACATATCTATAGCCCCCTTGATACAGAGTTACAATCGAATCTCTTCCCTTTAGTCTCGGCGGCCCTATCCGGATGAGCTACAGGACCGTTGAACTGACATTCTTTACTGCAATACTCACAGCCACCATGTCGTTCTAAAACTACCTTCTCTTTTCTTTCCATGCGTTATCTCCTCCTTAGACAACCCTGCCTGAAAATACTTCTACGGCTCGCTGTGCCTCTTCTGGCAATTCTTCATCTCGCATTATTGCGATAATCCCAATACGCCTTCTTATCTGAAAACATGCTCTGTCAAACTGTATCTTCTGTTGAAAATAAAACCTCACCCCCTTTGGCAAATTAGAAACGTCTACATCCCTAAGCATAAATAATGTTTGTTTTTCCGATGATTCGAGCTCAACGTTAGAAGCATCGCTCAATCCCCATTTCCAACGTAAGAGGATTGTTTCTTTTTCATTCCTGTTTAACTGTAAGAATGCGTTCATATCTCGGTATTTCTTTACAACCCAATCTTCAAAAGCTAACACCTTCTCGAGAGTAAAAGCATAACCACCAACTTCAATATGTTGTCTGCCATATTGATCAATAGCTAATACTTCATGTCCATTCCACTTTTCCATAATTACCTCTTTTCAAGATTAAATTGCGCTCTAAGACTACTGCCAATATTTTTATCTTTATACTTTCGTTCTAATATCTTTAGATAGTTAGTATCATTCTCAATAATCCAATCAAAACTTACTACCCATTTGCGGTCGTTTTCTCCTTGTAAAAAAGGTTGTTCTTTAATGGCCTCTAATATCTTTTCAAAATCTCGGAAGCTATCTCTCATAAACCTATGCTTAAGTGATGTACGCCTTTTATCAGACATTTCCCTAATCTTTGCTAAAATAGGAAATTTATCACAAAACGAGTTCCAAGCTGTTACGGTGGCTTCTTCAAAGCCACTATAATTCTTATTCTCAATATTAATCTCCTTCTTAATACTAATCTCTTTCTTATTCTCCTCTACGTGGCGGGTATCTGTAGATATGTCATTGTCCTTATGTATAACCTCTACAAAGTTATGTAACATTTGTAGAGTCAAAGACATAGTGCGTTTTTTTAAATCAAAACCCTTCTTTAACCAATAAGTATCTATATTGGGTAAAGGATTTTGCGCTTCCAGTTCAAGAAGAATCATTTTTATAAGTCTAGCCCAATCAATTTCACTGGCTATTAATTCACAATCTGGATCTCCTTGAACCATGCGAAAATGTATCTTCCCCCACTGTAAAGTTCTATCCTTATATCCCGGATGATACTTTTCTAAACTTCTAATATGTATGTACTCCATACCAAATATTCTCCTATTAAAATATCGTCAATTGTTTCTCTGTTATTCTTGGAGGGAATAATCGATATTCATATAATCCTTGGGATCTATCTTTCTTTGGTCTGTGAATAACTACATAACCTCCAAACCGCGGTTTCTTTAAATGCCTAAGTTGTGCTGATATCGACGATTCAGGTTCATTGATTGTTGTAGATATTTCCCTTAACGTTCTCCATTGTCCGTCTTTCATCAAATTAAAGACTTTGAACATCTGATTATCTAATCTCGTATCATCTAAAATCGGGTTATAATCAGATCCAGCGTATCTCATTAGATACCCTCCACCTTGACAGAGATTAACCCTTGTTTTAGCTCTCCTATGACGTTAAAAGCTGCCGGAGTAAGATCTATCCGGGTTTGTGTAAATCGTTTACCTATGCGGTCCGCAACACGAACAATGACGCTTTTCCCAGTACGTAGGCAAGTTACTTTTACTTTAGCCCCTAAAGGGAAAAGGCGCGTGGCACAAGTATATGCCTTTTCATCATACTTCTGCCCATTTGCCATGATCCCTTTAGACTTCTTCCAGGTACCTTCTTTCTTAAGACTCTCATTAGAATAATAAGAAGCGCGAAGATAATAAACCGAACTATTCCCTAAAACCGGGTTTATTATCATAAAAGATAGAGCTAATATGCAGAGTAACTGCCGAAACATATTATCCTTTCGCAAAGATGTTGTATTCTTTGTCATACGTAGCCCAGAAATCAGCGGTATTTATCCCGAAAAATCCTTGAATAAACTCATCTACTGCTTGTATATATTCAGCAAATTCACCTTTGTTAAGTTCGGTTGTGGTAGAGTTTTCGATTGCCTTGAATTTACCTTTATCAAACTTCTTTTCTGCCAGTAGATAAGCTTTGAGATCTTCATGCAATCCTTGTTCAGAGAAATGTCCTTGGTTCTTTAACCCTGCGTCATTGATAAGCCAGCGTAAATATACCCAATAAAGCGAGTTCTGAGATAAGCTCCTACCCTGTCCCCATTTGATCTTGAGTAATTCTCCTACCCGGGGGAGCTTCTCATTAAACTGGACTATCGCTAAGAACTCTCCCTTCTCATTTATCTTGGTCTTTATTGTCTTACCCTGGACGCAAGGCATTTATAAACCTCCCTCGAAATCATCTTGATCAGTGTTATTATTCCCCTGGTCTGCTGCGCCTTCTTTCTTTTTTGGCTCAAACACATGAACCAAAACTCCAGGGATATGATGAAGCTTGACGTATTCTTTCCCTTTAGCTTCAAACAATACCCCAATTACAGGCCATGATGTTTTCTCATTGCCTTGTTTATCAGTGTAAGATTCACGGATACATAGATTTTTAAACATCTTTTCTCCTTTTTATCGTTTAACTTGGCGTACTATCTTGTTGAGATCAGCACAGAAAGACTCTAACTCTTTCTTTAGTTTGCTCTGAAAACTTCTATCCGGAGTGACTCGAACCAGCAAAGGCTTAAGCATTGGATAATAAGAAATAAAATCTAACCATGCTCTGCCTAAGACTAATAACTCTCCTTGTGTCTGCTGGTAATAATCAGCCGGGAGTTTCTTCGCAAGAACATAAGAAATATGAGTTGACATCAAAGGGCACTTTATCTGTACGGATCCATTATTCCCTACTAATCCGTCCGGACTGGCACCATAAACAGCTTTCCCTTCAGTTATACAAAACCCGACTGTCTTAACCTGTCGTCCTGTAATGACAGAATAATACTTCCTCGCTTCATCTTCTAACTCTAAGCCGCGAAGCATATTAGCGTTTTGATAAGATTCTTCTTTCTGCTTTGTGATCCTTTCTCCTGCAAGCTGATAGAGGTATCTTTCCCTTTGTTTAGATACCTTGCCATCGATTGTGATTATCTTATCGAAATCGCTTGAACTTGGAACCCCACACTTAGCTGCTAACCATTCAGGCGTACCTTGTACGCAATCGATGATCTTCATTTCTTAACTCCGTTTTTCTTTTCAGCGATCGCGTCCATGGCTTTGTTAAAATTGACCTTTAGCATATTCTCGAGTCTATCAATCTTCATAAACTCAAGTAGGCGTTTCTCAGGGATATTGGCATCAATCATGGCGTCTAACAAAACATTAACCTGTTTCTGATCAATACACTCTTTCTTGATTGCAGGAGCAGATGTCATACCATCATCATCCTGATCCTCAGTTGCCAGCCCTATGGCTGCTAAAAGAGTGTATCTTTCAAGATAACTTACCGCACTCCCTAATGCCTGGATAGGATTCTTCCCTCCTGAATCATCCGCTTTGGCTGCTAATGAGAAAGATTCGCTATGCCCTAATATATGGGTTATCTTGCAAGTTATCGTGATGTTATCTCCCTCTTGCCGGGGAGACCATGATACGGATAAACCATGCTCACTTAGCTTTGTTGTAATTGCCTTTGTAATCGTAGCTAACCGAGCATGGCTATATTTGACCGTTCTGCCATCCTTAGTCGTATAATTAACCTTCTTGTCCTTTAAGATCGTTTCAGGAGCCACCATCTTAAAAGCTGCCATTGCCTTGTGATATGCTTTCTTGGCCTCGTTTGCTTCATAATCCTTCTGCAACTCAAGCAATCCTTTCAGCTGCTCAAGATTCGATCCCCCGGCTACTGCCGCCCGGATCATTCCAGCCGGTGAATTATCAATCACCTCTGCCGGTAACGTCTTCTTTACTTCCACAATCCCTTTCTTCTTCATCTTCACTCCCTCCTTTATGCTACTGGTTTGTCCTCGAAGTAAACCCTTACTCCGGGAATATAAGCTTTTTCTTTATACTTTGTTACATATTCATTAATAGCGCTTTCATCCGGTTTCAAGAATGCTCTTGGAATATTCGTTGCATTAATGATCTCAGCTTTCCAATACCTTCGGAAATGTAAACCTTCAATTTTCTCAACTTTAGGCTTAATTTCCTTAGCTTCAACCTCAACTTCCCTTGCTTCTTGCTTTGTGTCCTTAGCCTCTGCTTTTAGTTTCTTAGCCTCAATCTCTTTCTCTTCGGCCTCTATACGCGCTCTTTCCGCTTTCTCGAAATTCTCTTTCTTCGCAAGCTCCTCTGCTTTCTCTCTGGCTGCATCGGCTTCTTGCTGTGCTCTCTTTGCGGCTTCTTCTTTCTCTTCCGCTTCTTTACGGAGTCTCTCTTTTTCAATACGTTCCTTTTCTCTTGCTTCTGCCTCTGCCTTCTCCCGGGCAATACGCTCCTTTTCAAGCTGTTCATTACGCCAATCAGCCATCTTTTTACCCAAGCTATCCACAATCTCGGATAATCTATCTATGGCAGGATCAAAGAAAGCAGAGGTCTTCTCTTTGAGCTCATTAATCGGATCCATAAACTCCTTCTTAACTGCTTTGATCTCTTTAATCTTGTCTTTGGCGTGTTTAACCTTTTCCCCGGCCTCAATCCAAGAAGTCATACTGTTGACTCTAAATGACTCAAGCGAGTTATATAACCTATTTACTTGAGGCATAATCGCCCGGGCTTCTTCACTATTCGTAACTTCTTTAATTTGTGCCATTAGCCTTAACCTCCTCCCTTGGGAACATTAATCCATATTTACAATACTCACAATCTACCGAAGGAGCAGGCATCGGTCCTTCAAGGCACACTATCGCATCCTTAAAGATCTTTTCCGCGTTTGCTGTGTTTGGCGTTAAGAGAAAAGCCTGTTGCTTAAAATCAATTAATGTCTCTGACTCAATCGGCCAGAAGTAAAGCAAAACAGCGAAAGGAGCAACCTTCTTTCCCCCGATCTCTAAAAAACGAGTATAAATATCTGCCTGATTCTGGTAATATTGTTGGCAATAATTCAGATCCGGCTGACTCCCCTTTGTCTTGTAATCAAGCATTGCAAAGACATCAGCTGAGGGATTGTGCAATAAATCGTCAAACGCCCCTACAAGGACATTGCCTTTTTCATCTTTCATGCACATAGGATTAGTCTTCCAATTGGACAGCTTTTGAATATCGATAACGCGCTATACGATAATTGAGTCATTTCAATCCTTTCATTTTCTGTTACTCAAGAACATCAACATATCCATCCTGACACCCGGCAGGACAATCTACTTCTTTATCATCTAAATTTCGGATCTTCCCCCAGCCACCGCAATAAGAACAAGCTCTTGATACAACCCTAAGTGGCCTGTCAACCATGTGATTATTTATTGCCATTGGATTGTGTCCCATATTTAACCCTCCTTAACCAGCTTATTCCTCTTCGCAAAAGCTTTTTGATCGCGATGTAACTTATCAAGAGCAATAACATACATCTTCTCCGCATGGTCATTAGCGACTTTAATCAACTTATTTAATTTCATAGCACCCCCCATTTTTTAAGCAGAATCACCAGCACTATGATTGCAATAACCCCTAACACGAGTGCAAGCCCAAGTAGCCTTGATCTCCCCTTACTATCTTCCATTTCTTGCATTTGCCATTCGGGATCTGAAAAATGCGGTTGATTATCCATATATTACCTCCTGCAAAAATAAGAAGCTCCGGTTGCCTCGCAAGCAAAAACCCAAAGGGGAGTGGAATCTGCCACTTTGGGTTTAACCGGAGCTTCTGTTAATAATTTTATTTCCCTTGCGAGGTCTTGCATTTCCTCTACTCCTTTTAACGTAAAACAAAAAAACCACATATCAAAAAATGATATGTGGTCAAATACAAAAAAACCAATATCGAGATACTATTCTCAATATTGGAAAATAATAACTTCCCTATCGTCGTCGGTGATTTGACAGGGAAAATAAAATTTTTTCTATATATCTTATGTAAACTACCCATAGTCAGATTATACTTGCTAACTGTTTGACTGTCAAGTATTTTTTTTCATCATAGCGTTTCAGCATCATAATCCTGGCTCTTTGCCACTGCACTTACCGAGTTTCGTTCATAAGGGATAATACCCTCATATTTACCGAAATTGAATATAGGGTGGTTACTTGGCAAGGGGGCTTCCATTTCTGCAACCTCATAGAATAAATACCACTTATCAAGGTTGCCAAGACAATAAGCAATACGGCAGATCACCTGGTGAGTAGCTTGTACTTTACGTTTATTAAGAGCGGAGACATATTGCCTTGTAAAGCCTAAATGTTTAGCCATTTCTGCGTCCGTTCTCCAACCTTTAGCCTCTTTTATCAGATCTGCCGCGCCCTTCTTAAACACAAACTTTAAGTTAGGGAATGGATATAGCGCAAGCTCTTTGCTTTTCTGGTAAACTGTCCGTAAACTATCACTTGCAATCCTTTGGCTTATTGCCGGTACACCAAGAGGCTCATTTTTGACACAAGAAAATATTTCAAGCTGGGTTTCCATTCACGCTCGCTTTCTCCTCCAATTATTTAACTAATGCTTTCGCCTTATTGATCATCTTCTTTGTCGGTCGCTCTTTCATGTAATTATAAGTTTTGCATTTAGGGCATTGTGCAGGGCAATCAATCCGTGGGATCCAAGTATGTTTACATTTAGAACAAGTGAATTTATGCATTTTATCTTTTCCTCCCTTTGCTTACTTATTATCATAAGGAAGAATTTAATTTTGTCAACTGTTTTTTTTCTGATTATTTTCTATTCTACACCTTCAGTAATATCAATCAACTGATTCCTCGTCTGCAAACGCTTTCTTTTGTCGGACAAAACAATATAAATCCATTAATAAAATATGCTATACTTACTGAGATGGGGAAGCGAATTTATAAGACATCATACAGATTAGACAATCTTGCTAACCAGGTAAAAGAAGCTATTATCTCCGAAGTCTGTTTGCGGACTGGAAGAGAGATTACTTATTCCAAGATTGCTATTTGTTGGTTCTATTGCTTAAAGAATAATAAGAAATTACGAAGATTCGCGCTGAATGAAGTTATCAAATGTTTCAAAGTTTATCCTTAATATACATGTTTAGGAAGGCAGGCGGTCAACGGGGTGGATTAGTTCCCTCGCGCCTGCCATTTCGGGGAAGATCTAACAATAAGCTATACCTACACTGCCGCCGGTTATAACCTCGCAGAGCCACCATTTGAAATATTTACTGGTCTTAGGATTATTGGACAGCCAAAATAGAGTTATCCATATAAACGGCACGCATACGGCAAACCAAGAAAACCCTAAAAAGATAAACCTCGGTACCACCCAAGAACAACCTACGAGGAATTTGTACCAGTAGGGTTTTGATTCTCCGTAGCCGAGACTGAATAATCCGATCAGAGTAGGCAGAATAAACGCGGTAGTCCACTTCTTACGCTTAGTAAAGGCGTAGAGTGCGATTAATGCCGGCAAGATATACCGGCGCGGAGCTTTGCCTAACCACTGGCCCCAGCCCCCTAACCGCCACAAAGCCGCTCCGATCGCAAAAGCTATGAGTATTTTGATCATTCTAAGTTCACCGCCTTTATCTTAGCGTTCATTTTTCGCATCCTACTTCTTTACAAGTAGGATTATCAAACATGGCTTTAACAAATTCTCCAGTCTTATAAGAAGTGTTATTTTTCCCTAATTTTGATATAGATATTTTCTGTCTAACTTCTAATCTTTTAGAGGGATTATTTTCTCCTTTCATAAAGGAATAATCTCTTAATTTATTCCAACTACTCAAATCTGGTCTGCTTTTTCCTGCGTTTACGTGCATTTCATTCTAAATTGATTTTCTTGATTTTAGCATCCATTATACGAGTAACTCCTCTATCACTTATAAACCAACCGTCATATTTAGCAGTTATTACCTGATCTTTCTTTGCGCGGACAAGCTCTGCCTGATCTAAGACATATACAGAAGTCTTAGCGCATCCGGCCAAAAGCATCCAAGAAAGAGCTAGGATCATCACTTTTATTCGCATCGTCTAAATCCTTTCTCGCCTGTTCCGCTTGCTTGCGTTTTTCTCTGTTCTTCCTGGCAAACCACTTCCAAGTGCTAATTGCCAGGGTAAGAACAGATACAATGATTGTAAGGATCTGCGCGCTCATTTCTTTAAAGCTGCTTTGAGTTCCTCAGCTTCTCGTTTAATTGCTATAATCTCTTCATCAGAGATCTTACCATCCGTAACAGCACCTAATACTTGAGTAACTAGATCAAGCGCCTCTTTCGCGATATTTGCGTACTTTACCGCGGCCGGGATAATCTTATTCGCAAACTTTGCCACAACTCCGATTCCTAATACAAACGTTGCTATTGAACCACCGATTGTCCAGAGATCCATGTTTCCTCCTTTGTTAGTCAAGATTTTACTTGACAGGGTTAATGAGATATGCTAACCTTACATCATTACAATGGTCAAAAAAATTATTCTTTTATCCCTTTTCGCATCATTTCTTCTGCTTATCTTTTATATCGGTTATCCTAAATATAAATTTACATATAAAGGCACCGCAGTCCGAGAAAATAAAATTACAGGTACTCTGGAAGTTTGGCATAACCATCAATGGAATAAGCTCAAATAATGATACATACTGCCTGGAGACAATTTAGATCAATTTTCCGCGTACTTACATTACCAATTCTTTTATGGGTTGTTGCTGTGTTTCTACTCTCCCCTCTATTCGCACTTTGGGAAATCTCAAAATACGGGTTATTAGGATTAATTATATTCATTGTCAGTTATTGTTTCCTTTGGCCGTTTCTTTATTTCTGCTATAAGAAAATCTTTATTGCTGTATTTCCTTCCTTAAAAAAGTCTTAATATAATATCTGTATGCTCGTCTGAGTAATTCCCGGTCTCTCTCCGTCAAAAAGTTCTTTACAAAATCAACTTTCTCCCGATCTTTAAGCCCATATAAAGGATCATTGGTTTTAATAGACCTCTTAAGATCGTCCATCTTAACCCCTAATTTCATCATCTCCTTAATAGCATTTACCCTGGCAGCCTCATCTTTAAAAACAAGTGCTTTCTTGTACTGCCGATAAAGAATACTCCTTGGGGTATAATAATCTCCTGTTCCCCCTTTACCCATTTTCTCCAAGTACTTATGTTTCTCTCCTTGAATATAGCGAAAAGCATTTTCTTCCGGTTCAGTGGTTGTAATAAAAGCTTCCCCTAAAGTCTTAAAATATCCCCGAGAAGGTTTTTTTGTAATCCAATCATATTCATTTTCTAACTGCAAAGCTTTGAAAACATTCCTTGTCTTATCTTCAATTCTCCCGGATCTTTCATCCAACCCTAATACAGTCTTACCAGTTATTGTTTCAGCGGATAATTTATATATTGGGTTGACACCTCGAGCTAATTTAAACGGACCTGCTGTCGCCATCTTCTTTAAGATATCTAATAAAGAAGATTTACCGTCAAAATAATCACGCCAAAGGGTAGGAGCTTCGTTAAGTCCTACCCATTCCAGAAGATCACTGAATGCCCCCTGACCTCTAAGAATAATAGGCCGGCCATGGCGATCTCTTCCAATGACTAAATGCATGCGGTTCTGATCGTAAAGATTAAGATCTTTTTCTTCATCCCTATGGAATATTTGGTTGTATAAAGCAACTATCATAGTAAGAGCAGCAGCCCTAAGAAGCCATTTTGTAACAAATAATCCACCCAATATAGTTGTTTTTGCAGATCCTGAAGCAATAGCCCTTTTTATAAACTCCAATCCTTCATCATCACCTTCATCAAAAGCATTCCTACCTAACCTCTTATACCGCTTAAAATTTATCTCTAACCAAGAATAAAAAGGTATTACCATTTGTCGTATATCTTTCCCAAGAGCTGTGATATTCTGGTAATCGCCTAATAATTCCGTTGCAACCTTGGCAGCCTTGTCAAGAGGATCAGCTAAACCATCTATTTCTTTTCTAATACTCGCGCCATACTCTGATTGTCCAGAAGTAAACACATCGCGATAATATAAATATGAAGCATATCTAAGTATTGACTCCCTATAAACGGTAAATTCCGTAACTGTATTCCAATAGGCATGCATGGAACCAAAAGCATTCCTTAAATCAAAAGCTTTATTAGCTTGATTATGAAATCTATCAAACAGTTCAAGTTTGTTAATTTCAGGAATTTCCTGGATTGTCATTTCTGTCGTGAGTCCTCCCCGTTCAAAAAATTCCCTCATTGACTGTGACATGGTTTTGCCTTTATAAAACACATCAATTAATTCTTGATTCGCTTGGACAAATCTCTGGAAAATCTTTGGTTGTCCAGCGATAACAGCATCAACATCTCCCAGAAAATTCTGGTAGTTATACTTAAAAGCCCTACGGGGGTTAAAGAGGACCCATTTCTTCCATTGAGTAGTAAGGAATTTAGCCCCTTGTTCAATAAAATTCTCCGGTTTAATCGTATAAAGATTATCTAAGGTATCAATAACGTCAATCGGAAGAACAAACTCTTCCCTTAATTGTCCCACAGCAAGGATTTTACGGATATCATCCTTAGAAATACCTTCGATATTAATGTTATCTAATACATTGTCCACAATCCTTTGAGATACAGAGATAGCGCTAAAGAATATTCGACCTTCTTTTGGCTGCCAGGTCTTATGAGTTGTAGGAATAAGATCCCGCCATTCTTTAAATTCTTTGCCTAATCCTTGTTTAATTGCTCCCCGCTTATCTGCAGAGGACTTTAAAATCATTTTAGCGGCTATTCTCGCACGTTCTTCTACCTCTTCATCCTCAGCTATTCTCGCCAATTCCTCAAAAGTATCTCCCGACTCTTGATCAAATTCATAACCAAGGTCACGCAAGATTGAAAATCCATAGCCAATTTTCTGATTAAAAGGTTTCAGAGTATCACGCACGGTCATAGGATTGCCATTTTTATCTGTCATTCCTTCAATAACTATCCTATCAAGCATTTGTTCGTTATGCGCCCGTGCCTGATCTTTTAATTGTTCTTTAATATTAAGAGGACTATTTCGTATTTTATCTATATTCTGTGCTGTCTTAATATCATGTAAGGCTTGTGCCATTACCTCAAATTCTGCTTCAAGATAATTGGTATTTATATCATGCTCTGCGGATCCAAAACGTCTTTTTGCATACCCGGGGTTTGGAGTTTTGAGTTTCTTCCCAACCCCAAAGGTAGCTTTTGTATTAGCGCAATCAAGTATCTGATGTCTGAAATAATCTTCTTTAAGCTGGTCCGGAGTAAGAATTTTATAATGAACAAGCTGATTCGTGATATTTCTCCATATTGCTTTGCGCTTTTCTATTGCCTGTGCTATATCAGGATTAAGTCTTACTCTATCATCAATATTGTTTTTATCCTGTATCAATCTCTCCATATCGGTATAAAGATTTCCGCCTTCATCATAGGAAGAATAACCAAAGGGAATGGGCCTACCAGCTTCTGCCTCTTTGAGTAAATCTGCAAGAATTATTGCTTGTGTGAACAGATATAGCTTATTAGGACCGAATCCCTTGGTTATTTCATCTATGTTTCGCATAGTAGATTCTTGAGCAATTTTCCGATTGTTTTGTTGTTGACTCAAAATTTCCCTAAAAAACGAGTATGCGGGATCGTTTGGCAACTGTGGATAAACACGAGTAGCTCTATGCCTAAATTCATCCAAGAAAATCCTTATCTTATGCTTTACTGCATCCGGATGCTTTTGCCCGGATGCTTCTTTAAAGCGTCTTTCTGTCTCCGGATCAGTAAAATGGACTTCTCCGGTTTCTATCTTATCGTTTACTATTGGTTTAATCTTTGTCGGGATTATCGGAATGCCTGCGTGCATTTCAACAATCTTCTCTGGCGGCTCTTCTTCATCCGTTTTCTTCCCTTCTGCCTGCTTCTTTAACTCTCGATTGATCTCAATTTGTCGCTTAGATTTATCTTCCAATTTCTTTTCATGCTCAAAATTATTCTGGGATAACTCAATAGATAGTTTTAATTGTTTCTGTGCATTAATCAAATTATTCTCAAGGCTATTTAATCTGTTATCCGGTTGAGTATATAAAGCACTATCGAGTGATGCAAAAGTACCGATTGCGCTCTCCGAGAATGTAGCTTCATATTGATATGAATTCCCTTTGATATAGATAACAGGGATCTTGCCTCTATCCGCGGTCATATTAATATAAGCAAAAAGCTTAAACCCTTGATACTTGCCTAAAGGAATATAATCCCTGGAAAATTGCTCAACAGTGATTCCGCTTATTACCTTCTTAATCTCTGTCCACGCCTCTTCTTTTGTTTTAAATTCTTTATCGTTTATCTCAACCTTAAAGTTTTCTTTAGTCATCTTCACGGGCCGAGCAGAGATATCTCTTTTAATACTCGCGATCCCCTCTTCTATTCGTTTAATATCTCCTGGCAAAGATTTAGCTTCCTTTTCTGACTTAAATTTCTGCTCAAGGAAAGCATTCTTTAAATTAGTCAAACGCCTAACTTCTTTATCAACTTCAACCTTTTCTTTTAATAAAGGATTATCAGAAGAAGCGGCTTTAATAATGGCATATTCGTCAACATCTTCTTCAATAGTTCTCTGCTTGCTATTCCCGGACATTACTTGATTAATAGACTTAGCTTTTGCCTCTAACATCTGCCACATAAATGTATCAAGACTACCCTTAGTGACAAGACGCAGGATCTCAATCTCTTTATTTGTATTCCCGGGCCTAACAATACGCCCTTCTCTCTGCATAATGTCACGCGGACGAAATGGAGTATCTAAGTGCCAAAGCGCAACGAGACGTTGCTGGACATTGGTCCCGGCGCCAAGCTTTTCTGTACTGCCAAAGAGTATTCTAACCTCTCCGTTATTCACCGAATCATAAAGCATTTCTTTTTTTTCCATAGTGTCATAATCATGGATAAGAGCTATCTCTTTCTCCGGGACACCCATTTCAATAAGCTTGCGAATCATATAGTAATGAGGATTAAATGCTGCGGCTTTATTCGGAGCAACGCGATCAATGAAAATTATCTGTGTAGCCTTCGTACTATCATTATCTTGCCACCTCTGGAATATACCATTTATGGCATATTCAATCTTGCTCTCGGCAGAAGCCGGGAAAGAAGGGTCTATCATACGCATATCAGTAGAAGCCATAATGCCATCATGTAAGATAACAAGCATGTTATCTCCACCCTTTTCTGCTCTCTTGCCTTTTATTTTGTCTGCGCGCTCGCCTAATTCTTGGATATACGCCTGCAGTTCAGGAGTAGGCGCGATCACAACCGGAGTGGCTTTACCGCCTTTGATCAAAGGTAAGTTTTTCCCTTTAACTAATATCCCCTGTTCTTCTAACATTTCGGCAGTCTGTATATCCCACACTTCATGCAAAATCTGTAATAATTCAGGGATATTCACAAACTTACTAAATCTGCTTACTGACTTGTATCTCCCCCCCGTAGCATCTACTTCAAGAGTACTAACTACTTCTCCGAAAGCATTAGCCCAATCATCAAAATGTTTCAATCCTTTCTCTTCTAATATATCCGGCTGCAGGTATTTCATCATTGAATGGACTTCTGCCATTGTGTTTGATATTGGAGTGCCAGTGGCAAAAACAATCTTACCGCTTTTCTTTCTGATTATCCGGGTTTTCATCATCAGATCTTCCGTTCGTTTATTCCCGGAAGGATCACCTAACCCCCGTATATTCTCCATTTTAGTCGTATAGGCAAGGTTCTTAAACCGATCAGCTTCATCAACAAAAACAGCATCTACTCCCAATTCTTCAAAATTGACAGCTTTATCTTTATCAGTTTGGTCCAGTTTCTTCTTTAAAAATTCTTCTTTCTTCAAAATAGACTTCTCTATCTGCTTTATCGATATCCTACTTCCGGATGTTTTCTGCCTACCTAATTCAGCTCTTAACTCATCAATTTGCTCACGAATGTATTCCTCGTAAGCCTCATTTGATACCCCTACCAAATAATTACTTGAATCTGCAAAAATGATAGCGTCATAGTTTCCAGTAGCAACTTTGCCTAAAAACTTCTCTCTTCTGGTTGTAATGAAATTACGTTCATCTGCTACAAGGATATTTGCGGCAGGATAGAGTTTGTTAAATTCTCTCTTCCATTGAGATAAAGTATTACGCGGCACTACAATAATCGGCTTATTTATTAAACCAAGCCGTTTAGATTCCATAGCAATACAAACAACAATAGCTGTCTTTCCTGCTCCTACTTCATGTGCTAACATCAGGCTTTGAGAAGAAACACCGCGCCAAATAGCGTCAAGCTGGGTTTTTCTTAATTTATATACATTACTTAGCCCGGGGAGAGTTAAGTGACTGCCGTCATACTTACGGATTACCGTATTGTTATAATTATCATTGTATATCTTTAAATATTTATCCCTACGAGTCTCATCTAACCAAAACCAGTCAGAAAACTTCTGTTTCAATATCTCTGCTTTATCTTGTGCTACTTCTGTTTCTTGTTCATTGGTAACATAAGAGTCTTCTCCAAGATCATTTTTAATCTTATCTTTTACTACTATAGTCCTATGATTTGCAATAGCCTCTATCAGATCAATTCCCGGGAAGCGCTCTGATCCCCATTTATCAGTATTATGAGCAGCAAATCTCGCATACCCTGTAAGCTTAAATACCCAACGCCCATCAACCTTATTATGCTCTACTTCTACGCTACGAGCATTAATGTCGAGTAATTCAGCGACAAATGATTTGTAATCATCTTCTTCTATCCATGGACTACCTAACCTTACGGCGATCTCGTTAAAGGTTAAGTCCAGGGGGATAACTTTCTTTAATTCCTCAATGTTTCTATTATATACAGGATCGACCTTAACAGCGGCTTCGGCAAGCTTCAATTTAAGCTTTACATTCCCGGATAAGTATTCATCAGAGATCTCCCATTTCTCGCCTTCTGGATTCTTAAAGATAAGTCCTTCTTGGCTAAGTTCTTGCTGTATATCTTCTTCCAGTTTATTATCTAAGAGAGATGAGATATATTTCCAGTTTAAATGTCCATATTCCGACAAAGAGATAAAAATAGCGTCTTTTGCAGAATCAGCAGAAACAGGAACTATGTGATGGTGAGTTACACGTTTAGAGAAAATATCGTGTTTGGAAAAAGTCTTATTCTTCTTATTCTCTGTTTCCAAAGATAAAAGAAGTGGAGAGTCAGGATCCTCATTAAAGAGGTCTTCATTCTTCTTGCTGTTAAGATATCCATACTTCTTAACAAACTTATCGTATAAAGTATTGAGCCGAGACATGTCCGGCTTGAAAGCATTATCATCAGGATTAGAAAGCTGTTTTGATAGGACATCTCTTGCGGCGTTTCTTATCTGGATCATTCCGGATATCCTCTGTAAATCTTCTCCGGAGAAACTCTGTGCCTGTAAGCCTTCTTCTGTTTTCTGATATATCTTCCCTTCTTTTAATACATAAGCGTTAAGCTTGGTATCATACGAGTCAGGGATAATCTCTTCTGCCTTCTGTGCCTCTACGATATCAACTTTCTCCTTAACAACATCTTTAGGTAGAAAATCTATTGCTCCAACAAGACTATCTTCTAACGACTCGGGTAAAGGATCTACTATCAATTCCTGGTCTGAATAAAGACCCTTCCCAACTTTCATATTTCCCAGGACCATAGCCGTATTTTTGATAAAATACTGATTTATATTAATATTGCGATTAGATATTTTTGTCTGGTTAGAAGCCTTCCATTCTTCGCCAGCAGGTTTTTCCCCTGGCAAGCGCTTTCTTAGGAAAAGTATATCCGTCACAACCTCCGTGCCGGCATTACCTTTAAAAGCGGTAGAAGGAAGCCTTATCGCTCCCAAGAGATCCGCGCGCTCACCTATCCATTCTCTTAGTTTAGGATCCTGTTTATCCATAGTACCTTTAGATGTAATAAAGGCTACTATTCCTCCCGGCTTGACTACTGCCAGAGATTTGGCAAAAAAGTAATCGTGCAACATTAAATTCTGTGGGATAGCTAAATGCTTATATTTAGGATCAAAAGGTTTGTAATCTGCGAAAGGAACGTTAGATATTGCTAAATCGTAGAAATCCTTGGACAGGTGTGTTTTCTCAAAAGCATCTATGTGGGAATCTATATTTTGGTAAAGCTGTTGTGCAATACGTCCAGTAAGACTATCAAGCTCAATCCCGGTAAAGGCAAGCCTTAGACCATCAGGACGTAGACCTATGAAATGTCCAACACCCATAGCCGGTTCGAGGACCTTACCGCCTTTAAAACCAATATTTTTAACAGCCTGCCATATTGCGCGTATGACTGTAGGCGAAGTATAATGAGCGTTAATGGTAGACTGGCGCGCCGCTGTATATTCCTCATCAGTAAGAAGTTCGCTTATCTCGTCATATTCCTTCTTCCAGTCTTTACTATTCCAACCGTCAAAGACTTTAGATAGACCACCCCAACCAACATATTTTATAAGAACAGCCTGTTCTTCTGGGGTAGCCTTACGATTCTCTGATTCTATCTTCTTGAGGAGTTTTATTGCTTGAACATTATTGCGGTATTTCTCTTTGGGTGAGCCAACGCCAATTTGATCAGCGTCTGTAATGCGGTAATTACCTAAATTTGCTTGCCTTTGTTTTTCGTCGCTTTCTTGATTATTAAGTGCGCTTCTCTTCCGCTCAACCTTGGATTGAACGGACTGCTGTCGTCTTTCAGTCTCTCGGCCCGGCAGTTGTTCAGGATTTGCCTGCCCTCCGCTAACAACTCCAGTGCTTCCTGGTATCTCTGATCCGCTTTCGACATCTTGCCCTCCTACTTCCTGATTGTCTCGAACTTCGGACCGTTCTTCAGCGCGTCCTCGTGATACTTCGGATTCCGATTGCTCACCGACTTCGCCAGCGCCCGGCTCATCGCCGACTGCTCTTCCTCTAAGGAAAGCGGCTTTAAGATCTTGTGGGATTGTTTCTTCTGCTCGGACATAATCTAAGAGCTCCTTTCTTATCCCAAGATAATCATAGCTCACAGATTTTAGGTTGTCAAGAGAAATCGGTTTTAGCCTTCCCTTTTCTCCCCTGTTATCCCATAACTTAAACTCAACCTTATCCCCAAAATGCTCAATCAATTTGAAGATATTTTCCAAAGAATCCTTGTGTATATTGACGTGCTCAATAACAGCTACTATTCGACGATAATCTTCTGATTTTTCTTCTAACGCTCTTTCTAAAACTCCATCAATAAAAGCATGGTAGGGATTTCTTAAAACAAAATTAACCTTCACTTTTAATCCCCTATCAAGCATATCTTGTATCAGTTTAATATTCTTTTCAAAATGTTTGAGCATGCTATCAAAAACTGCAACCGCGCTCTTTTTTGCTTCTTCCGAAACACTCGAACTCTTCCCGGATCCTGTTCCTCCTGCGGTGAAGATAATCTGGTTACCGGATCCTTTTGCTTCATCAGCAAGTCTGTATAAATACTCAATAGCTATCCCACCGGCAGCCTCTTGATAAGGCCTCGAATCTGTCCGGTCATATCCGACATCTTTAAAATACTCTTTAAATTTGTCGGTTGAAATGTTATTACCGTGCTTATTTATGTAATCAAAAACAATGCGCTCTTTATTAGTATTTGCAAATTTCCGGATATCCTCTTCGGAAAATTCATTTTTAACCTCTATTTCTTCTTCCTTCTTCTCTGCTACTGGATTTTCATAAAAAGAAACTTCCTTTTCGGCCAACTTCGCCATTTCTCCTACCGTGATATCAGATTTAGCCCAATTATTAGCTTTTCCACCCCATTTGTCTTTCTTGGTTGTGGCACGATACATAAAGTTTTCTCTAACCTTAAGATTATCACTATCTTCGCCTTCAACATCTCTATCCACATCAAAGCTAAGATAAATCCCAAACTCGCTATTAGGTTTCCAAAGTAAGATATGCCCATCTCCACCAACAGGCGCAACATTAACATCGGCATAAGTTTTAATCTCTTTCTTACCCTTCTTAGTTATATCTGGATTCCAGCCTAACTCGTCTGCCAGTGCTTTTGCGAATCTAACTAAATCTTTCTTAAAATTCTCGGCTGGTTTCGTGTTCCCGTATTCGGTAATGTTTTTCTCTGTAGATCCGGTTGTATCATAATAACTCTCAAGGGGGAGATTGTTGTCTTTTTGCAGTTTAGCCTCTTTTAAAACCTTCTTTCCTTTTTTTGTAATAGAATACTGCTCCTGAATCACTTCCGAAGATACCCCATTGAGTTTATCTTCTAAAGCCTTTATTAGCCCCTTGTTATGAGAGATATGATTATGCTTTAAAGAGATTGCCGTATATAAAGCTAAATTAGCATCCCCTCCGCTGGCTATGTCAGTATCATATCCAGCTACCGTTTTTTTCCCTTCCTTAAGTAATCCTTGATACCGTTCAATATCATTCTTTAAGGCTTCTTTTGTTTTTGATAAAAGCTCTTTGATCTTATCCGGTTTGTCGGATTTAATATACAAAGACAATGATTCTTCATCAAAAAAAGCTGGTTCTATATCTTCAACTGCCAAAGGTTTATTCTTCGCATAGTACCATGGATGCCCTGGTCCGGATTCAAATTCAGACTGTGGAGCAGTTTCTAAAGGTTTACCGCTTGCTTGATCTTTCCATTCTTGGATAGTTTGATCTATAACATCCCCTATTTTAGTTTGCCAGTATCTTTCTTTTCCCCATCCTTCACTTATAGACATAGTAACTTCATCGGATAAATTCTGCATCTCATCTTCTTCGAGATCCAATCCAGACTCTTTAGCTTTTTGCTTCACTATATCCTGAAACTTCATTCCCCAGTCCATATACTGATTTTCAATGACAGCCTTTGCTTCTCCTAATGCCGTTTTTAACTCATCTAATTTAACGTTGATATCCTTTCTGGCAGTATTAAACTCTTTTCCTTTCTTGCCCTTTAGATCTTTAAGTTGATTGTTAAGAGCATCAATTTGAGATTGAATAGGCCTTGCTACAGTACTCTCGAATATATCGTTCTGGGTCCAATTAGATTCGTCAAACTCGGCCACTGTCTTGTCTAATGCCTGTTCAGGATTGAATAGATGCTCACCTGTAGTCAATTCAGGTGGAAGATTAACCGTGATAGGTGTTTTTTCTGCGATAGGAGTTTCTACAGCAGATTTTTGTGCTTTTTGTGGCTGAATAGCCTTTGAAGCTGGAGTTACCTCAACAGACTTAACCGTAGCCTTTGTTTCTACGGGTTTTTGGGACTGTGGAATAGTCTGTTCAGCTACAGTCTGCGGTTGAGCCATCTTATTAACTTCCAAGGCAATTATAATCTCATCCGGAGTAATCAACCCCTTTGCTATGGCTTTCCTAAAAGGCATGATTGTTTCGACAAACTTAGGGTTAATCTGAGCATATTTATAAGCGACCGTATCGAAGTCATTAATGCTCTTTATCTCAAAAAAGTCTCTTATATTAGCATCCGACCAACCAAGCTTGCCTTTATAATAATTAATATCTGATTTGACTTTCTCAATGGCCGCTTCCCGGGTTAATTCAGCTTTAGCTCTTCTGAACGTAGGAGATAACTCTTGGGGATTGAAAGAGGCTTCTTGAACCAGATCTACAGCTTCTTTATATGTCTTAGGTACCGGCTTATTAGCACGCGTGGCTAATGCTTCCGCTTCTGAATAAATAGCACCCCTCATCTCCGGGATCTCGGTAATAAGCTTAGTTATCCCTATTGTGGCCGCGGTAATCCCGGCATTCATTACGGCTTTACCAAGATCAGGTTGCTTGTTTCCACTGACAAACTCATCAGCTATTGTATGACTAAAAGCGGTAGCAGCAGAACCTTTAGCCACAGATAAAGCCCTATCTAAGATAGTTTTCCCCTGATCAGCAACTTTGAATATCTGCCCCATTATTGCATCAGCGGCGCCAGCCAAGGCAACTTTGCCGGTCCTTTGCGCGGGCGTAAGTTTCTCTTCCGGAGTATTTAACTGCCGGCCACCTTCGCGCAAGAGACCTAAACCACCAAAAGAAGCCCATAAAGGCAATCCCATAGCTGAAGCTGCGGTATACGGAAGAACACTCCCCCCAATTTCCCCAATAGTAGAGATAACAGGATATTTTTTCTTTAGTTCATTACCCTTCTTGATAAACTCTTGATTCTTGACATCTTCTGTCTTGAGGAAGTTTTCTACTTCTGCAATGTTCTGTTTCTCTTTGGATATCTGTTCAGGAGTCCATTTATCAAGATTCGATTCTAACCGCTGTTTTCTAGTATCGATTATGGAAGGCATTGAGAAATGTTGTTCTAATCCCCCAGCCCAACTCTTAGGAATAGAAGTTATCCCTTCAGATAAAGTTCTTCCAAAGGCAGTTACTTTATCCAAAAAGGTATTAGGAATAGGCTCCCCAAATAAATCATGCCTGATTCTAGGCTCTAAAGAAGGCTTAAACCTGGAATCAGCTTTGATGTTCTTCTGAAACCAATCCTCTTTGATCTGAGTCTGGATTTCAGGAGTAGCCTCTTTATATCGAGGGTCATTTGATACTGTTTTCCAATCCATATATTATTGGTTCCACCAATCAGCATTATTAGATTCTTTAGTCTCTTTTGGCATCCCACCAGACTCTCCTCTGAAAACTAAAGAAGATATGTCTACCTCTGATTCTTTCCCTGAAATAGAAAAATCTCCCTTGGAATTTATCCTCATCCCAGGAGGAAGCGTTCCTTTTGACTTCAAAACATTATCTAAGATAAGCATAGCCTTTTGGTGTGTATCAATCTCTTGTTTGGTCTTTGTTTGTTCTCTTGCAATCTGAATGTTCCTAAGATTAAACAAAGCACTGGCCGCGGCAGTCTCGGCTTTTAGCTTATCTCTTTCAGCCTGGATCTGTTCAGGTCCGTAGAGAAGCTCTAACTTATCTAATTGAGCTTTCTTTACTTTCAAATCAGCTCCGTGCATCTCTTCATCTTGTTTTAGTTTCTGTTTTGCAGCTGTCAGGGTATACATGTTCTTTACTGCGCCCTCTATCCCTTGAGCTATCCCTACTCCAATTGATAAGACCGTATTTGGCATGTTCTATCTCCTTTTTACATATTAAATATTGCTCTACCGTTCATTAACTTATCCCAAACAGCAGATGATATAGCGTCACTGCCTCCCGAGGAAGCAGCGGAGCCTAAACTTCCCAACGCACTACCTCCTCCTGTAGCTAACATTCCGGCTGCGCTGATGCCAGACTTTAACAACTCTCCCCACATAGCATCGGTTTGTGCTTGTTGAGTATCTAATGTTTCCGCTTTCTTGAACGAGTTATCGAAATTCGACAAGTTGAAATTATTCTTCATCCCCGTAATGTTTAAAGCCGAATCCCTTACTCCTGACATCGTGTTCACTCCAAGATTAAGCAAAGATTGTTTCCCGGTAAGAGCGCGCTCAAAATCTGACCACCGTAACTTGGTATTAACATCCGCCGCGGATTTAGCAGCTATCGATGCACCAAGTCCACCACGACTAATACCTCTTTTGGCTAAGTTTTCATTAACAGCTTTCGATGTATCTCTATTGACTAAACCTAACATGTTCTCAAACTCACTGCTTCCAGTCTCCCCTATGGCTTTATAATAATCCGGGACAATGCCTTTAAGTAAATCAGAAGCAAAGGGAAAAAGAATATCTTGACTGGATTGATACAAAGGATCCTGTTCCCAAGTAGGAAGCTCTACTTTGGACACTTCACTATCTCCACCACCGAATAAATCACTAAAGAAGCTCATATTATTCCTCCTTAATCTCCGTAAAGACAACCCCTTTAGATTCTAACGATTCCTTAGCCTGTCTGCGAAGCTCTTTGTCAATTAATCCTTCTTCCAGC
This sequence comes from uncultured Planctomycetales bacterium, assembly GCA_964467905.1. Taxonomy (GTDB): domain Bacteria; phylum Omnitrophota; class Gorgyraeia; order Gygaellales; family Profunditerraquicolaceae; genus CAYXSY01. The sequence goes on along the minus strand of CAYXSY010000015.1, from coordinate 5,442 downwards.
TTTTTCTTACTCGCTTTTTCTTCTGCTTCAAGTTGAGCCTGGATTTTCGATGTATTTAAGACAAACTTCCCTTTTATATATTTATAGTTCGTAATATGATCAGCCAAATCAAGGTTGCTGAATCCACCAGGGAGGATAATTAAGCTTTGACCATCCAACAACGCGGTATCATCTTTCTCAGACGCTGTTATTATCTCGGAAGTGGATTTATCAACAACAATATATACCGAGGCAAAAGCTTCCCACACAAAAACTAAGACACTGAATAAGATTATCATTATCGCGTAGAGAACTCTTCCTAAAATAGCCATTTTGCGACCCTCCTTATTCTAAAGCCATGAGTAAAACTCTGGCATATCCACTGGTTATATTAATCTCCGTCCCGGTGCTATCAATCCCATGAAATAAAGCCGTTGGTCCTGTACGTACGATTACAGTTGTGTTTGTTAACGCCACAATAGAAGATTGATAAACATTACTCCCGTTCATATCAGCCCCGGAAGATTGAACACAATATCCGCTTCCATCAGAATTATTCGATATAAATAGAACAGGTAAAACCTTAGTCGTGCCTAAACTATGAGTCTTGGTATAGCTTGTTGAAGTCGTGGCAGCGAACCAGCCGGAGTCATAATATCTTACTGTCTGATCATCATTAGCAATCAGGGTAATGTTGCTTGAAGCATCATTATAAAACGACCCTAAACGCCTATAATACGTCACTCCAGTAGGAGCCGTAGAGGATGTAGATAGTTTTACAGTAAACTCGGTATCTGTAACATCAGAAGCAATCGCATAGACATAATACGTGGTTGAAGGTGCTTCTGCTCCCGTATCAATCATTGCCCAGGTTGCAGTGATTGAAGAAGTATTCGCCAGCATTAACCTTACAGTACCAGCGGCATTACTTACCATAACCTCACCTGTTCCTACGGTAAGTTGAGCTACAGTATCATAACTCAACCGGCAGTTCGCGCGGTACTTTGACAGCATTAAATCAATGGCTGCGTTATTTTCCCCAACAGAATCATCAATTGTCCCGGGGTTATCACCATCAGCTGGCTTAGTCTTAAGCCAACCTGTTGCGGCATAGCATTGATTAAAACAGAACAATCCGATCAGCAACAACGCGAATATTTTCTTCATAGGATCTCCTTTATTTACCATTCTATTAAGACAAAACCTGATTTACCTGCTCCCCCGGCATGAGCGCCACCGCTATTACCTCCACCAGTCCCACCAGTCCCATAATTAGAAGAAGTAACTCCTGTCCCGGTAGTGCCATTGGGCCCAGCACCAGCCATTGATCCACCGCCGCCACCACCAGTTGTAGAGTTTCTTGCTCCTCCGGCGCCTCCCGCCACTCCTGCGACCTTAGAAATGACTCCACCTGTTGACGTAGAAGCGTCTCCTGCAACTGCGGCTTGAGCTAAACCTCCGGCGCCTCCCTCCGTTGCATTCCCACCAGAACCACCCTTGGCAACTATAACTGTATCAAAAGAAGAATCCCCTCCAACCGCTCCTGGAGCATTATAATTGTCACCATCAGTCCCACCTGCTCCCCCGGATCCAACCACGATAGAATAGCTCGCACCAGGAGTTACAGCGTAAGGACGCCTATGAATATAAGCTCCTGCACCACCACCACCACCGGCGTTAGGACCGTCTGTTGATGATGCTCCTCCTCCACCAGCACCTATCAAGGAAACATAAATCAAAGTTACTCCAGCCGGAGCAGTAAAAGTGCCGTTACTTGTATATAATTGTTTGTTAGCATAAGTTGTTCCGGATAAAGATATACTTAGAGTCTCATCTCCCCCGTCCGTGCCTTCTGTAAGAGTTATTCCGGACCCGGCCGTTAACTTCCCGTTCAAATACCCAGCCGTAGTGTCATTTGAAGACACCTTAGCTTTCTCATCCGGGGTAGTAATTGCCGAGATACTTCTTTTTAACTTTCTAAGCTCTTCATTCAAAACAGGTATATCTTGGCTCTCAAACCCGGTAATGATCTCATCAGCTAATGAAACATTAACTGCTATGAAAAGGATCAAGCTAATAAATATTATTCTATTAATATATTTCTTCCACGCCATATTGCACCTCAATCTTCTGAATGCTCCAATCGACAACACCGCTTTCAGTTATTGTAAACTGAAAGAATTGTCCTATTGGGCTGGGATCTTCTATGCTGTTAGCCGGAGGATAAAATGTATATATCTTATTCACTTCGTTACCAGAGTATAGATCAGTGCTACTTATACTCGGAGATACCGATAAATCTATTCCAAATGTCTTATCAATGTCTCCCAAATCATTTTTGTAATTTATAGATAAGTTCCCTTCCGTTCCTGAATAGAATACCTTAATACGGTCTATTCTTTTCTGATACCCGGGGATCCCAAAGTCTTTTAAGCCTGTTTTATATACACTTAGAACAGAGCTCTCGTAATTAGCTCCAATCTTAGAGTAAGTTATCCTAAAGACAAAACCATCCGCTTGATAAAGAGTAGGGCTATAATCTATGTTAGTTGTAGAAAAATTAACCTGAATTTGAATATACCTTCCTGCGGTTATCCCAGAGATATCAGATCCATTCGGATTCGTTACTGCCGTTGACCATGCTGACCAAGTACCATCAACAGTTGAAGTGTTCCCCGTTCTTACCTGGAAAGTTATATCGCCAAACGGACCCAATCCTTCATTCCAATACAACTTATTTAAAGTTTGAGCATTAATATCATAAACCGGGCTTGTCCATGTTCCATCAGTATCCGGTCGAGCAATAATCGAGTCTGGAAGATATGTTTCAATGGATCCTATTGTATCAACAGAAGCATGCTTTGTCTGTAGCTCTGTAAGCCAAGTCCCAATTGTACAATCCCAGCCTAAATGCTGTAACGGTGACTCTTCTACTCCATAACTCCTGACATCATCGAACGTGCCGGCATCGATCTCGCTCTTATATCTCTTACTTAATAAATTAGCGTTTGTATTGTGGGCAAAAACATATCCGTCAACAGTTGAAGATCCTGAATATAAAGTGCCGAAATCTGATCCTGAACTAAAAGAAGTAAAACAATTTACATTTTCTGTATCTAACGTATACGCATCTCGAATAAAATCATATAACAATACTCTATTGTTTGAAGACGCTCCTGAAGAATCTGAAGTATACGCTAATCTATATTGGTCATTGAGATAATAGCCTACACATTCAGCGATATTGGTTTGCGAAATATCATTTATCTCCGCAGTAACAGCGTCGGATATTAATTGAGAGTATTGACCAGAGAAGATGTATATCCCATTTCTCCCTAAATAAATTATTCCTTTTGGGCTTACCGCTACGCTGTAAGGAGACGGACAACCTACAAATGAAAATGGATTGCTTAAATACCAATCAGTTGCCGGATCACCTTCTGTATATAGCTTCTGGATGCTGTTTGTTTTTCCTATTGTCAACAATCCTAAGAATGTCTTAACAAAAGTTATCCTATCCCCATCATCAGGCCTGACTTGAATAAAGTCCGCCGGGTAAAAATGATCTGGATTAAATTGATCAGACCAATATAAATCAGAAGGATATGTTACGTTCCCGGACACAAACAATCTTTCGGCATTAATCTCTAACAATGTTCCTAAAGGAGGGGTTACATCCGTGCCAGCCGAAACAGTTGCCCACGTAGGGGCATTATCAGCAGCAGCATCGTTATCAGCCAGAGCGTCATCAAAAGTCGTAGTAGTATTATCGGCTAAATCTTTTACTAAATAATAAGTGGTATCAGCTAAAGCCGCCACTTGGCTTGCATTACCTAATGTCCGGTAAATATACCTATGCGTAGTGCCTTCTGGTCCAAGGGGAATATCTGTTAACGTAAGGTTCTGAGTAGTGGTTACTGTGGTGCCGGTCTTAATAGGATTACTCCTTGCGGTAGAATAGTAATAAGTAGATCCGTCATAAAAGGCCACCTTATACAAATACCAGCTTTCCGCATCTAAATCGTTCCCACCATTTTCCGATGATAATTGAGCGAATGGAGCGCCTAAATCAGCGCATAGCTCATTAGCAGTCCGAGAATTGTCAGTATTGGCCGTGATCTGCGTATATCCATCCCATTTAATAGCTTTATCATAACCATTGCTCCCAATCACTAAGTCCATATAAGTTAGGAATTGCCACCGTTTTCCATCCGTAAGCCCAGTTTTAATGGTTGTAAATGCTCCGGTATCATCATTACCATATCGCAATAACGTACCAGTCGAGGCTATTAGTTTTGAAGTATTATCAGACTTATAGAAACGATGTAATCCAGTTACAGTCGAAGATCCTGTATCTCCATAAGAAAGAAGTGGATCCCGTTTACTTAACTCACCGTAACGATCATTAAATCTTACATTCAGCGAGTCATGCGCTTGGTTATCCGGAAGGTTGTATTCAGATGCGTGACTATTTAACCCCTTAGAAAAATCAGATAAAGTCCAGAAACGCGGAGAATTATCTTGCGCTAAAGACGGATAGATAGTGGCTAATAGTAAACTTATGACCAAGAGTATTATTCTCATCTTCTGATCTTAGGACCCTGTAACCGCGCGTTCATATCTGCGGATATATCTCTACGTTTCTTAAAGGTATTAAAGGCTTCTTCTCGCGCTCTTTTATATTGCTGTTCTGTCACATCAAGCGTTTGGTCTTTATTTAAAATCGGGTTAATCTTCCAGTTTGCATAACTCAAGATTGCATCATCGAATACTGATAAGTGCGTATACTCTACTGTAGATCCGCTAAAGGGATAATGATCTTCCGCGGACATGTTAATAGAAGCTTTACCATAATATAGCCAAAGACCATCTGCCAACGCAACAGCAGGAGCCGGTATAAGTGTAAGAACATCTCCATCAATAGAATAGTCTTGGGGATCCCCAGAATCTAAATCTCTCCAATTTGGTCTATGTTCGTCTAAATGAGCTAAAGTCCTGGGATTAAGCTTTACCCATTTCGTTCCGTTATTCCACCATAACCCCGGTTTATCTGTAGTAAGATAATCCCCTATTGTAGTAGATAAGTTATGTTCTGCCTGATCTGCTACCGCATCGAACTTCTTATTAGCTTTTAAACAGGCCGTATATGCTGAAATATCTCTAACCCCTCTATTCAAAATAATCGTTAGAAGAGGATCTGAAATAACCTGAGTCTTTGCTCCTGGAATATACCCTCTCGCTAAAGCTTTAAGATCAGATAACTTCATCTTTTGCATCTCCTATTTTGTGGTTGCACCGTTCCGCATTTTGTACACACTACCCCATGCTTACTTTTCTTCATCGTAGTATATGCCTGGCAAGTTACACAGTTACCACCGAGATATGTCTTTCCCTTTTTCATTCAGTGCCCCCCTGCTTTTACCATTTCATCAAATCTATCGGGTAATAATTTTTTATCATACC
>CAYXSY010000014.1:793-49480 GCA_964467905.1 uncultured Planctomycetales bacterium | reverse complement strand
TTAGAGGAGAAAATAAGTGAGGCCATAACTTATGGAAGGAAGTGAGCACCTGCCTCACCGGCAGGCAAGTAAGTTATTTGGCCGAAATTTATGTCACTAGCGTTGCGTAAATTATCTGCTCATTTAAAAAGGAGAATCCATGCTTCTTAAAAAACTTGAAATCGTAGGTTTTAAGTCTTTCTTCAATAAGACTGTTTTGCATTTTGAGCCGGGCGTAACTGCTGTTGTCGGGCCTAATGGATGCGGCAAGTCTAATATATTTGATGCTATGCGCTGGGTATTAGGAGAGCAGTCCGTAAAATCACTGCGCGGCTCCGATATGCAGGATGTTATCTTCAACGGCACTGATAACAAAGAGCCGGTAAGCATGGCAGAGGTTTCTTTAACATTCGATAACTCCCAAAAATATTTCCCTGTAGAGTACGATGAAGTTATCGTTACGCGCCGTTTGTTTCGTTCCGGAGAAAGCGAATATCTTTTAAATAGAACAACAGCAAGGCTCAAAGATATACTCGATATATTTATGGGTACAGGTATTGGCTCGGAGAGCTATTCGCTTATCCAACAGGGCAAGATAGATTTGGTTTTAAGCTCTAAGCCTGAAGAGAGAAGGATGGTTTTTGATGAAGCCGCAGGCATTACCAAATATAAGTCCCAGAAGAAAGAGGCATTACGCAGGCTCGAAGATACCGAGCAGAACCTTTTAAGGGTCAACGACATTATAACAGAGGTGAAGCGCCAAATTTCTTCTCTGGAGCGTCAGGCAAACAAGGCCAGAAGATATAAGGAAACATTCGACGAACTAAAGGATAAAGAAATAAACTATGCCTGTTTTCAGAAGAAGGCCATTTTAGAAGAGAAAGACTCCATTATTAATAAACTAAGAAGCCTTGAGGAGCTTCAGGCAGGGCTCTTGAAAACTATACAGCAAGAGGAATCCGCAATCAGTAATCGTCAGGATGAAGTTAGGGCCCTAGAAGCCGAAATAATGAATTTGAAGGATAAAATATTAAATTTAAATAACGCGCTGGCTAACAACCGCAGCCGCGTTGATTTTAATAAAGAAAAAATATCCGAATGCGTCGAGAGTAGGGAGTATCTTGGAACCCAGGCGTCTCAAATAAAAAACAGGCTCAAGACGGATGAGGAAAAATTAAATAATGTGCGTAATGAGTATGAGCAGATAAAAGACAACATTGAGAAGAAGACAAAAGAGTTGCAGGAGAAAGAGCTTAACCTGAATAATCTTAATTCTTCGATGCGTTTATCTCTTGATAGTATTGCCTGCGCAAAAAAGAATATAGTTGATTTAGCTGCTCAGATTGCTTCCACAAAGAATAATATTAACGAAGCCGCCTCTCAAAAGCAGGTTTTTATTGCACGCCAGAAAAGACTGGAGCTAGAACATGCTAAGGTACGCGAAGAAAAAGTAGTAGCAACGGATAATTTAAATAGCGCTTCGGAAGAATTAAACACGCTTGAAAATGCATTTAGGGTTTTGGGGGCAAGCTTTGATGAAAGTAGAAGCAGGCATGAAAATGAGCTTGCTAGTTTAACCCAGTTGAATAGCCAAATTCAGGATTTGGAAAGATACCGTTTAAGCCTTATGTCGCAGAAAGAGTTTTTAGAAAATCTTAAAGCTAGATATGAAGATATTAATGAATCGATGAATGCAACTATTTATCTGGATAAACCACCTTTAGAGCTTGCCAATGGTTTTGTTATAAAAATTAGGTCGCGCGAAGAAGAGAAGAAATTCATCGGTGAAGCAAAGCCCATAGATTTAGACGCGCAAAAGATTACTGCGCTTATAAATGAAACTCAAGTCAAACTTGATGCGCTGGCCTCTGAGAAGGCCCAGAGAGAGAGCGTGATATCCCAGTTAGAAAAGGCGTTATCTGCTATGCAGGATGAGTTGCGTTCTCAGGAAATAACCATTGCTAATAAGAAAGCCGTTTTTGATAAAGTCCAGGAGCAGTTTAACAGGATAAAAGAAGAGGAAGATGTGATTCTTCTGGAGTTGTCTGATCTTACCCAAGAGTTAACGGCGCTAGATGGGCGCTCGTCTCAAATTAATGCGGCTTTGTCTGAACTCGAAGCACGTAATAGGCATGAAGAAGAAACAATTGTCAATGAACAGAATAGCATAAGCTTAAGCAGCAAACTTAAAGAAGACACACTGGTTTCTATAGCTCAGCTACGCACGGAATTGAAAGGCCTGAATGACCGCTTTGCCTCGGACGAGTCTACCTTTAAAATACTGGAAGATTCTTATAATCAGGATAAACAAAACCTAGATAATATTTGTGTTCAGATAAATGAGCTTCAGGATAAGGAGGCAGCTCTGAACACACAGATAGAGGATGCTCTGAGGGCCAACGAGGGTTTATTATTGGATATCGAAGCAGAGAATAAGAATTTGAAGGAGAAAGAGGCGGTGTATAGGCAGATTTCCAGCAGTACTTCTGATGTGCTCAAGAAGATAGAGGAGCGCAGGCGCCAGCTCGATACCTATAAGAACGATTTATATGAATTGCAGATGCATGATAAGGATATAGATTTTAAGTATACAAGCATGAAGGAAAGATTATTACAGGGATACAAAGTTGATTTAGACGCACTTAGCGACGCCCAGGAGTCAGTTGATGCGCAGTCTTTGCTTGGGCAGATAGAACAATTGCGCTCCAGGATAGATTCATACGGCACGGTTAATCTGGTAGCCATTGAAGAATACGATGAATTAAAGAAGCGCTATGATTTTCTGAATCAGCAGCATGCGGATTTGACTGCTTCAAAGGAATCCATACATGATGCCATACAGAAGATAAATCGCACCACCAGAAAGATGTTTGTGGAGACATTTGAGAAGGTACGCGTAGAATTTAAGAATTATTTCCGGCTGCTTTTTAATGGAGGCGATGCGCAGTTATTTCTGATCGATGAGCAGGACCCCCTGGAATCCGGTATCGAAATTATATGCCGCCCTCCGGGCAAGAAACTGCAGAATGTCCTTCTTTTATCCGGAGGCGAGAAGTCGATGGCTGCGATAGCGCTCATTTTCGCTATTTTTAAAATAAAGCCATCACCTTTCTGCGTATTAGATGAAATAGATGCTGCCCTAGATGAGGCAAACGTTGACAGGTTCGGCAGGATACTGCAGGAATTTATAGCTACGTCTCAGTTTATAGTAATCACGCATAACAAAAAAACCATAGCCAATGCCAATGTTATGTATGGTATTACTATGGAGGAATCCGGGGTCTCAAAGATTGTCTCCGTGAAATTTGCCCAGAATAAGGCTGCAATCGAGGACAAAGCAGCTGCCGCGGCTTGACCTTTAGGTGGCGCGAGGAGTTTATTTAACAGATAATATTTTTACCTTTGTTCTTTGCCTGATAGAGGGCGGTATCCGAGGAGCGTATTAGTTCCTGCGGGTTCTGCCCGTTTTCCGGGAAGGTTGCTATACCGATACTTACGGTTAGCTTATTGTTGGGTAAGATTTCTTCTTGTATGAAAGGGTGTTTTTCTATATCCTGCCTTAGGCGTTCCGCAATAATTGAGGCTTCATTTCTGTTGGTTTCAGGAAGCAAAATAGCGAATTCCTCTCCACCGTAACGGCATACATAGTCCATCCTCCTGGAGTGTTTTTTTAGAACCTTGGCCAATTCTTTTAATATCTGGTCTCCTGCCTGATGTCCCAGTTTATCGTTATAAATTTTGAAATCGTCAATATCCAGCATAACTATGCTTAAATTGTTTTTCTGGACTTTGGCTTTATCAAGCTCTGCCTGGAGCAGATATTGGAAGTATCCGTGGTTCCATAACTCGGTTAACGAATCCGAGTGTGCGCGCATTACGGTTTTCTCATATAGCTGCGAGTTTTCTATAGCCAGCCCTGCCTGGTTAGCTAACATAATAAGCATGCGGATATCATCTTTAGTAATAGGTTTTTTAGTGATAAGATTATCCGCTATTATAATGCCGTTGACTTTATCTTTGGCTTTTAGCGGGATTATTACCAGTTCGTCGCTTTTTAGCATTCGTATCACAGGGTCATCCTGATGTTTATGTATCATCTCTTTGTTTAAGAGCAGCGGCATTCCTTCTAAGATAGCCATAGCTAATAAACCGCCACCTTGTTCTCTAAGCGGTATTTTGATGTGTTTTACCTGTTGGTTGAAGCCCAATTCTAGGCTGTTATTGGAAGTTTTATAAGCCTCTATAAGCTCGTCCATATTCATATCTTCTTTTTCTATGAGTGTCCATATGCGGTTTGCTTCTTCTCCACTCTCCGGGCCTATGCCCATTTTCCCTTCAATAAGGTTATCTTTCTCATTGACCAGGAATAACATGGCGCGGTTAAGCCCTAGGCCTATATGCGCAGTAACTCCCGTAAGGATGATATAGAGAATCTCATCCAGCTTAAGGGTTGTGCGCATGGCGTTAGAGATCTCATAGAGTATCGCTAACTCCATTTTTGTGCGTTCCAGTTCTTCTGATATCTTTGCGATGTCTTCCATATAGTGTAGAATCTAACATATTTTATACCAGGTGTCAAGCCTGCCTATGACGGGAATGGGTGAACAAAAGCCTTGAATATGAAACAGCGTTATGATAAGATAAAAAATCAAATTCGTTCGTATTTCTTATCCTAAGTATTTATTAAATATCAGCTTATTAAAATTATGCCGGGCCAAGATAATATACTTATAGGACAGATTCTCATCGAAGAGGGGGTTATATCTGCCGATCAGCTGGAAAAGGGCTTGATGGAAAGGCAGAAGACAGGAGATTTCTTATGTACCACTTTGGTGAAGTTAGGTTTTGCCTCTGAGGAAAGGGTTTTTTCGGTTTTGGCGCGTCAGCTTAATATACCCTATGTTAAGTTAAAGGATAAGGATATTGATCCGCTTATTATACAAAAAGTTCCTGCCAAATTTGCCAGTCATTATAAAATAATACCAATTGATTTTAAGGACAATGCTTTATCTGTCGCTATGGCTGACCCTTTGGATGTCAGGGTATTGGATGATATACGTCTGCTTTTGGGGCTTGAGGTAAGTGGGGCATTGGCTAGTGAAACCGATATACAGGAGGCGATACGTAAATATTACGGTGTCGGCGCAGAGACTATTGAGAAAATGATATCTCAGAAAGATGTTTCTCGAGAGCCTAAAAGAGAAGCAGAAAAGATAGAAGATCTTGAGGGCATGGTCGAAGATGCCTCGATAATAAAGTTTGTTAACCAGATACTTTCGGAGGCGATAAAGCAGGGGGCAACAGATATTCATCTTGAGCCGTATCAGAATGAACTACGCACCAGGTTCAGAATCGACGGCATACTTTATGAAGTTAATACTCCAGAGACAATCAGATATTTTCAGCCGGCAATTGTTTCTCGCATTAAAATTATGTCCGGTATGAATATCGCCGAGCATAGGCTTCCGCAAGACGGCAGGATAAAGATTAAAGTTAACGATGAAGAGCTTGATTTGCGTGTCTCTGTGCTGCCTACTGTTTTCGGTGAGGCGGTTCAGATCAGGGTTTTGAGTACGCGTTTCTTTCTGGAATTAGAGAAGCTTGGGCTTTTCCCGGAAGATTTGAATATAATAGAGAGCGTTATCAAGAGGCCGCACGGGATTATTTTTGTCACTGGCCCTACCGGTTCAGGCAAATCTACCACCCTTTATGCTTCTTTAGCGCGTATTAATTCCGATGCCTTAAAGATTATTACCGTGGAAGATCCGGTTGAATATCAGTTGAGGGGGGTTAATCAGATACAGGTTGTTCCTCAGATCGGTTTTACCTTTGCCACAGCATTAAGGCATATATTGAGGCATGATCCGGATGTTGTAATGATCGGTGAGGTAAGAGATTATGAGACAGCCGAGATTGCTATTAGGTCGGCTCTTACCGGGCATCTTGTATTTTCTACTTTGCATACAAATGACGCTGCGGGAGCAGTTACGCGTTTGCTGGATATGGGTATCGAGCCGTTTTTAGTTTCATCTTCTCTGGAATGTCTTATAGCACAAAGATTAGTAAGAGTAATCTGCCCGGATTGTAAAATACCTGTTAAAAATCCAAAAGAAATTCTGGATCAGATGAAGGATATCAATATCGATCCTAAGGGCGTAGAATTATATGAAGGCCGCGGCTGCGAACTATGCAGGTTTACCGGTTATCGCGGCAGGACGGGTATTTATGAAATAATTATTGTTGATGAGGTTATCAGAGAAATGATTCTAAACAGGTCAACCAGTCAGCAGATTAAACAGAAGGCGATTTCGCAAGGCATGCGTACGCTTAGGCAAGACGGGCTGCAGAAGGTTTTAAAAGGAATAACTACTATTACTGAGGTAATCCGCGTAACTCAGCAGGAAGAAATTTCTTAAAAGCAAATGCCAAGGTATAAATACCTAGCTAAGACCACGCCGCAGGATACGCTCCAGGGAGAAATTGAAGCCGAGACAGAACAAGAGGCCATTACTAAGCTGAATAAGATGGGGTATTTTCCCATTTCTGTGCGGAATGATCAGGTCTCGCTTAGAGAGAAGGGATTGGGAAAGCTATGGAAAATTTCCCGTAAGGAGCTGGTGCTTTTTAGTACGCAGCTTTCTACTCTGATAGGTTCAGGCGTGAATATTCTAAACAGTCTGCGCATCATATCCGACCAGACGCCTAACAAATACCTGCGGTCGGTTTTAAGCGATGTTGCTTCAAAAATAAAAGACGGAGATTCTTTATCGGAATCACTGAAAAACTACCCGCAATTTTTCGGAGATCTTTACATAGCAATGATTCATTCGGGAGAGGCAAGCGGTGGCCTTGATAAAACTTTGAAACGCCTGGCTGAGCACATGGAGAAGGAAGAAGAGCTCAGGAATTCTATCACCGCAGCACTTACCTATCCACTTTTTATCTTTTCCGTAGGTGTTCTTACTGTAGTCGTACTCTTGACTTTTGTAATCCCGCGTCTGGTCAATATGTTTTCTGATATGGGGCAGATGCTGCCGTTGCCGACAAAGATGCTTATTAGTATCTCAGGAGCCATGCGTTCGTATTGGTGGCTTATACTGGCAACTGTATTTGCGGCCATATTTTTCTACAAAAGGATGTCTTTAAATCAGCAGTTTCGTGTTTCATTGGATAAAGTCAAATTAAAGACTCCTGTATTTGGCAAGGTCATACTTAAAAGTCAGATAAGCAGGATGATGCGTACGCTTTCGTTGCTTCTTTCAAGCGGCATACCGATTATTTCATCTTTGAATATAGCGGCATCCGTAATAGACAACCAGATTCTAAAGAGCGAAGTTGTCAAGTTTAAAGACCAAATATCTCAAGGTATGGGATTTGCCGATTGCCTTAAGGGTTCATCTTTATTCCCGGTTTTTGCCACTAGCATAGTCAATGTGGGAGAAGAGACCGGGACTATGGCAGAGTCGCTTATCCGCATAGCCGATGACTACGATAAAGATATAGATGCTTATCTGAAAGCCCTTACGCGCCTGCTTGAGCCGGTTATAATCCTTAGCATGGGTGCGGTAGTAGGTTTTATCGTTCTTTCTATGTTGTTGCCTATTTTCCAGATTAATTTATTGGTAAGATAACTAATGGGAGGAGATATGAAAAGGAGAGGTTTTACGTTGATTGAGCTGATGTTAGTTGTAATAATTATCGGTGTATTGGCAGCTGTGGTAATGCCTAGGCTCGTAGGCCGTTCAGAGCAGGCCAGGGTAGCCGCCGCAAAGGCCGATATTGCTTCAATAGGTTTGGCCCTGGATTTATTCGAAATGGATTTCGGTTATTATCCCGAGAAGCTGGAGGATTTGCGTGTTAACCCCGGATTAGGCGATCAATGGAAGCCGTATTTAAAAAAAGACCCTAAGGATCCCTGGGGTAGGGTATACAAATACGAGAAGACTTCCGGTGAAAAGGAATATAAATTATGTTCTGACGGTCCGCAGGAAGGGGATTCGGAAGATGATATTTGTAATGAGTAAAGGCAGTCTTGCATGAAGTTTAAGCTGTGCTCCTCGGGTAGGGGCTTTACTTTTGTTGAACTTTTTCTGGTTTTGTTAATAATCGGCATATTTGTAGTGATATCCCTGCCTCAATTCCGGCAGTATTATGATGAATTACGTTTTACAAGTTTCTCCAGAGAGCTTCAGGATTTCATGAATTATTTGCATCAGCGTTCCATAGTAGAGAGAAAAGTGATAGCCTTTCATATAGATAAGTCGGCAAAACGGTATTACGGAGAATATCAGGGGGAACGTATAAAAAGCGGCAATATACCGGACAATGTGAAAATAGATTTGGATATACAGGGACAAGACGTTTATTTTTATCCCAACGGAGATATAGACCCGGTTTCTATTAAGCTTGCCGGGCCGGATGATAAACTTATTATTCTAACTTCAAAAGGGGTCTTTGGCGGTGTCAAGATACGTAACCTCGAATAAGGCATTTTCTTTACTTGAAGTTATTTTAGCGGTTGCTATTCTTTCCGTGGGTATAGTCTCCATATTGCAGGCTTTTTCTTTTTCAGCGCGGGTAACCGGGTTGTCTTTGGATATCATAAGGGCAGTTTTCTTGAGTGAAGACAAATTGCAGGAAATTGAATTCAAAGAAATATCAGGAAAGCTAGATCAAGTTCCGCAGCAATTTGATGAAGATGAAGGTAAATTTAACATTCAATACTCAGTCAATCAGCTTGCCGCAGCCGCGAATCTTTACCAGCTTGATTTTGACATCAACTGGGATAGGTCCGGCAGGCAGGAGTCAATAACTATCAGTACGCTTTTGCGTAAATAGCTAAGAAATGAACATCGCCCTTAAAAGATCCTTCACTTTAGTTGAGGTTCTGATAGCCTCTCTCATAATTACCGTAGTTATGATTACCGTATATACTGCGTTTGGCTCGGGGATTTTTGGTTACCGTAATATAGAGGATAAAATCACCGTTTACCAGACTGCCAGGTCGATACTCGAGCACTTAAATCAGGATGTCAGGAACGCGATAGTTTTCTCATCTACACAAAGCATGTTCGAGGGGTCTTCAGATAAGGTAAGTTTTCTGTCGTTGGTTGACTCATATAAGACAGATAGGCTGCGCGGCTCTTATGCCGCGGTTTCTTATTACTATGAAGACAATAAACTTATGCGACTTTGCCGTAAAGGCAGCGAGGCATTAAACATCGAATCTGATTTAACTAAGCCTCAGGAGGTGGGTTCCGAGCTCGATATAAGATTTGAATACGGGTATCTTCAGATTAATGCAGCAAGCGCTCAGGAAATAGTGGCATTTAAGGATAGCTGGGGTTACGAAACGCAGGAAGAAAGCCAGAAGCTTCCGGTTGCTTTAAAGGTCAGGTTGACGGTGAAAGGGAATCCGGATGAGGTTTTTGAGCGTACGATATATCTGCCGGTAGTCTCTAATGAATAAGAAATCGCAGGCATTAATAATAATTTTATGGATTTTGGTTATTTTAACGGTTCTGGCGGTTAGCGTGGGACATCGTGTCGCGCTTGCTTTACGGTTGAGCCGTTATCAAAGAGAAGGATTGCGCGCATACTACTTAGCTAAAGCAGCAGTTAATCTTGCGATCGGTGAGTTGCTCGCAGATAATAATAGTTTTGATTATTTGCAAGAAGATTGGGCGGACAATGAGACTATTTTTAAAGAAAATAGAATTTTCGGCAATGAAAATGAATATATAACAGTAGGCTATGCCGCGGATAGTGATTCTGAAGATATGATTTATGGAGTGTTGGATGAATCTTCGCGTATAAATATTAATGAGTCGCCCAAAGAAGTTTTAAGTGCATTATTTAATGAATGCGGTTTAGACAGTTTGGCCTCAGATAATCTGGCAAATGAATTTTTAAAATGGCGAGGGTCTCTTGCAGTCAGCGAAGACGAAGACCTGGATTATAAAGCGTCTGTAGGATATGTTTATAAAAAAGATAAATTTATTACTCCGGAAGAAGTTGATTTATTGAGGGGTATCCAGGAGCTCGATGAAGAGGTAGTTGACAGGATCAAGAGCTTGATTACCGTATTTGGCAGTACCAAAACGCTTAATATCAACACTGCTTCTGCGGCAGCCTTAAATATCGTAGCCAGATCAGTTGTTAATAGTGCTGAAGGTACTTCTGATAGCGATGCAAGCTTTTTGTCACAACAAATTATTAATTCCAGATTAACCGATAAATATCCGCTTCAAAATGTTGATATTGCTCAGATGTATGTAGCTTTTGGCGTTGACCAGGCAACTGGCCCGGGGAAAATTTTAAGCAGGCTGATTGGCGATGGATTAGTTGGGGTCCAGTCAGGTTTCTTTAGAATTAATGCCAGCGGTGTTTATAATTCTGTAAGTAAGAATATCAGCGTAGTTTTCTACAGGCATTCTCCTGCTGCATCAGAAAGTAGAATTGTCTGGTGGCATCAAAATTAAGGCTTTAAAATTATTTTAAACTATAGTATCATAAAAAAATGGCCGCGATTATAAGCAACAAAAAAATATTTTTTATTATCCAGATTTCAGATAATTCTTTCAGGGCCTTAAAGTGCATTTGCGCGGGGGGCGGTAAAAGAGAGTTCAGCGATTTTGAGCATGTTGCTTTCGAGCCTTCAATAGATGATAAAAAGCTTACCGAGATCGTTTCTTCTTCTTTAAAGAGGATGGGGTATAACAATAACCAGGTTATTATATCTCTTCCTCGTAGCAAGGCCACATGTAGATATATAAAAATACCTACTCAGCAGCCAAAAGAAATTGGGAGCATAATTTCTCTTCAAGTGCCGCGTTACCTGCCTTATCCCCCAGGAGATTTAATTAGCGGTTATCAGGTTATAGGGCTTGATGTATCAGGTTATTCTCAAATTAGCCTTGCCATTGTGCATAAAGACCTTATTGAGCGTTATCTCTGTGTATTGAGCGCACTTAAAATTAACAAGGTCAATATATTCCTAAGCTCCTACGGACTGTCGAATCTTTACAGCTATCTTGAGCCGGATTCAAAAGGTGTTGTTATGCTTCTTGACATTGACACAACCCAGGTGGAAGTTATAGTTATTAATAATAGCAGGTTGGTATTCAGTCGCTATTTTAGGTTTGATAAAACGCAGGCAAATTGGCAGGAGTTGTTTGTTAATGAGGTATATAAGACGCGCGAAGCTTATTCTAAAGAAGTCTCCGGGCAAATGCCTTCCAGGCTTTTGATGCTGGGCAGGAGCGATTTATTAAATGTTTTGGCCGAGCCCTTGAATGTCCGCTTGGGATTAAATACGCAGAAGCTGTTGTATGAAAATAAAATTAGCATAAGCCAAAAAATTAAGCCAACCTTAGCCAGCTCGGATATATCTCTTGGTTGTTTATTTGGTTTTGGCATCCGAGAGACAGAAGATACCTTAAACCTCCTGCCTTTATCAGCAAAAGAAAGGACGAAAAAGGCTTCTAACAGGAAAGAGATTATAAAGTTTGCATTAATGGTATTTTTCGTGATTTTTATGTTTGCTCTCGCAGTTGTAAATAATATAAATAACAAGAAGAAGTATTTAGCCCGGATCAATGGGGAGCTAAAGAAAGTAGAGGTACAGGCTAAGTCGCTTGAAACTATCGAGAAGAGAATCAAGGTTTTTTATGACCGTTCGGATTTGCAGCCTTCAGCACTTGATTTGATATATGAATTATACCAAGTTATCCCCAGTCAGGTGTCTTTAGTAAGCTTGACTTATGAGGAGAATACCGCTGTTGTTTTACACGGCGCGGCTCCGGAACTGACCAGTGTATTTGCGTTAGTATCCAAGATCGAAAAGTCGCCGGTTTTCAAAGATTTTACGACTAAAGTCAGATATGCAACTAAAAAGCTTACGCAGAAGGGGGAGGTTATTGATTTTGAGATAGTCTCCTTAAAAAAGAAATAATAAAATGGCAAAAGTTCTTACAAGAAGAGAGAAGGGCATATTTTTTACAACCGTTGCGGTTGTGGTTTTTAGTTTGATTTTTCACTTTTTAATTGCCCCGGTTATAAATGATAATGATATATTAAATAAAGAAATAAGTGTGGCCCAAAGCAAATTAAGTAAATACTTACGCCTTTTATCTCAGAAGGATAACATTGAAAAGGCATATAACCAGTTTTCTTCGGCGCTTAACATTAAGGATGCCCAGGACGACAAGCAGGTAGAAATACTTACAGAGCTCGAAAGATTGGCTAAGGAAGCCAATATCCGGATAATTGATATAAGGCCGTCACTTAATGTTTTCTCGGGTTCTTCTGCGTACAAAGAGACACTAGTTGATTTTAGAGCAGAGGGCAATATGACAGGTTTTACTAAATTCATATATGAGGTAGAAAATTCCCTGTCATTATTACAAATAAAGAAATTACAGCTTACTACTAGGTCTAATCTACAAGGCCTAGAAGGGTCGTTCTCCATATCACAACTATCCCTATCTAAGAAGTAAACAGATCCACTATATTTTACTTGACAAAACCTAGGATTATGATATGCTCTCTACCTAGAGAGTGATAGGAGGGGTATATCCGTAATATATACTTATTAAAAGACTTAGCAAGATTAAGCGGGTATTCTATACATACCTTGAAATTCTATCTGAAAATAGGTCTAATAAAAGAGATTGGCCGTAGTCCAGAGACCAATTTCCGCTATTTTGATGATTCTACCGTTGGTAGGCTTAAAGAGATACGTAGCCTAAGGAAGGATGGCTGTTCTATAAAGGATATCAGAGATGAGTTATTATAGCGCTTTAGGTTTGGAAAAAGAGCCTTTTTCTACGAGTCCGGATCCGGAATTCTTCTATCATTCCACTAGTCATAACACCGCTTTAAAGCGCCTGGAAATTGCTATACGACTGCGTCGGGGCTTAAGTTTAATCTTAGGTGATGTAGGTACGGGTAAGACTACTCTTTCGCGCACCCTTCTGCAGGCTTTTAAAGACGAAGATAATTTTGTTTTCCACATGATTCTTGACCCTAGCTATAAATCTGAATTTCAGTTTTTATTCAGCCTGGTTAAGATGTTTGATATTACCCCGCCTTTTAAATCGACCATTGACTTTAAGGAAGCATTAGAGAAATACCTTTTCCAAAAAGGGGTAGAAGAAAATAAAACTATAGTTTTATTGATTGACGAGGCTCAGAAAATTACTACCGAGAATCTCGAAGTCTTAAGGATGCTCCTTAATTATGAGACCAATGAATACAAGTTGCTGCAGCTGATTATCATGGCTCAGGTTGAGCTTTTGCCTCGGGTAAAGCGTATCCGGAATTTTATGGATAGAGTAGCCTTAAAGTATACTATTAATCCGCTCGATGAATCTGAGACCAGAGAGCTCATAGAGTTCAGGTTGAAGAAAGCAGGCTATAATGCCTCTCCTTTTATTTTTACTCCGGAGGCAATAAGGTTGATATATCAGCATACACAGGGTTACCCTCGCCGTATTGCAATGCTTTGTCACGATGCCTTAGAGACTGCGGTAATGAATGACCGGTTTGAGGTCGATGAACAGATTGTGGTAAATCTTACTAAGGAAGAGGCCATTGCATGAGGGATAATATTTCTCCGGAAGAGAAACTCTTGCGTTTAATAAGGAACCCTAAGAAGTCTGAAGCATCAGCCCAAAAGACAGTAGCTGTGCATTCTGCTGGAAGCGTTATCCCAGCGCAATCCGCTGATAAGGTATCCAGAAAAAACAAATTTGATTACGCTTCGTTTTTTTCTGCAAAAAGAATGGTTTATTTGTTTCTGGCGCTGGCTGCAATCTTTGCGCTGGTCTCATTTATTTATCCTTTTATAGGATACAATAAGCTTCTTCCCGAGACTTCTGCTTCCGCAGATACTGATAAATTGGCAATTCAGGGAAAACCCAAGGCTAGGCCTTACGAAGAATATTTGAAGGGTCTGGATAGCCGTGAAATCTTTGATTCATCTTCTTTGTCCGGAAGCTCTCCAGCAGCTTCAGCCGCAGCCTCGCAGGAGCTTATAAAAGATATTAATCTTGTAGGTATAATCTCCGGAGATAATCCGCAGGCGATTATCGAAGATAAGAAGACGCAGAAAACTTATTATTTATATCAGGGGCAGTATTTGGGGGAATTTCAGATAGAAGAGATTAAAGAAGGCAAAGTAAAAGTTAATTACAGGGGGCAGAAATTTGAGCTTTATTTATAATGCAGGAGGGGGAATGGATCAATTCAAGAGAAGAAGTCTAAAGAGAACTGACTTTTTATTATTAGTTGTATCTGTTTTGTTGTATTCAAATTGCCTTGCTCAAGTTCCGTTGACCGCGCCTGCGACTGAAAACGATAGCATTGCGGCAGATGCCAGGCAAGTCCCTTCGAATAAGGTTTCTTTGGATATCAAAGGGATGGATGTCGTTGATGTTTTAAAGATGCTTTCAAGCCGGTACAATCTTAATATAGTTATCGGTAAAAATGTTACCGGCCGGGTGACGATGTTTCTAAAAGATGTGCCTCTTGATGATGCCCTAGAATTGATATTATTGGCAAATGATTTAGCCTACGAGAAGCAGGGGGATATTATTAATGTTATGACACAGCGCGACTACGAGCTTAAATACGGAGAGCGCTACAAAGACAATAAAACCGCCAGGGTAATCCAGTTAAAATATGCCAAGGCCGCAGATCTTTCCAGGGCCTTGAACCAGATAAAAAGTAACGTTGGCAGAATAGTTGTTGACGAAGGCTCTAATACGCTTTCTTTGATAGATACCCCGGATAAATTAGAAGAAATGGAAGATTTTATAAAGAAGACGGACCTTCCATTAAAGACAGAGGTCTTTGAGCTTAATTATGCACAGGCGGAGAAGCTTAATGCGAAAATACAGGAAGCGGTTACTAAAGGCGTCGGCTCATTAAAAATGGATGAGCGTACCAATAAAATTGTTATTACCGATTATCCGGATAAAATAGAAGAGATAAAGAAGATTGTATCTGCGTTTGATGAGAAGACGCCGCAGGTCTTAATTGATGCGCAGATAATAGAGATAAACCCTTCTGATACTTTCAAGATGGGCGTTGATTGGAACTATATTATTGAGAAGTATTTTGCCGTTAAGTTTGCTCTTCCGGTTAGCACAGCAGGAGCACTTTTTATAGGTACACCCACGAATCAAGGCGCCCCTACTACTGCCGGACAATATAAGGCGATAATTGATGTGTTGCGTACTATAGGAGACACCAAGATATTATCAAGCCCCAGGATTATGGCTTTGAATAATCAGGAGGCCAAGATATTAGTCGGGACAAAGGAGGCTTATATAACCTCAACTACGACTGTAACAGAGACTAACCCGATAACGACCCAAACAGTTAACTTTGTAGATGTTGGTATAAAGTTATATGTAACGCCTACCATAAATAAAGATGATTATGTGACCATGAAGATAAGGCCTGAAATAAGCTCGTCTAAGACAACAGAGCTTATCGCCGATGATAAAAAGACCGAAGTGCCTATAGTTACCACGTCGGAAGCAGAAACTACGGTTATGGTAAAAGACGGGGTAACCTTGATAATAGGGGGTTTAAGAAAAGATAAGAAAGATAAGACGGTAAATAAAATCCCCATCTTAGGCGATATACCGTTAGTTGGTAAATTATTTAGCAGCACTACGGATGCGGTCACAAAAACTGAACTTGTAATTTTGCTTACTCCGCACCTGATGACAGGCGAGAAGTCGTTTACTGATTTCGGTGAGATAAAGCCCAAGGAAGGGGTTATAGCAAAGATGGTTGATAATAATATCGTAAAGGACAAGTTCAATGATGTGCCTTATGATATGCCAGAAGATGAATCCGAATATTACAATATGATTGTAGATAAGATTAATGCCTTTGCTTCTCTTGAGAGGATGGGTGGGCAAAAAGGGCACATTAAGGTTGTATTTGTGCTTTCTAAAGACGGTAAACTTATAGGCGAACCTTATGTTTCGGAGACAGATAACACGGCCCTGGTTCCTTTTGTTACTATGGCTATTAAAGATTCCAGCCCGTTTCCGCCGTTTCCAAGGAGTCTTAAGAAAAACACTGAGAAATTCAAGATTAGCTTGTTATATGAATAACAAGGAGTATATTATGCCTAAACTGTTGATAGTTGATGATGAGTTAGATGTTAGGGAGTTCGCGGCAAATTTCTTTAAGAGAAGGAATATCGATGTTGTTGTAGCCCCAAGCGGTGAAAAGGCTTTGGAGATCTTAGATAAAGAAAACCCGAACTTGGTTCTTTTGGATATTAAGATGACAGGTATAGACGGCATAACTACTCTTGAACGTATCAGGCAAATGGGGAGTCAGGTAAAAGTTGTTATGGTTACTGGTCAAGAGCCGCAGGATGATGGATCTTTTAACAAATGCAAAGACTTAGGCGCACTCGATTATATACATAAGCCGTTAAAATTGGAAGAATTAGAAAAGGTTGTTTTGCGGGAGTTAAAATAGCATGGCTATCTTTTCGCGCACCATAGATTATAAGAAGGAATTGGAGAATGCCGCCAAGGGCATGATTAAGGTGCACGAGCCGCAGCTTTTGATCAGGATGATTGCGCGCATGATAGTCCACAGAGTCAATGTCAGTCATGCCGGTATATTGCTGCATAATAAAGAGAAGAATACTTATGTTCTGACAGTGTCTCGCGGTCCTGCAGGAATTAAGATTCCGGCTGGTTTTGCGCGCCTGGATTACGATAGCGCCTTAATCCGTTTTTTTATAGAAAGATACGACACCAAGATTTTTAATGAGGGGTATCTTGTTTATAGCCTGGGCAAAAAAGCACTTTTGAATAAGAAGTTGAGACAAGATGAGAAAGAGCTGCTTCAGATGACTCTGGAGCAGATGGATATATTCGGCGCTTCAGTTTGCATCCCTAGCTATTTCGACAAAGAGTTGCTTGGGTTGCTACTTTTAGGCAGGAAAAATAATGGCAGGGAGTTTTTGCAAAGCGAGCTTGATTTCTTTAGCGCCCTTGCTTCGGATGTTGCTATGGCTATCAGGAACGCGCAGCTTTTTCAACAGTTGTCAGACGAGTTAGATAAAAAACAGCGTTTATTTATTCATACGACTGTTGCTTTGGCTGCAGCAATTGATGCAAAGGATCATTATACCCACGGCCATACTTCGCGTGTTACCGAATTGAGCCTTAAGATAGCCAAGTGCATGTTACAGGATAATAATTGCAGCGATTTAAGCGATAAATTCTTTGAGGATTTGCATATTGCCAGCCTTTTGCACGATATAGGAAAAATAGGCATCCCGGAGTCGATATTGAACAAAAACGGGCCCCTAAATGATGAAGAAAGAAAAATAATGCAGTCTCACCCTTTAGTTGGCGCGGCTATTCTGGCCCCCATCAAAGAGTTGAATAATGCTATATCTGGGGTAAAATACCATCATGAAAAATACGATGGTTCTGGATATCCTGAAGGGTTAAAGGGCGAGGATATACCGTTAATTGCTTCAGTAATATCGATAGCCGACGCATTTGATGCTATGACTACTGACCGGCCTTATCGCAAAGGGTTTTCAAAAGAACAGGCTGTCAGAGAAATAGAGTCTCTTGCGGGGTCGCAATTTAACCCTGAGATTGCCAGAATTTTTATAGGATTATGCAGGGGGGGCGAAATTAATTAATATGACTAAACGCGTACTACTAATGTATATTACCGAGGTCTCCGGGCACCATAGCGCGACCATAGCTATAGAAAAAGCACTAAAACAGCTTTCTGGCGGGATAGGCGTGAGAAATTTAAATGCTTTTAATTACACTAATCCGGTTTCGGAGAAAATTATTAACCGTCTCTATATAATGGTGATTAAAAGAACGCCTAAATTATGGCATTATCTGTATGATAATCCGAAAGTGGTTAAGGGCCTGGCCAAGATAAAAGATGCAGTGCACAAATTTAATTCTCCGAAATTAAAGAAGCTTCTTGATGAATTCAGGCCTGATGTTATAGTTTGCACCCAGGCTTTTCCCTGCGGGATGGTTGCAGATTTTAAGAAAGAATACGCCTCGGATATCCCGCTTATTGCGGTGCTTACTGATTATATCCCGCATTCATACTGGGTGTATGACCAAGTAGATTGCTATATAACGCCTTCTGAAGAGGTCTCAAAGAAGCTAGCTGCTAAGGGGGTTAGCGTTGATAAAATTAAGCCATTAGGTATTCCGATAGACCCTAAATTCAGAGATAAGTCTTCTAGGATGCAGGTAGCAGCCAGTATCGGCTTGGATCCGAAGCTTTTTACCATTCTGATTATGGGTGGCGGGCAGGGGTTAGGCCCTATTAAAAGCATCGTGCGGGAGTTAGAAAGCCTGCCGTATGAGTTACAGGAGATTATTGTTTGCGGCTCGAATAAGAAATTATATAATTCTCTAAAAAAGAAAATAAGGAAATGCAAAAAGAAGATAGCTCTTTTAGGGTATGCCAATAATATAAACGAGCTTATGGATTCATCCGATATATTAATTACTAAGCCCGGAGGTATTACTACCGCTGAAGCAATGGCAAAAAAGATTCCTATGATTATTATCAGGCCTATTCCGGGTCAGGAGGCAAGCAATACTTCCTATTTAATTTCCGAAAAAGCCGCCTTAAAAGCAGAGAAGGCATCAGAGGTTAAGTTTCTAATTAAGGATCTTATTGAAAACGGGCACAAGTTAAAAAATCTGTCTGCCT
The DNA here is from genome assembly GCA_964467905.1 of uncultured Planctomycetales bacterium. GTDB lineage: Bacteria > Omnitrophota > Gorgyraeia > Gygaellales > Profunditerraquicolaceae > CAYXSY01. The sequence goes on along the minus strand of CAYXSY010000014.1, from coordinate 30,754 downwards.
CTGCGAGTCGCATAGGCAAGCCTGCTTCCAGTTTAGATATAGCAAAATTTATCCTGGATTTATAACACTTATTGTCATGTTTTATTATTTATTATACAGAATAGGGCAATTTTTAGTTTTGCATCTTCCCCTCAAACTTAGTTATAGGATAGCTGTCTTTATCGCAGATATAAGATATTTGCTGTCATTTAAAGACCGCAACAACGTTAAAGATAATATCAGGACTATCTTTCCTGATAAAAACGAAGCAGAGGTTGACCTTATAAGTAGAGGGGTGTTCTGTAATTTCGCAAAATACCTGGTTGATTTTCTCAATTTTCCCCGCATAGATAAAGAATATATAATGCGCGAAGTAAGACTTGAGAATACGGACTTCTTCAATGAGGTGCTAAACAACAAAAAGGGTTCCATTGTTTTGACGGCGCATTTAGGCAATTGGGAATTGGGCGGCGCTGCGATATCGCTTCTTGGTTATCCTTTTGCGGCCGTAGCCATGGAGCATAAATATAAAAAGACCAATGATTTATTCAAAGGACAGAGAGAATCTAAGGGGATAAAGGTTATCCCATTGAGGCGGGCTGCCTGGCAGGCGTTAAGATGCATAAAGGACAATTCGTTATTAGCATTAGTTGGAGACATAGATTACGGAGGCAAAACTGTTTTGACAGATTTCTTCGGCAAGCCGGCATTCTTGCCTTCGGGGCCCGCAACCATGGTTTTAAAAACAGGGGTTCCTTTGGTTTTAGGGTTTATGATCAGAAATAAAGATGATACATTCACTTTAAAAATAGAAAAACCAATAGATTTAAGCCGCGAGGCTTCTGCCGGCGTCGAGGACCCGCTTGTTGTTATTGATAAATATAAAGGAATACTTGAAAGATACATAAGGCAATATCCTGATCAGTGGTATATGTTCAGGAGGTTCGCTGTTAAGAGATAAAAATGAATGCTTGTGTCGTAATTCCAGCTTATAATGAAGCCTCTACCATAGGAAAGATTATATCCGAGCTTAAGAAACAGGAACTGCAGGTTTTTGTTATCGATGACGGCTCTACTGACGATACTGCGCATATTGCTTCCGTAGGAGGGGCGTTTGTTTTAAGTAATCCTAAGAATCGCGGCAAGGGATACTGTTTGATAAGGGTTTTTAATCATGTTTTCGGCGCGGGTTTTGATGCGGCGGTTGTTATGGATGGCGATGGGCAGCATTCCACGGAAGATATCAAACATTTCTTGAAAGCTGCTGATAGCTCACCACATGTTATCTTTATCGGCAATAGGATGAATGATACAAAAAACATGCCTTATATAAGGCTTTTGACAAATAAAGTTATGTCTTCGGTAATATCGGCTATAGTAAAACAAAAGATCCCCGATAGCCAGTGCGGGTTCCGCCTTATCAAAAAAGAACTCTTTGAAAAAGTTGTTTTTTCTATGCGCAATTACGAAATTGAATCCGAGATGATAATTAAGGCATCACGTTTAGGCTATAAGATATCTTCGGTAGGAATAAGCACAATTTATAATGGCAGCAAAAGCGCGATTAATCCGTTTGTCGATGCCATTAGATTCATTTCTTATATTGCAGGAGAGATGATCAGTAAGGGATAATATGGATTATTCTTCGCTTAGAGAGAGGATGGTCCGAGAACAGATTGCCGGGCGCGGGATAAAAGACGCGTCTGTGTTAGATGCGTTTCGCAAAGTGGAGAGGCATAAATTTATTCCTGAAGATGCAAGGTCAAGCGCTTATGAGGATTATCCGCTTCTAATAGGGGAAGGCCAAACTATATCTCAGCCTTACATTGTTGCTTTGATGACTGAACTCTTGCAGTTGTCTGGCAGGGAGAAAGTATTAGAAATTGGAACGGGCTCGGGTTATCAAACGGCTATACTTTCTTGTTTAGCTTCTTCTGTGTATACGATTGAGAGATTCCAGGTTCTTTATGTAAAGGCGCAGAAACTGTTTGATGAGCTAGGGTACATTAATATAAAGGCTAAGGCTGATGACGGAACTGCCGGCTGGAAAGAATTCTCGCCTTTCGATAGAATTATTATTACCGCAGCATCAGAACGCGTGCCTTTGCCGTTGCTTGAACAGCTTGGCGTAGGAGGAAAACTCGTAGTTCCTCTTGGAGAGAAGTTTTCTCAGGTGTTAACTGTGGTAGAGAATAACGGCCGGACATACGAATATAAACAGGTATGCGGTTGTGTATTTGTTCCATTGGTAGGCAAATACGCTTGTCCTGCGCAATAAAATGCTTACAGAGTTAATAAAATATTTCAATAGTTTGCCTAAGGAATTGTTGGTTTTTATTATGGGGGCCCTGCCTATTTCAGAACTTAGGGGGGCTATTCCGCTTGGCTTATCTTTAGATATACCTTTATTCAAGGTTTTTTGGCTCGCGATATTGGGTAATTTGAGTTTTGTTGTGCCTGCGCTCTTTTTATTCAGCCCGGTTTCAAATTATTTAAGAAAACTTAAAATCTGGTCAGGATTTTTTGATTGGATATTTGAGCGTGCCAGAAAAAATGCGGCAGCAATACAAAAGTATGAAACTTTCGGTTTATTCTTATTCGTAGCTATACCTTTGCCGATGACCGGAGCATGGAGCGGAGTGATTGCTGCCACATTGCTGAAAGTCAAGTTTAGGTATGCTTTCTTGGCTATTTTTTCCGGGGTTTTATGCGCCGCAGTGATAGTATCATTGTTGTGCGTCTTAGGCGTCTTAAGTTGGAAGGCGGTGGCGAATTGATACAAATATATACAGGTAATGGTAAGGGCAAGACTACGGCAGCCCTTGGTTTGGCATTGCGTGCCGTTGGAGCAGGTTTCAAGGTATATATAGGACAGTTTATTAAAGGGGGAGATTACAGCGAGCTAAAAGCGCTAAGGTCTCTTGATAGAATAAAAATAGAGCAGTATGGTAGGGGATGTTTTATAACTAAGAAACAAGAGCTCAAAGATATTATTATGGCTAAAGCAGGTTTAAACAAGGCCAGGGCCGTTATTAGATCTAATAGGTACCGGCTGGTTATTTTAGATGAGATTAATGTGGCATTGAAATTAAAACTTATTAGTATCGATGATGTCTTAGGCCTCTTGGATTCGGTAAAAGCTGATACGGAATTGGTATTGACAGGTAGATACCTGCATCCTAAGATGCTGAAGCGCGCAGATTTGGTTAGTGAGATTAAAGAGAAAAAACATTATTACACGCGTGGTATCAAGGCCCGTAGGGGCATAGAATGCTAAGAATTTTCTTGACATAAAAAATTATTTGGAATAACATAAGACAAAATCATAGGAGGGTTATCCATATGTTGGCTTTAATTCTTATAGTGTTTGGTATTTTGCTGAGGTTTGTTCCGCATGCTCCGAATTTTACTCCGGTTGCTGCGATAGCTTTATTTGGCGGATTGTACCTTAACAGGAGATATGCGCTTATCGTGCCTTTAGTTCTGATGGTTTTAAGCGATCTATATATCGGGATGCATAATGTTGTTTTATTCACCTGGGGAGGATTTGCTTTAGTGGCTTTGATGGCGTTAAAATTCAGCAAGCATAAGAGCGCTTTAGGAGTTGCCAGTTTATCTTTGGGGTCTTCAATTTTATTTTATGTAGTTTCTAATTTTGGAGTCTGGTTGATGGGGTGGTATCCGCGCACTTTAAAGGGATTGGTTGATTGTTATGTAATGGGCCTGCCTTTTCTGCGCGATTTTACAGTAGCTACTTTTTTCTATGCGTTTTTATTTTCTGGCATTTACGCGTTAGTAGCGCGGTTAGTTAAAGATACAAGATTTTCTTCGGTTCTTTTGGAAAATAGATAATTCATGTTCATACGGGTTTAAGGGAAGGCCGTGTAATTCGGCCGCAGTCCCGCTGCTGTAATCTCTTCTTCCTTGAAGTAGGAAGGAAACCTTTTAGCAAACTCGCCACTGTTCTTTAATTTTAGAATGGGAAGGCTGCTAAAGGGTGGAGTAAGCCAGAAGACCTATCCTGTATAAAATATAAAGCCTCATTTATTTGGCCCGCGGACAAGGCTAAAAAGAGAGGGATAAATCAGGGAAACCCTTGGGTGTCGTAAAAGATGTCCAGGGGTTTTTTATTTATTTGGATATTAAATTAACAGTCCGGGAAAGGTAAGTGGCAATGTTAAGAATATTTATAGTGTTTGTCGTTGTAGGCTTGTTATACGGGAATCTTTGCGCCCAGGAGGTTGATTTGGAGAAGATAGTAGTAACGCCGCTGCGCTCAAGCCAGCAAGTAAAGAAAACCCCAAATTCCATAAGCGTGATTACCGCAGAGGATATTAAGAATTCGAATGCTCAAAGCGTACCGGATTTGCTGAGGAATTTACCAGGTTTTGTAGTTAAAGATTTTTATGGTAATGGTGTTAAAGTTTCCGTAGATTCGCGTGGATTCGGTGAAACTTCAGCCAGCAATGTGCTGGTACTTCTTGATGGCCGTAGGCTTAATCAAACTGACCTAAGCGGTGTTGATTGGTCCCAGGTTCCCCTGGATCAGGTCAAGAGGATAGAGGTAATCCGCGGAGGTTCAGGCAGCGTCTTGTATGGTGATAATGCTTCAAGCGGTGTAATAAACATTATAACAAAAGAAGGCAAGGGCAAACCGGGAGTCGATATGTTATTTGAATCCGGCAGTTATAATATGAATAAGCAAGCCGTTTCTTCTTCTGGCCAGCTAAAATTATTATCGTATTGGATAGATGCGCTTCATAGCGATACCAATGGTTATCGGGAGAACAGTTATTTTTCAGCCAAGGATTTTGCTTCTAAGTTTAAATATGACGCTTTGCCATGGTTATCCCTGCGTTTCAATCAGGGGTTTCATCAGGCTAGTTACGGTATGCCGGGGGCCCTTCTTGAAAGTAATTTTGCGCAGCTAACTAGGAGGCAAACGCGTTTTCCGCGCGACCATGCCGATGATAAAGATTATTACTTTAAACTTGGTGCCGGTTTGGATTTCAGTAATTTTGGCGCTTTAGACTGTGATGTGTCTTTCCGTAATAAATACACAAACAGCTTTTTCCCTGATGCCAACGCAGGGTGGAATCCTGTGTATAAAGGCAGAATAGACACCCTGGGCATTACTCCTAAATATATACATAAACTTGATTTGTTCGGCGTAAGCAATAAGTTTGTTACGGGAGCAGATATTTACCGTTACGATTATTCAATGGATAATTTTAGCAATGCCGATATTCTCCAGAATGTAACCGATATAAATAAATTCTCTCAAGGGTATTATGTTCAGGATGATGTTACTTTGTTTAAAAGATTAACTTTTGTCGGCGGATACCGCTACGAATCAGCAAGGTACGATTTTGATTATAATGATTACGCCGCTTTTTTCCCTAATCCTGATGTTGATAGCTCAATGAAACCGCAGGAAAGCGCTTATAACGCAGGGATAAGCTATAATTATATCGGTGACTCTAACCTTTTTTTCGATTATAGTAGGAGTTTTCGTTTTCCGGCTACGGATGAATTTTTTTCCTGGGGATCACTTAATACGGACCTTAAGCCGCAGAGAGCCAATAACTATGAGGTTGGCCTAAGGCACAGGTTTAATAAGGACGCAGGGGTTAGCGTATCTGTTTTTAATATGAACCTTAAGAATGAACTCTATTATAATCCTTTGGGAGGGCCATTTGGTCTGGGAGCTAACGAAAACTATGATAAGACGCGCCATCAGGGCATTGAATTTAGTTCAGATTTAAAGATCCTTGAGAAGATTTATCTTTATGCCGGCTATACTTATACTCGGGCCTATTTCCTCGGGGGCATATATGCTGATAAGGCTATCCCTATGGTGCCGCGTAATAAAGGCACGCTTGCTTTGAGATTCCTGCTGCCGAAGGACTTAACGATGAATGTGCAGGCTAACTACGTCGGTTCAAGGTATTTTATAAATGATGAGGCAAATAATTTATCGCGCCTGAATGATTATCTTGTTTTTGACATGAACCTTTCATATAAATACAGGGATATAACCGCGGTTTTTTCTCTGAATAATATTTTTGACAAGGAATATTCGGAAGTAGGGGCGTATAGTCCTTTTGCTGCTCAAAAGGGGTATTATCCTTCACCGGGGAGGAGTTTTAATTTCAAGGTAAAGTATTCTTTTTGATGCTTGCAACAAGTAAAAGGTTATGTTAAACTAAAAAAACTATGTTTTCCAATAAAGTATTTCTGGCAGCCTTTGCTGTCTCATTGACTTTTCACGGTATACTGCTTTTGCAGCATGCGAATTTCTCTGTTTGGAACCGCAAAGACAATAATAAAGTTATTGAGTTAAGCTATGTTAAGAAGATCGAAGATGAGCATATTATAAAGGAGAAGGATTATTCGAATAAGAGGGAGCAGCTTCTAGCCATACAGAGCAAGCCGAGATTACAAAAGATTCCTCTGCCCGAGGCCCTTAATAATGCTCAGGATAGCGCGGCTGCAGGCAAGAAAATATCGCTGGATAGACTTTTTGACAAACCTTTATTTGTGAAATCAGATGTCATCGCCGTAAAGAGAAAAATAACTCTCCAGCCGGATAAGTTAGAGATAAATAACCCGGCTTACCTGAATCATTCTCAGATGGTGCGTGAGAAAATTAAGCGCGCGCTTTATCAGAATTATTCAGGGACGGACACAGGGCAGGTTAATCTTGTATTTGTATTAACTAAGGAGGGGGTGTTAAAGGATGTCCGGGTAGTAGATGAGGCTTCTGTTTTGAATCCTTATTTAAAAGAAATAGTATTAAGGAGCATAAAAGATGCTGCGCCTTTCCCCAATTTTCCTAAAGAGCTGGATTATCCCCAGCTTTCTTTTAATGTAGTTATTTCATTTGAAATCGAATAAGCATCGGTTTTTTGAATCCGGTTAACTTATAATTGACAGTATTAATAAAGGATGATAATATATATCAAAAGGAGATGGTGAGAAAATGCCAGAAATAGAAGTAAAAAAAGATGAATCATTTGAATCAGCCTTACGCCGCTTTAAGAAGAAGATAGAGCAGGAAGGGATTTTGCGGGAGGTCAGGGATCGCAAGCATTACGAAAAACCCAGTGAACGCAGAAGAAAGAGGGCAAAAGGAAAAAGGTAAGCATGCCTCTAGCTTTGTCTACTTCCTGGAACGCCTTCAGGCATCGTAGTGGTATACTGATTGCAAGAGAAATAGACCAGCTGGGTTTTAAGTATCTTGAGTTGAGTTTTAACCTCACGCCTAATTTATTAAAAGGTTTAGCGGGAGAATCGCGCAGCTTAGGCCTGCGCATCAACAGCCTACATAATTATTGTCCGATACCTAAAGGACTTTCACGCAAAAAAGCCTTGCCCGATTGTTACTCTCTATCTTCTCTCGATGAAAAAGAAAGATCTTCCGCTGTAAAATATTCAAAGCTAAGCATAGATACTGCCGTAAAACTTAATGCCTCAACAGTTGTTTTGCATTGTGGCAGGGTAAATATCGAAGACCGTACAAGGGCCCTTATCGGGCTTTATAGAGAAGGTCGCCTGAAAACAGATGCCTTTGTTTCTTTGAAGAACGAATATATCAAGGAAAGGGCGTCGAAAGCGCGCGGATATTTTTTAAATGCATTGCGAAGTATTGATGAGCTTAGCCGTTACGCGGATAAAAAAAGAATCAGACTAGGCATAGAAACACGTTTTTATTACCGCGAGATACCTTCTTTTGAAGAGATAGGTACGGTGCTTGATGAGTTTAAGGGGGCTACCGTAGGCTATTGGCATGATACCGGGCATGCCCAGTTGCTGGAAGATCTTGGGTTTGCAGGGCATAAGGATTTCTTGGATAGGTATTCTGATAGGATGATCGGTATCCACCTGCATGATATAAAGGATTGTCAGGATCATCTTTGCCCTGGTTACGGCAAGATAAAATTTTCTTTCATAAAGCGTTATTTAAGAAAAGATATGCTTAAGGTTATTGAAGCGCATTACCCGGCTTCTGCCGCAGACCTTAAGAAAGCCAAGGTTTATTTAGAAAATGAATTCGAAGGCTTACTCTAATATACGTAATCCGGTTGTTGCAGGAAGTTTTTATCCGGGTTCGGCAAGTCAGCTAGAATCTAAGATATCATCTTTTGCTCCGAAAAAATCTTCTAAAAAAATCCATTCCATAGGGTGTGTTTTGCCTCACGCCGGTTATGTTTATTCAGGGGCAGTCGCCTGCGCAACGGTCTCATCTATTATAATCCCGGAAAATATAATTTTATTAGGCCCCAACCATACCGGCTTAGGGCAACCTTTTAGCATTATGACCGAAGGTATATGGCGCACGCCGCTTGGTGATATAGAGATAAACACTAAGTTAGCTAAGGAGATGTTAGGTTGTTCACGTCTTCTTGAGGATAATCCAATAGCTCATTCGCAGGAACATTCTTTGGAAGTAGAGCTGCCCATATTGCAATATTATCAAGAAAATTTTAAGATTGTCCCTATAACGCTGTATTCTCAAAGCCTAAGTGAGTTGAAGAGACTAGGCAGCGATATAGCTGAGGCTATAAATAAATTGCAACTTAATGATTCTGTATTATTGGTTGCCAGTTCAGATATGACTCATTATGAACCGCAGGAATCAGCTGAGAAAAAAGATAAGATCGCTATTGAAGCGATGCTTGAATTGGATGAGGACAGGCTTTTTGAAGCGATAGGAAGGTTTGATATCTCCATGTGTGGGTATATGCCGGTTGCAGCCATGCTTTCTGCAGCTAAAAAGCTTGGCGCAAATAGCGCAACTCTGGTAAAATATCAAACTAGCGCAGAGGCCAGTCACGATACTAGTTCGGTTGTTGGATACGCCGGCATAATAATAACGCAAGGGTAACATATTGAAAGGATATTATGGACGAAGTAAGGAAGGATATTGATCAGGAGTGGAAAGATTCTACGGCAAAAGATAAGGATGGCTCGGGTAAGAATAACGGATTCTCCGTGCCGAAGGCTGATTTTGGTTTTTTTGTAACAACCATGGCGATACAGGCAGCTATTGCCCTGGGCGCTTTGGTTAACCCGCAGACGAATAAAAAAGAAGAAGATTTAAGCCAGGCGAAATTTCTTATCGATACTTTGGGTATGATCAAAGATAAGACCAAGGGGAATCTCACTGATGAAGAGTCAAATATAATAGAAAACGTGCTTTATGAGTTAAGGATGCAATATTTGGAGAAAACAGGCTCTGGCACTAAGGAGCAAAACAAATAGTTTTATAAACAGGCGGAGGATAATTATGATAGATAAGGAGTTATTGGAGATACTTGCTTGTCCTGACTGTAAGGGTGATGTAGAGTTAAAGGATAATAAGATAGTTTGCAAGAAATGCGGTAAGAAATATCCGGTTAGAAACGGGATACCGATTATGTTAATTGAAGAAGCCGAGAAATAACCCGCGAAAGGCTGCAATGAAAAAAATCCTGGTGATTCATGGTCCAAATCTTAATTTATTAGGCAGCAGAGAGCCGCAGGTTTACGGCTTAGTTACGCTTACGCAGATTAACCAAGAGTTAAAGAGACTTGCACGTAAAATGAAGGTTAGTCTTTTTATCAGGCAGTCTAATCATGAAGGCGAGATTGTGGATGCAATAGGAGGCGCTAAAAAGAATAAATTTTCCGGTATATTAATTAACCCGGCTGCCTATACCCATACAAGCGTTGCTATACGTGATGCTATAGCCGCTTCGGGCCTGCCCTGCGTAGAAGTTCACCTTTCTAATATCTATTCCAGAGAAGAATTCCGCCATAAGTCATTGATAAGCCCTGTTGCCAAGGGGACGATTATGGGGTTCGGCTCAAAAAGCTATATTTTAGGCCTCAAGGCGCTGGTAGATTTAATTCAGTCTTAATATGCAACATATCTATAATAAAATCTATAAGAAATTAGATACCGATGATATTGACGGCCTGATTATAAGCTCGCCGGATAACGTTTCTTATGTTTCTGGAGCTATGAGCCGCGATTCGTGGTTTTTGCTTTCTAAGAGAGGCAACGTTTATTTTACCGATTTTCGCTATATTAAAGAAGCCGAAGCTGTTTTAGGTTGTCGTGGGGTAGTTTTATCGCAGGTAAAAGCTGATTTACCTGATAAAATTCTTCATTTTTGCTCTAAGCTAAGGATCAAAAACCTCGGTTTTGAGGAAAGATATATGTCTTATCTTGACCACCGTAAACTTGTCTCCAAGTTTGGCTCAAAGATAAACCTTATATCTACCCATGGGATAATTGAGGATTTAAGAAAGATAAAAAACGAATCTGAGATAAAAAAGATACGCCAGGCTGTCAGGATAGCCCAGGATGCCCTTTGTTACGCAAAAGAAATCATCCGTGTCGGCATAAAGGAGATTGAAGTTGCTGCTGAACTTGAGCGTTTTATACGTTACCGGGGCGCTGAATCATCCAGTTTTGATATTATTGTTGCTTCCGGGCCAAATTCTAGCTTCCCGCATCACCTTACTTCCGAGCGTAAACTTAAAGCAGCAGAACCAGTTCTGGTAGATTTAGGTGTAAGTTACCAAGGTTACAAATCCGACTTGACAAGGGTATTCTTTTTGGGTAGAATATCTACTCTTGTCAAAAATATATACGGAATAGTCTTAAAAGCGCAGCTTAAGGCCATAGATGCTATAAGGCAGGGGGTTGCGGCTTCAAAAATAGACTTAGCGGCAAGGGATTTTATAAACAAAAATGGTTGGGGTAAGTGTTTTGGGCACAGCTTAGGCCATGGTATAGGCCTACAGGTACATGAATCTCCCAGCCTGTCTTTTTTGAACGATGAATCTGTTAAGAAAGGTATGGTTTTTACGGTAGAACCCGGGATTTATCTGCCAGGCAGGTTCGGTATCAGATTAGAAGATATGGTTTTAGTGAACCAGAAAGGGTGTGAGGTGTTAAGTGGCTCTCTCGATAAATGAGATTAAATCAGGCGTAACTATATTGGTTGACGGGCAGGCTAGTCTTGTTATCGATGCCCAGCATGTCAAACCTGGCAAGGGCGCCGCTTTTGTCAGAGCAAAGATCCGTAATCTTAAGAATGGCTCTATCCAGGAACGTACATTCAGAGGAGATGAAAAGATAGATCCGGCTTTTATAGAAGAAAGGAAACTCCAATATCAGTATAATAGCGGTGGCATCTACCATTTTATGGACCAGGATACATACGAGGAGATAGCGCTTAATGAGGAAGTCCTGGGAGATAAAAAGAAATTCTTGAAGGACAATCTTGAAGTTACGGGGTATTTCTATCAAGGCGATCCATTAAATGTGAATTTGCCTAATTTTATTCAGTTTGAGATTATACATACAGAGCCGGGAATTAAAGGGGACACTGCTAAAAGCGGAACAAAGCCGGCAGAAATAGAAACCGGGGCCGTAGTTCAGGTCCCACTTTTCATAAATACAGGCGATAAGGTTAAGATAGACACCAGAACAGGTGATTATATCGAGCGCGTAGTATCTTAGGAAAGGAAGGCTGGGGTGAACCTAAAAGAAATCAAGGAAATGATAAACCTTATGAATGAAAACGGCATACTTGAGCTTGAGATAGAGAAAGAAGGTATGCGCATCCGCCTTAAGAAAACTATGCAGCCGGATTCTTCTGCAGGCCATATTGTGGTTGAAAGAGAAGAGGTTCCTCAGGCTGTTATCAGGGAGCGCGTTGAGCCTGCTCAAAAGGCGCCGGGCGGACTTGAGATAAAAGCACCTATGGTTGGCACTTTCTATCGTGCCCCTTCGCCAGAAGCGCCGCCTTATATTGAGAAGGGTCAAGTTATTGAAGTGGGGCAGGTTATTTGTATAATTGAAGCAATGAAACTGATGAATGAAATAAAATCAGAGGTAAAAGGCAAGGTTCTCGAAATCCTTGTTGATAATGCAGAACCGGTAGAGTTTGGCCAGTCCATGTTTCTTATAGAGCCTCTCTAAGCGCAATCTGCCGTTTTTTTATCCGGCAGCAGAGCGTTTAGCAAGATAATAAGAATAAATTGTTTTCTAAGATACTTATAGCAAACCGCGGCGAAATCGCCCTAAGAATAATACGCGCTTGCCGCGAATTAGGCATACGCACAGTTGCCGTTTATTCGCAGGCAGACAAGGATTCTCTGCATGTCCGTTTTGCCGATGAAGCGATATGCATAGGAGCCCCGCAGAGCAGCAGTAGCTATCTTAATATCCCCGCCATAATCAGCGCAGCAGAAATCACTGACGTAGAAGCAATACATCCCGGATACGGTTTTTTAGCAGAAAATGCTCATTTTGCTGAAATATGTGAGTCTTGTCAGATAGCTTTTATCGGTCCAACTCCGGAAAATATACGCCTTATGGGGGATAAAATGGCTGCCCGCATGAGCATGCAAAAGGCATCATTACCTATCGTTCCTGGTTCTGCATCAGCGGTCAAGAATAAGGAAGAAGCTTTAAAGACCGCAAAGAAGATAGGCTATCCCGTTATAATCAAAGCTGCCGCAGGCGGAGGCGGTAAGGGTATGCGCATCTGCCACAATGATATAAAACTCATGAGCAGCCTGATGATAGCGCAGCAGGAAGCAGAAGCAAATTTTGGCAACGCTAATGTTTATATAGAGAAGTACATAGAGAAACCGCGCCATGTAGAAATACAGATTTTAGCCGATAAGCACGGGCATATTATTTATTTAGGAGAAAGAGACTGCACTATTCAGAGGCGTCACCAGAAATTGCTTGAAGAGTCTCCTTCCCCGGCAATAGATTCTAAGCTGCGCAAGCGCCTGGGAGAGTTAGCCGTTAAGGGGGCTAAGTCCGTGAATTATTCCAGCGCCGGGACTATGGAGTTTTTGCTTGATCAGGATAATAACTTCTATTTTATGGAGACTAATACCCGTGTGCAGGTTGAACATCCGGTAACCGAAATGGTAACGGGGATAGATATTATAAAGCAGCAGATATTGATGGCTTCGGGAGAGAAATTAAATATCAAGCAAGAGGATGTGCAAGTTAAGGGCGCTTCCATTGAATGCCGGATTAATGCCGAAGATTTTGAAAATAATTTTGCTCCTTGCCCCGGCACTATCGAAACTCTTGTTTTGCCGGGAGGCCCGGGGGTACGTGTTGACACCCATATATATCCGGGTTATAAAGTCCCGCCTTATTATGATTCTTTGCTAGCGAAACTTATTGTTTATGGGAAGAACCGTCGCGAAGCTATAAAAACTATGCAGAGGGCGCTTGATGAATTTCATATCGCTCCGATAAAAACAACCATTCCGTTTCATAAGCGCTTACTGGAGAACACACTTTTTCTTAAGTCAGAGATATCTACGCATTTTGTCCAGGAGATGCTGCAAGAAGGCAAGCCGGAAGAATGATGCAAAAAGAAGAAACGCATACAGAATTAGGTACAATAAAGGTGCATAAAAATGTTATTGCTTCGATTGCTTCTATCGCTGCCCTAGAGATAGACGGCGTTAAGAAGGTCGGCGGAGATTTTAAGAGCGCCTTATTGGAAATAATAGGCAAAAAATCCGGATCTACTGTTAAGGTCGAGTTTGATAATAATCTTGAGGTCCGTATAATTATTCCGTTGGTAGTTAAGTATGGCTTTAATGTCCCTGATATAGCTAGCCGAGTGCAGGAGAATGTACGCAACGCATTAGAGAAAATGACTAATCTTGTGCTTAAGGATATTAATATAAATGTTCAGTCGATAGAAAAAGGAGAATAACAAAGGGGGCGCGATATGAGATTCCTGACTATTTTAGGCATATTCTTCTACTCGGTAATAGTTATCTTAGTCGGCACATTAATGATAGCTGTAGCTTTTGATTTCTTACAGCCTGAATATATAAGTAATATATTGGCCCTGGTTGGTTTTAGCATACGTTCGCGACTTATATTGGGACTTTCGGGTTTATTAATGATTCTTGTGAGTTTGTCTTTTGCCCAGCTTATGCTCGGAAAAATACAAAGAGAAAGGACAATCGCCTTTAAGACTGGTTCAGGCGAAGTTACCATAGCTCTTTCAGCAGTTGAGGACTTGATAAAACGTTTAGCTGTAGCTATCCCTGAGATAAAAGAATTACGGCCTAATGTATTAGCGGGCAAGAAAGGCATACTTGTAGATATAAGAGCCGTCTTAAATTCAGAATCCAATATACCTGACCTTACGCAGCGCCTGAATGATATAGCCAGAGCCAAGATTCAGGAGGTCTTAGGTATAGAAGAGCAGGTTATTATACGCATACATGTCGCAAAAATCACTCCTCTTTCGGATAAAGAGAGAAAGAAAAGAGAACAGGAAAAAACAGTAGATAATATACCATTCAGCGGTTATGGAAGAGCCTAGCCGGTAAAAACCGATACTATACACTATAAGGAGGATTGTACAAAAATGGGGAAGAAAATAGGTATACTTACAGGTGGAGGAGATTGCCCGGGATTGAATCCTGTAATCAGGGCAGTAGTCAGAAAAGGTATTAACGAGGGTTACGAGATAATAGGCATAAAGAACGGATGGAAAGGTCTAATGGAAGCAGATACCATACCGTTGAACTTATTGGCTGTATCCGGCATTCTTCCTAAGGGTGGAACGATATTGGGCACGAGCCGTACCAATCCTTATAAAAAAGAAGGTGGGTTGCAGAAGGTCTTAGAGAACTTTAAGAAGCTGGGTCTTGATGCGCTTATTGCTGTCGGCGGGGAAGATACACTGGGTGTTGCCAGTAAACTTTCCAAAGACGGAATTCCGAATGTTGTAGGCGTGCCTAAAACAATAGATAATGATTTGTCTGCCACGGATTATACTTTTGGTTTTGATACGGCAATAAATATAGCCATGGAATGTATTGATAGACTGCACACAACGGCGGAATCACATCATCGTATCATGGTGGCTGAAGTTATGGGCAGGCATGCCGGTTGGATTGCTGTTGAGGCGGGTATTGCAGGCGGGGCAGATGTAATCTTAATTCCCGAAGTGCCGATTGATATTGAGGAAGTATGCGCTCAATTAAAGAAGAGGCACTCCAGAGGAAAGAACTTCAGTATTGTTGTAGTTGCCGAGGGTGCGCAATTCAAAGAAGGCGAGATGGTCTTGCAGGAACAGAAGCTTGACGAATTCGGCCATGTGCGTTTAGGAGGTATCGGCGAGCAGTTGGGTAAGGAGATAGAGAAAAGAACAGGTTATGAGACGCGAGTATCGGTACTTGGCCATATTCAGAGAGGCGGCTCACCCACTGCATTCGACAGGATACTTGGTACGCGTTTCGGAGTAAAAGCCGTAGAGCTCATAAAAGAAAACAAGTTTTCCAGGATGGTTGCTCTGTCAGGTAATAAAATAATCGACGTACCCCTGGAGGAAGCAGTTAAGGAGTTAAAGACTGTAGATAAAGAATTTTATGATATGGCTAAAGAATTCTTTGGTTAAAAAAGAGGGATATAATGAGAGATAAAATTAAAGATATCTTTTTGCAAAGCATACAAGTTAAAGAAGAGCTCATGCAAAAACATATCGGCCAGATAATAGGAGTTGCCGATATTATTATCGAGGCGTTAAAGAAGAACGGCAAGCTAATTATTTTCGGCAATGGCGGTTCGGCAAGCGATGCGCAACATATAGCTGCTGAATTGGTAGGGAGATTTAAGAAGGACCGTACAGCTTTGGCCGCCATAGCTCTTACCACTAATACCGCAGTTTTGACTTCTTTAGCCAATGACTATGGATACGATGTTGTTTTTTCCAAGCAGGTGGAGGCATTAGCGCAAAAGAATGATGTGGTTTTAGGAATATCTACCAGTGGTAAGGCAAAAAATGTAGCCTGCGGCATAAAGCAGGCAAAAAAAATGGGAATAAAAACTATTGCCTTGACCGGAGGTGACGGCGGGGAATTGTCAAAACTTGCGGATGTTTCTTTGGTTGTACCATCATCTATTACTGCCAGAATACAGGAAGCACACATAACCATAATACATATAGTATGCGAACTGGTAGAAGAAGCCCTATCGAGTTAAAGATCAAGAATCTTTCTAGCCTAAAAGATATTGCCGCGGCGCTGAAGAAAAAAGGCAAGAGAGTAGTTTTTACTAACGGTTGTTTCGATATATTGCATTACGGCCATGCTAAATACCTTCAAGATGCTAAAGGCAGGGGAGATGTTCTTGTCGTCGGAGTAAACAGTGATTCTTCAATAAGAAGGATAAAGGGGAAGAAAAGGCCGATTATAAAAGAGCACGACAGGTTAAGATTGGTAGCGGCTTTAGAAAGCGTTGATTATGTAGTTTTATTTTCTGAAGATACGCCTATCAAACTTATCCGTTTAATTAAGCCTGATGTGCTTATTAAGGGTTCTGACTGGGATAAGGCTGATATAGTAGGAGCAGATTTTGTTTGGTCATACGGTGGTGAGGTTGATACGGTAAAATTGCTTAAGGGCCGCTCTACTACTAATCTGATTAAAAAAATTGCTAAAAAAACCTGAAGAAAAAGCATTATGCAGGATTATCGATGCTAACATAAACCGAGCCAAGGAAGGCCTGCGTGTTTGTGAAGAAGTGTCACGTTTCGTGCTTGAGAGCAAGGCCCTGGCTGCAGACTTTAAAAGAATGCGTCATACAATAAGCTCTTTGTCTAAGAGGCTCCCGGGGCAGGCTCTATTTATTCAATGCAGGGATAGCCGTTTGGATGTGGGGCGCAAAATTTACGCAAATGAATTAAGAAGATCCGGTATAAGTGATATATTGCTTGCTAATTTGCAGAGATCAAAGGAATCTGTGCGCGTACTTGAAGAATTCAGCAAGCTGATAAACAGAAATATTGCCATTGCTTTCAAACAGATAAGATATAACATATATGATCTTGAGAAAAAAACTACTCGCAAACTCCCTGCTTTATGCGGTCATAGGTAAAGGATGTTTTACAGGAAGAAGTATTAGCGGGTATCTAAATAAATTAAAGAGGCATAAAATAGTTGATATAGTTCAACTAAGGTATAAAGGCGGCAGCAGAAGAGAAGCTGTCCGCATCGCTAACCAAATAAATAGAGAGCTTTCGGGAAGCAGAATCCTGTTTATAGTAAATGATTATATAGAGATAGCTAAAATAACAGGATGCGATGGGATTCATTTAGGGCAGGGGGATATATCAGTTAAAACAGCAAGAAGCATATTGGGGATAGATAAGATAATAGGAGTTTCTTGCCATAATCTTAATCAGGCTTTATCAGCACAAAGGCAGGGCGCAGATTATATAAGCATCGGCCCTATCTTTAAAACCCCAGCAAAACCTAAAATAAAACCCCTAGGCCTAGGTAATTTAAGAAAAATATCGCGGTACGTACATGTCCCGTTTTTTGCTATCGGCGGGATATCTAAAGATAATATCTCTTTTGTCGCTGCAGCTGGAGCTAAAAGAGTTGCTTTCATAAGAGCTATAAATCAGTCTGCAGATATTAGGCGGTTGTTATTAAAACAAATTAATATATGACTCAATTAGAATCCGCAAAGAAGGGTATTGTTACTGTGGCTATGCGCCGGATATCCAGGCATGAGGGATTAGGTACGGGCCAGATTATTTCACGGATTAAAGCCGGTAAAGTAGTCATTCCTCTCAATAAGTGCCGCAATATTTCTAAGCCATGCGCTATAGGTTTTGGGCTTAAGACCAAGGTAAATGCCAATATCGGTACTTCCACTGATAAATTAAATATACCTGCGGAATTAAAGAAGCTTCGCATTGCCATTGATTCTGGTGCAGATACCGTTATGGACCTAAGCGTAGGCAAAAATATAGGTCCGACGAGAAGGCAGGTGCTTAAATATTCTGAAGTGCCTGTGGGCACGGTTCCTATATATGAGATAGCTGTAGAGGCCGATACAAACAAGGGGTCATTCTTGAAGTTCAGTGCATCTGATATGTTGCGGGTTTTGGAAAATCAGGCAAAAGAAGGAGTCGATTTCTTTACTATACATGCGGGGGTTACTAAGAGTTCGCTTCTATCGCTTACTAAACATCCTAGGGTTATGGGTATTGTTTCCAGGGGAGGGGCTATGTTGGCCAGCTGGATTAATATGCACGGTCAGGAAAACCCTTTTTATAAATATTTTGATTCCATTCTTGATATTGCGTATAAATATGACGTTACTTTGAGTTTGGGCGACGGGTTGAGACCGGGATCAATATTGGATGCTACTGATTTGGCTCAGATACATGAGTTAAAAATATTGGGTCAGCTGGCTTCAAGAGCGCTGAAGCGCAACGTACAGGTGATGATAGAAGGCCCTGGACACGTGCGCCTAGATCAGATAAAAAAGAATATAGATCTACAAAAGAAGCTTTGCCACGGAGCCCCATTCTATGTCCTCGGTCCTTTGGTTACCGATGTAGCCTCAGGGTATGATCATATCAGCTCAGCTATCGGCGGAGCATTAGCAGCCAGTTATGGGGCAGATTTCCTGTGTTATGTTACGCCTTCGGAGCATTTGAGGCATCCTGATGCCAATGATGTCCGCGAAGGGGTGATTGCTTCTAGAATAGCAGCCCATGCTGCAGATATAGTAAAGGGGAGAAAAGATGCGCTTGCTTGGGACAAAAAGATGTCAATAGCTAGGAAAAAGCGCGATTGGAAGAAACAGATTGATTTATCTATTGACCCCCAGAAGGCAAAGTGTTATAGGCTTTCATCCCGTCCGCATATTAATGACGTTTGTACTATGTGCGGGCAGTATTGTTCGATAAAGCTTTATGAAGGCTGCAAGTAGCGATACCTAAGTGCGGGACTCATTATAGGTATATATTGATAAGTTTTGCGGGCGTAGTTCATCGGTAGAACACCAGCTTCCCAAGCTGGATAGGAGGGTTCAATTCCCTTCGCCCGCTTATAATTAAGGAGAGGTCCTTCGGCCACAGGCCTCAGGATTAAAATTTCAAAAGTGGGATGATGGAAATTTTAAGTTCAATTCCCTTCGCCCGCTTTATAAAACAACATGGTATGTATTTTCGTTATATAAGAAGTATTTCTATATTGTTTGTTTCTTTATTTCTATTCTTCATCGCAGGATGCCAGACTATACCTGAAGAGGTGACTCCTGTGAAGCCAAGATTTAATGTCCCGGGAGTTTATCATCACGTTGAAAAAGGGCAGACCCTCTGGAGGATATCGAAGATATATGATGTTGATCTGGATGAATTAATTGAAATTAATAATATTTCCGATGTATCGGGCATAGAAATAGGGCAGGCTATTTTTATTCCGCGCCGGACAAAAGTTTACAATGTCCCGGTTGTCCCTTTGCCATCGGATGATGATTTCATTTGGCCTATAAAAGGGCGCGTTATTACTTCTTTCGGAAGAACTTATAAGAATATGGTCAATAAGGGGCTGAATATTGAACCTTCGTCTTCTTATGATGTCGTAGCTTCGCGCAGCGGCAGGGTTGTTTTTTCTAGCGATCAGTTCGGAGCATTTGGTAAAACAATTATTATCGAACACGGTGATGGTTTTTCAACTGTTTATGCCAGAAACTCGGATATTTATGTTAAGGCGGGGCAGGTTGTAAATAAAGGGATGCTTATTGCTAAGGCAGGTTCAGATTCAACAGCGGAAGATAGCTTCCTGCATTTTCAGATACGCAAAAAAGGCATACCGCAGAATCCATATTTCTATTTACCATGAGAAACGATAATTTCTTTGGTCGTCAGTCATATATCTCGCTTTTAGAGAAGCGTATTTACGGCTTGAAAGACGGATATCGTCAGAATATAGCGATAATCGGCGATGAGCTTGTAGGCAAGACTTCTATAATACGCAAGCTTATAGAGCGGGTTGTTGATAATAACTTTGTGATACTCTATATAGAGGCGCGTCCAGAATCTTTTGATTCATTCTGCCGCCGTTTTATAGGAATTTTGCTCTATAGTTTTCTCTTAAATAGCGATATAGAGTTAAAAGAGGACCTAGATTTCTTGATTGGTAAGTCAGAGAGGTACATCCCCAATACCGTATCTAAGATTAGGAGCATACTTGTTCATTTGAAAAAAGGGAAAAGAAACGATTTATTCAGCGAACTTTTTTCGGTTACAGAAACCCTCTATCAGGAAACTTCAAAACGCTGCGTTGTTTTTATAGACGAGTTTCATAACCTTGAAAATATATCATTGCGTAATCTCTACCGCGACTGGTCAAAACTTTTGATATCCCAGAAGAATACGATGTACATTATAGTAAGTTCCGCCAGGCATAAGGCCAGGAATATACTTTCCAGTAATCTGTCGTTATTATTTGGGAATTTCGAGATTATAAATGTCGAGCCGTTTGATATAAAGACAGCAGAAGATTATTTACGTTTTAGGTTCTCCGGAGTCAAAGTAGACAAGGGGCTGGTAGATTTTATAATACATTTCACCGGCGGATATCCATTCTATCTAGATATAATTTCAGATACATTAGCTAATACTTTTTCCAAAGATCTTACGGATATACTCGAGGAAATGTTATTCGAGCCATCAGGTATACTTAATCAGAGGTTCTCAAACTATCTGAAGCGTTTTCAGGATAAGCCGAAGTGGCAGGAATATCTCTCTATTCTGTATTTAATTGCAAGCGGTAATAATAAAATTAATGATATCGCCCATCTGTTGCATAAGCAAAAGAAAGAGATATTAAGTATGATGGAGTACTTGATAGAGACCGATACCGTATCAAGAAGCGCAGACTTTTTGATTATAAATGACAGGATTTTTGGGTTTTGGCTTAAGTTTGTTTATCAAGGCAAAAGCAGCTCGCTTACTTTCGATGATAAGAACCAAAAGAATATTTTCCGGGATAAGATAGATACAATGATTAGGGATTTCTTAAATGCATCAGGGCGGAATGTTTTAGATAGGCTGATGGAGCTGCTGCATCTTTTTGGAGATGATACTATAAGTATAGAAAAGAGAAAAATCCGTCTTGATCACTTAAGAGAAGTTAAGGCTTTGGAATTTAAGGGACGCTCTTTAAGAGATGGTATAATCGGGCGGTCAAGCGATGCGTTATGGATTATGGGTTTAAAAAATGATTTTCTCACAGAGGAAGATGTATCTGGTTTTGTGAAGGAGTGTAAGAAATACCGCCATAAGGCGCAGAAAAAAGTCATTATTGCTTTGCACCAGATAGATCCCAATGCCAGGTTAAGAGCTCTTGAAGAAAAAGTATTTACCTGGGATATAAATAACTTAAACCAGATACTGGATGTATTTTCTAAACCCAGAGTTATAACATAATCATGAAAATAGGGGTTATTTCCGACACGCATATTCCTGAAAGAGCGATTGGTCTGCCACCAGCCGTTTTAGAGGCTTTTAAACATGTGGATATGGTTATACATGCTGGTGACCTGGTTGACTTAGGAGTCCTTCATGAATTGAGCAAAGTTTGCAATAAAGTGGTAGCAGTTAGGGGGAATATGGACGAACCCGGAATCAATTCAAAATTGCCCCAGAAAGAAATAATACGCGTTAATAATTATAAAATAGGTGTTATGCATGGATGGGGGCATCCCAATAAATTAAAGGATTTGTTAATCGATGAATTTAGAGATGATGATGTGGATGTAATTATATTCGGTCATTCACACATACCACTTAGTGAAAGAACGGGCAAGATTCTTTTCTTTAACCCCGGTAGTCCTACGGATAAACTTTTTGCTCCGTACAATTCTTACGGTATAATAGATATAACAGATAAGATAGAAGCGAAGATCGTCAGGATATAGTATGGATAAACTTTGGGCTCCATGGAGAGCAAGCTACATACATAATAAGAAGCAAAAAGGGTGTATTTTTTGTGAGGCAGCGCGCGCCAAGAGAGGGCGTTATGTTATATTCAAAACAAGATATTCGCAGGCAATGCTTAATATCTATCCTTATAATAACGGGCACGTGATGGTATCGCCGTTAAAGCATATAAAAGATCTTTCTAAGTTTAGCATTGAGCAGAAGGTTGATCTTTTTGATTCCATTGTAAGGGCAAAGATGATTTTGGACAGAGCTTTAAAGCCACACGGGTATAACTTAGGTATTAATATTTCAGGCCAAGCCGGAGCCGGGATCCCGGGACATCTGCATGTCCATATTGTCCCCAGATGGAAGGGGGATACGAATTTTATGCCTGTTGTTGCATGTACCAAAGTTATTTCTCAATCCCTGGATGAACTCTATAGGAAATTAAAAGGACTAAAGTTATAAAAATGTATATGAGCATAAAAGATTACGAAGATAAATTTTTGGCCCCCTATGCCATGAAGAGTTATAATACTAAGGGTAGAGTCCATAAAGAAGCGGAGCACGCTTACCGTTCAGCATACCAGAGAGATAGAGACAGGATAATACATTCTGCGGCTTTCAGGCGGCTTGAATATAAAACCCAGGTTTTTGTGAATCACGAAGGGGATTATTACCGTACTCGGCTTACGCATACTTTAGAGGTTGCTCAGATTGCGCGTACCATTGCTCAGGCGTTACGCCTTAATTCAGATTTAGTCGAAGCGATATCTCTTGCGCACGATCTCGGCCATACCCCTTTTGGCCATGCCGGGGAAGACGCGCTAAACGATATCATGATTAAGAAGGGCGGTTTCAATCATAATGCCCAGGGATTAAGGGTTGTGGATTTGCTAGAGGAAAGATACCCTGATTTTCCCGGGCTTAATCTGACTTGGGAGTTAAGGGAGGGCATAGTCAGGCATTCCTCTGCTTTTGATAAACATGGTTCCCAGAAGGAGTTCCTGCGAGACAAAATGCCTACTTTGGAAACCCAAGTTGTTGATATTGCAGATGAGATCGCTTATGATAATCACGATCTGGATGACGGGCTTACTTCAGGCCTGCTTAAGGAAAGCGATTTGGAAGAAATAGAACTTTGGCTTCGGATACAGAAAACAATCTCCCATAGATACCAGAATGTTGAGATGAGCATAAAGAAAAATCTCGTTATAAGGTCATTGATAGACATACAAGTGACCGATCTCATACGCCAGACCAATGCCAACCTTAAGAAATTGAGTTTAAAATCCTATACAGAAGTCAAAAAATGTGGTAAAAAAATAGTATGCTTTAGCGATGAAGTACTGAAGCTAAGGAAGCCATTAAGAAACATCCTGATGTCTAAGCTCTACCGGCATTATCGGGTTATGCGGATGTCTATTAAGGCAAAGCGATTTATTTCAGAGTTGTTTAATGTTTATGTCAACAGCCCGGAGCAGCTGCCTCCCCATGTCCAAAAGAGGATTTTAGTAGATGGGGTAGAGAGAGCGGTGTGCGATTATATAGCCGGGATGACTGATAGGTATGCTTTAGATGAGTATAAAAAATTATTTAACCCCTACGAAAAAGTATAAGATACTGGTATCCAGCCTGCATAGTGTTTATCGGTTGGTTAACTCTACATTTGAGCTGCGTGAGTTAATCTGTCGCTTGGCTAAGATGTTGTGCCAGATATTTGACGGCAATTTTTGCCAGATTGTTATGCTGGACCAGGCAAAGAAATACTCTGTTTTTAAGTGTTCAGTCAGCAACAAGAGAAGGGTGATTGTAGATAAAAAGACAGCAATAACCAACTCAATGGAGAAATGGATTATCAAGAACATTTGTTCGGTACGCAGGGATAATATTCTTGCCATGCCGCTTGTATGTGAGGATATAATCGGTTTTATAATTATAAAACGCGATTTATTAAAGGCTCCTTTTGAGAAATTCCATCAGGATATCCTTAATGCTATGTTGGAGCAGGTTGTAATAGGCATCAAGAATTTTCAACTTTATGAAGAGCAGCAAAGAATAGTCTTGGGCAGCATAAAATCTCTGGTTACCTTGCTTGATACACGTATCCCTAGAGAATATACGCATTCGCCATATTTTAGCCGTTTAGTTATGATGATAGCCAGACAGATGCATCTTGATGAGAAGCAGGTCGAAAGTTTAAAATATGCCAGTCTTTTGCATGATGCTGGTAAAATAGATATCCCCTTGGCAATTCTTACTAAGACTACAAAGCTTACGCCGGGGGAATATAAAATTATAAGGAAGCATCCTATTAAAGGGGCTCAAATATTAAGGCCGCTGCAGGCTTTAAAGCCGGTTATCCCGATTATAATGCACCATCATGAAAAGTATGATGGTACGGGGTACCCATCAAGACTGAAGAAAATGCAGATACCGCAGGGAGCCAGGATTATGGCAGTAGCCGATGCCTTTGAGGCTATGGTTTATGGTAGGCCTTACCGTGAAAGAAAATGTATAAATGATGCTGTAAAGGAGATTAAAAAGAAGAGTGGTACGCAATTCGATCCTAAAGTAGTGGATGCATTTTTAAAGGTTGCCAAAAAGATAAATACAAAAAAGTACTTGATAGACGGTGAAAAATAGCTATATTATATTAAACCAAAATGTCTAAGGATAACTATTCGCAATCAGACTTATTTATGGATTCATCCGGTTCAGGCGATAATAAATCGGCATCGCGCAGGTCGATGCTCAGTTATATCCGCGGATACGAAAAGCTTATAATACTTATATTGTGCGTAATGGTTTTATCAATAGTATCTTTTAGTTTGGGCGTGGAAAAAGGTAAACGCTTATCCGTTGGTTCTATTATAGGCCAGAAAACCGCTATCAGTAATATAGACATCCAGGGCCAGGAACAAGGTGCCCGAGGGATAAAACCGGTAACCATTCCCGCGGATAGCAATACCGTTAAGCCGGCAAATGAACCTGCGGGTATTGTAGCAGTGAAATTTGACACAAAAGCCCAAGGCAGTGGAAGGTATACTATACAGGTTGCATCTTTTAAGACT
Organism: uncultured Planctomycetales bacterium; assembly: GCA_964467905.1. Lineage (GTDB taxonomy): Bacteria > Omnitrophota > Gorgyraeia > Gygaellales > Profunditerraquicolaceae > CAYXSY01. The sequence continues at coordinate 5,922 of CAYXSY010000014.1, read as the reverse complement.
TCTTCTCTGGCGCAGAAAGAGGCTAAGGAGCTGGAGAAGAGAGGATTTTCTACTATAGTTTCATCCAAGGGAAAGTATGTTATACTTTGCGTTGGGAACTTTGCAGATAGAGAAGAGGCAAAAACAACTTTATCACAATTAAAGAAGAAGTACGAAGATTGTTTTATAAGGAGGTTATAAAATTATGTCAATCCACCCGTCATTGAGTTCTTCTGAGAAACATAAGAAACAAAGGTCTGTTCTTAAACGCACCGAACGCCTAAAAGTAATGGCTGAGAAAAACCAATGGAAAATTGGCGACGATGTCTTTGGTTTGCCGAAGATTAAGACCCTTAAGATTAAGATTAAGAAAGAGAAGACAGCCGAAAAGGCCGCTGAAGCAGGGGCTGAAGCCACGGCTGCAGCAGGGGCCGCCGCTCCAGCTAAGGAGCAATCAGCAGGTAAAGCTGCCGCACCTAAAGAACAAGCCAAGAAATAAGAATAATACAGATGCTTCCCTTTTTACACAAGGACAAGGTTATCTTTGTAGTATGTTTTTTTCTTTCTTGCGCAGCATCTAACCTATGTTTTAGTCAAACTAGCTTCCCTTTTACCGGCAGGGTAAATACAGATGGCGTGAATTTACGTGTCGATTCAACTGTCGGTTCGTCAGTGATATGTAAACTTGGTAAGGGCGAAAAAGTGGAAGTTGTTTCCGGACTTTACGATTGGTATAAAATACGCCTGCCGGCTAACGCGCCTTCTTATATAAGAAAAGACCTCGTTAATGTTTCTGAAACTGAAAAACAAAAAACCATTACAAAACCCGGTTCCTTAGAGAAAGTTGATTATTCCGCAGTAGTTTCTAAGGAGAGGATAAATGTTAGGCTAATGCCTACAGAGTCATCAGCTGTTTTAGGTAAGCTGGACAAGGGTGAAATTGTCCAAATAGAAGGAGCTGATAATGACTGGTTCAGAATTAAGCCGATAGCTGAAAGCTATGGCTGGGTACACAAGAAATTTGTTGATACGGTAACCATTGATCCGGCTGAAATTAAAGCAGCAGTTAAGGCTAAGACAAAAGATAAGAGGCCTCGGTAAATGAAAATATTATGGCTTTTAGTATCTTACGGCTTTCTTCTGATAGCAATGAGTGTTCATGAGTTTGCCCATGGCTGGACGGCTTATAAGCTCGGAGATAATACTGCTAAATATCAGGGCAGGCTTACGCTTAATCCATTAGCCCACATAGATCTTATGGGTACGGTATTGCTGCCTCTTTTTATATTTATTTCCAGCGGCGGCAGGTTGATTTTTGGGGCGGCAAAGCCTGTCCCTATCGATTACCGCAGTTTCAGGAATCCTCACCGCGATATTATGCTGGTTGGTTTAAGCGGACCGCTTTCAAATTTTATCTTTGCTTTTATCCTAAGCCTTATTGTTAGGGCGCTGCCGGCATCGTATTTGCTTGGAGGGTTTTTAGTAAATTTAATATTGATTAATGTAATCCTGGGAGTATTTAATTTAATACCCATACCTCCTTTAGATGGATCGCGCGTATTGATAGGATTCCTTCCCCCCGCAGCTGCTAGGGCTTACGCATCTATAGAACCGTACGGTTTTTTTATTATTTTATTTCTGGTAGGATTCGGTTTACTTAATATATGGCCTGCAGTTGATTTAATCTTAAAGTTGTTTGTTGGCGGAGTAGCGTTATGAAGAAGATAACTGTGCATTTAGGAAAAAGGTCTTATGATATACTTGTCGGCGCAGGCCTACTATCAAGGCTAGGATATTTCTTAAGTAACCTAAACTTAGGATGCGATGCTTATATTATCACTAACCGTTTAATAAAAGATAAATACGGCAGCCTGATAACAAAAGCCCTCGATGATTACGGAATATCTGTTAAATTCAGGGTTGTAGCAGACACAGAGAAGAGCAAGTCTATAAGGATAGCTTCAGCAGTAATAGATGACCTTTCTTTGTATGATATACGAAGACGCGTGTTTATAATCGCTTTTGGCGGAGGGGTTATAGGAGATCTGGCAGGCTTTGTTGCTTCTATTTACAAAAGAGGCATCCCTTATGTGCAGGTGCCGACTACTTTGTTGGCTCAGGTTGACTCTGGCATAGGTGGCAAGACCGCTGTAGATTTGTCTTCCGGGAAAAACATGGTGGGCTCATTTTATCAGCCGCGCTTGGTTTTAAGTGATACGGATTTGCTTAAGAGCCTTGATCCCAGGCAGATAATAAGCGGGATATCGGAAGTTATTAAGTATTCATTGATAAGGGATAAAGCTCTATTCGCTTATTTGAAGAGAAACAGGCGAGCTATTTTGGGGTTGAAGGGGAATGAGTTAGAGCATGTTGTCGGTTCTTGTTCCAGGATTAAGGCGGATATCGTAAGTTCGGATGAGAAGGAAGAGAAGGGGCTAAGGACAATCTTAAACTTCGGCCATACTTTGGGGCATGCAATAGAATGCGCAGGGGGTTACACCCTTTATAACCACGGAGAGGCAGTGGCTTTAGGTATGTTGCTTGCCTGCGGGATAAGCTGCCGCATGGGCATGCTTAAAGACCAAGATTACAGAGATATAGAAAGTTTGATTTCCGGGATGGGGCTGCCTGTAAGGATAAAGGGCCTCTCGGTATCTAGAATAATAAAATCACATTATCGCGATAAGAAATTTATAGGACAAAAGAACACGTTTGTTCTTTTAGGGAAAATAGGCAAAGCTGTTGTTGTCAGTTCGGTCCCGCTTGATATTATAGAGAAAGCGATAAAAGAGCGGTTGTAAATTATTTATTATTCGCCAGATTTAACTCCTGCCCTTGAAAATCCAATTCTACATTGCTCATGCTTATATGTTTAACCTGCGCCCCATCTATGATATCGCCTTCGCGCACTATCTGATTATTAATAATTGCATATCCTTCATTTCCGGAGAAAAACAATCCATTCAATACAAGTGACGGCGGTTGAGGCGGAGGCATTTTTGCTTCTTCCATTTCTGCATTTTGTTCTTTTTCTTGGATGTCTTGTTTGTGATTTATGGTTATTGTTTTCTCGGGAGTTAGTATCGGCAGATTATCTTTTTTGATAGAATAGTTTTTATTCGATACCTGTTTTATCTCTTCTGGCCGTTTCCCCCAGCCAGCAGTATTAAAGAGCATATTTGCAGCGGTAAATCCCGCTATTGTTACGCAGATATATATTAAGAGAAATACGCTTTTCTTGAGAGTAGTATTTTGTTTTTTTGACTTTCCCGGAGTTTCTTTATCTATCTGTTCTCCGACTTTCTTTAGGGCGTCGTATATAACACTCATGTTTTATCCTCCGTTAAAATAACTTCCCAATTCTTCTTTGCATCTAATGATGGTTTGTGTATCTATCGTATCTTTTCCCTGCGCGAAACCGGCTAAAAGGGCTCTGTCACATATCATATTTATAAGCCGCGGTATGCCTTGTGAAAACTCGAATATTATTTCAATTGAAGCAAGGTCAAATTTTAGCTTACCATCAGCTTCGCAGATATCCAAGCGGTGTTTAATATATTCCTTCACCTCTTCTTTAGAGAGCGGCTTTATGTCATATCTTACTATAACTCTTTGCTGAAGCTGTCGTAAGCTGTGAAGGCTTAACCGTTCTTTTAATTCGGGTTGTCCTACAAGGATTATTTGTATTAATTTATGTTTGTGTGTTTCAAGATTTGATATCAGCCGTATTTCTTCAAGCACTTCGGGTTTAAGATTCTGTGCCTCATCAATAATTAAGACAACGTTATTGCCTTTCCTGGATTCTTTGAGCAGGAACTTATCGAGTTCCCAGAGTATATATAAGTTTGATTTGAATTTAAACCTTATGCCGAAATCCTTTGCGATGGATTGCAGAAGTTGGTTCTCTGATGGGGGAGGATTCATGACAAAGGCGGTTTTAACATTTTCTCCTAGCTGGTTAAGCAGGAAACGGCAGAGTGTGGTTTTACCTGTGCCGATTTCGCCGGTTATAACTAGTATACCTTTCCTTTGTGATATGCCGTAGAGAAGATGAGATACCGCTTCTTTGTGCGCTTCGCTTAGAAAGAAGAACAAGGGATCGCTGGTAATGTTAAATGGGTGTTCTTTTAAGCCGTAATATTTGCAATACATAGTTTTCCTTTTTTCAGCTCAAATTATAACAAAAAATCGAGGAAAATAAAACTTAAATTAGCTTTGATGAGCCCCACCAAGAAGTTGCTAAATTGCTTAGTATTTTAGAATGAGAATGGTATAATTAAATGAGTACATAAGTTATGGATTGGGCTATCGATTAGGCGGTGGTATAACTTATATGTGCGAATTTATCCCGCCGAATACACCAAAATTGTTTGACATAATTTCGGTGTAGTTTATGAAGCGGGATGAAGAGGAGCCAGTATGAAAAAATGTCCTTTTTGCGCGGAAGATATACAGGATGAAGCAATAAAATGTAAGCATTGCGGCAGTATGATTGAAAGTAGGGAGCAAGGGAAGTGGTATTATAGGCCTGCCGTTTTGATTCTTGCTTTTCTGTGTGTTGGTCCATTTGCTTTACCATTAGTATGGTTGAATCCGAATTTCAGCCGAAAGACCAAGATAATAATTACTGCCGTAGTACTTGTTCTAAGTATTTATTTGGGTTTTTTATTTGTAGGTGCGTTGAAATCTTTGACTAATTATTACAAGGTTATGTTTCCATAGGCCTGAAGATAAGGAATATCTTGAAGTTGGAATATGCTAGATTTGTCTTTGAGCGCGATACTTTATATTTGCTAATAGGTATAAAATATGTTAAATTTTAATATGCTTGAGTAAAATCCCGGTTTTGCTGTTTATCAGGTCCTTCGGTCTTATTAAAGCTTGGGTTGGCCGTAGGACCAAAATTTTGTTATAGGATAATTTGGGGCTGTAGCTCAGTTGGGAGAGCACCTCGTTCGCAACGAGGGGGTCAGGGGTTCAACTCCCCTCAGCTCCACCAAAATTTTCCGACAAGGAAAATTTTGGTGGATACCTGAATGAGCATCACGAGGCGACAAGCCGAGTGAGCGAATGAAGGTATCTCTCCGAAATAGAGTCCGACAAGGAAAATTTTGGTGGATACCTGAATGAGCATCACGAGGCGACAAGCC
>CAYXSY010000014.1:0-693 GCA_964467905.1 uncultured Planctomycetales bacterium | reverse complement strand
GAGTGAGCGAATGAAGGTATCTCTCCGGGGTATTCTCCGGCAAGGAAAACTTTATGAAACACCCTGTTAACCGTACTCTGTTTTTTAGTTTATTATTTGTTTTGTCTTGTTTACCTCTGATATTTGCCGCAGAGTTACCCAAAGAATCCCTTTTCTACGATAGGCTTAATGACAATACCGTACGCTGTCAGCTTTGTCCGCGGCGCTGCACAATACCGCTTGGCCAGCGCGGTTTTTGCCAGGTGCGCCAGAATCAGGGGGGTAGGCTTTATAGCTTATCTTACGGAAAGCTGGTGTCTGTTCACGTTGACCCTATAGAAAAAAAGCCTCTTTTTCATTTTTTGCCTTCAACAGAAGCGTTTTCAATTGCTACCGCCGGATGTAACCTGCGTTGTAAGTTCTGTCAAAATTGGGAGATTTCACAGCGCAGGCCAGAAGAGATTGATTATCAGTATATTGAGCCTGTGGCTTTGGTAAAAGAGGCTGTTGCTTCAGGCGCCCATACCATTGCTTATACTTATACCGAACCGACAATTTTTTATGAATATATGCTAGAGACCGCTAAATTAGCTAGGCAGGCGGGGCTAAAAAACGTTATGCATTCCTCAGGTTATATTAACGAAGGGCCATTAAGGCAGCTTGCTAAATATCTGGATGCCGCTAATATTGATTTAAAGGGTTTTAGCGACGAGT
>CAYXSY010000013.1:0-50232 GCA_964467905.1 uncultured Planctomycetales bacterium | reverse complement strand
TACAAAAACCCCGACCTGAAGCTCCATCTTGGTCTTGCCGAATATCATATTAGGTTCCTCCCTTTAATAATTTATAGAGTATCTGTAATCGGCCCGTGTGCCAGCCCGTTAATAAACTGATGTACCACTGGATGCGTGCTGCTCTGAATTTCATCAGGCGTGCCCTCGGCGATAATTTTTCCCTTATAAAGCATGGATATCTTATCACCAACCATATACGCACTTTTCATATCATGCGTAACCACAATTGAAGTAACCTTAAGCTTATCATGCATGCTCTTTATAAGCTCATTAATGCTATCTGCGGTTATCGGATCAACCCCTGTTGTAGGTTCATCGTAAAGAATAATCTCCGGCCTAATGCATATTGCACGCGCAAGCGCCACGCGTTTTTTCATCCCGCCGCTTAACTGCGAAGGCATAAGGTTACCTATACCGCACAAACCAACCATGCATAAAGACTCCTCAATTCTTTCTAATAATTCCTTTTGGCTTATCTTGGCTCCGTGTTCGATTAAACCGAAACCTACATTCTCGCCTACTGTCATGGAATCAAATAAAGCTCCGCCTTGAAAAACCATGCCTATTCTTAAGCGCAGCTTATCGAGTTCTTTTTCGGGCAGCTGGGAAACATCCTGGCCATCGACAAAAACGGTGCCTTTCCCCGGATCAAGGATACCGACAATATGTTTTAACATTACACTTTTCCCGCAACCTGACCTGCCGATAATAACACAAGTAGTCCCCTTATCAATGTTAAGGTTGAGGTTATCAAGCACTTTGCGCTCGTTAAATGACCTGTTCAATCCCTTTATCTCTATCATCGTCTGTCCCATAATCTTTCTAAGGAAATATAAAATAGAATACCGCAGTAATAAGACAATCCATGGCAATTATAAGTATAAATGCGCTTACCACCGCTTTCTTAGTGGCCTGTCCCACGCCCTCTGCCCCGCCCTCCACATTAAAACCCTGATAACAACTGACAAATGCTATAGTCATCCCGAAGAATACAGTCTTAACCAGACCCGTTACCATATCCTTAGTCAATAAGGCATCGAAGGTAACGGTCCAATACATGCTGGATGAAATCCCCAGCTTATAAACACACATCAAATAGCCTCCGAATATACCTATAGCATCGGCATAAAGAGTTAAAACTGGCAACATTATACTCAAAGCTAGAAATCTGGGAACCACTAAGTATTTTATCGGGTTTGCTGCTAATGTCTCCAACGCATCAATCTGCTCCGTAACCTGCATAGAGCCTATTTCGGCAGCAATTGCAGCCCCAACCCTTCCTGCAACTACCAGTGCGGTTATAACCGGGCCTAACTCTCTTACGAGAGATAAAGCAACAATGCTTGCTATATACATTTCCGAACCCAGGCGCTGCATCTGATACGCAGTCTGCAAGGCCAGAATTACGCCTATAAAAAGCGCTATCAAAGAAACAATAGGAAAGCTTTCCACCCCGGCCTTTTTTGCCTGTTCAATTACGCGGAATTTTTTAAAAGGCGGAGTAAATGTCAGGTAGATAGTCTGCAGGGCCAGATTACTTAAGCCGCCGATAAAATACATAAAAGATATCGCGGTCCTGCCTAATGATATAAAAAAACTTTCTAATCTCATTCTAATACCAACTCTTCGTTTTTACGCAGCACTTTTATTAAAGAACCATCTTTAAATCTCTTAGAAATTATCTCTGAAGCCAACGGATCCTCCAAGAACCTCTGTATCGTCCTCTTTAATGGCCTTGCCCCGAAAACAGGATCAAATCCTTTTTCAATAAGAAAATCTTTTGCCTCAGCAGATACCTCAAGTTTAATATTCTTATCCTTGAGCCTATCTTCCACATTGGCTATTTCTATATCTATTATCCTTACTAAATCATCTTTTACCAAAGAATGAAAAACGATAATATCATCTATGCGGTTTAAAAACTCCGGCTTGAATGTGTGTTTTACTTCCTCAAGAAGCTTTTCTTTCATCTGTTGGTAAGTAATCTCTTCGTTCTGCGCCTTAAAACCAAGAGAGCCGGTCTTACGTATAGTTTCAGCCCCGACATTTGATGTCATGATAATTACAGTATTACGAAAATCCACTTTCCTGCCGAAACTGTCCGTAAGGCGCCCTTCCTCAAAAACCTGTAAGAGTAAATTAAAAACGTCGGGGTGCGCCTTCTCAATTTCATCCAACAATATTACTGAATACGGACGACGTCTCACCTTTTCTGTAAGCTGCCCGCCCTCCTCATAACCTACATAACCCGGAGGAGCACCGATAAGACGGGAAACATTGAATTTCTCCATATACTCCGACATATCCAGCTGCAATAACGCGTCTTCATCGCCGAACATAAATTCAGCCAGCGCTCTGGCAAGCAGAGTTTTACCGACGCCTGTGGGCCCTAAGAATATAAAGGAACCTATCGGCCTGCGGGGGTCTTTTATGCCGGCACGGGAACGCCTTATAGCGTGGGCAATCGCTGAAATAGGCTCATTCTGGCCAATAACACGCCTACGTAATTCCTCCTCTATCTTAAGCAGCTTCTCGCCTTCTCTTTCTTCAAGCCTGAATATCGGGATACCTGTCCATTGCGAGACAATGCGCGCAATCTCCTCTTCTCCTACTTCCGGACGCATTTTATCTTTTGCCTGCGACCATTCCTTATTCAAATGTTCAAGTTCCTGCCGCGCCTGACGCTCTTGATCCCTTAAAGCTGCTGCCTTCTCAAAATCCTGGGATTTAATAAGCCCCTCTTTTTCTTTTCTAATATTCTCCACTTTGCTTTCAAGGCTTTTGATATCAGGGGGAACTACCAAAACATTCAGACGGGCGCGCGAACCGGCCTCATCAATTAAATCTATAGCTTTATCAGGCAGAAACCTTCCGGATATATACCTGTCTGATAACTTAGATGCGGCCTCAAGTGCCTCATCCTTAAAAGTAACCCTATGATGCGCTTCATATTTCTCTCTTAAACCCTTTAATATCTCTATGGTCTGGTCAACTGAGGGAGGCTCAACCATTATGGTCTGAAACCTGCGCTCCAAAGCAGCATCTTTCTCAATATATTTCCTGTATTCATCTAAGGTTGTTGCTCCTATACACTGAATCTCTCCGCGTGATAACGAAGGCTTTAATATATTAGAAGCATCTATCGCGCCTTCTGCAGCGCCGGCGCCTACTAACGTATGCAACTCGTCTATAAAAAGAACTACATCCTGTGAACGCTTTATTTCCTCCATCACCGCTTTTATTCTTTCTTCAAATTGACCGCGGTATTTGGTACCGGCGACCATAAGTGCTAAATCCAAGACTACAATGCGTTTATTAATCAGGACTTCCGGCACATTACTTACTATAATCGCCTGGGCTAAACCTTCGACTATGGCAGTTTTTCCTACACCCGCCTCTCCAAGGAGAACAGGATTATTTTTTGTGCGTCTGCTTAATATCTGTATGACCCTTTCTATCTCCTGTTGTCTGTCAATTACCGGATCAAGTTTATTGGCTTTTGCCAAGGCTGTAAGATCCCTGCCGAAAGCATCCAAAGCAGGAGTCTTAGTCTTTGGCTGTTGCTGGCCGAAACCCGGTAATGCAGAACCCAAAAGATCCATAATCTCATTTCTCACGGTATTTAAATCAAGCCCTAAATTCAATAAAACCTGCGATGCCACACCTTCGCCTTCGCGTATTAATCCCAATAAAAGATGTTCCGTGCCTATATAATTATGCCCTAGAGACCTTGCTTCCTCGGCAGCCAATTCTAAAGACTTTTTTGCGCGCGGAGTAAAAGGTATATCTCCGATAATCTGGGTAGTAGGCCCGGGCTGCACAAGTTTCTCTATCTCCAGCCTTATATTTTCTAACGATACCCCCATTTTCTGCAATACAGTAGCCGCGACACCTTCGCCTTCACGCACAAGCCCAAGCAATATATGTTCTGTGCCTATATAATCGTGATTAAAACGCCGGGCTTCCTCTTTGGCTAAAATAATTACCTTTCTGGCTCTCTCGGTAAAACGGTTAAACATGAAATTCCTCCTTAATGATGTATATTAAATTTTGCCTAGCCTTTTTCTTACTATCTCAGCTCTCTTAATATCCCTTTCCTGGCTGGAAAGTTTCTTTCCCTCTATCTTCTGCAGGTGCGCCGGAAGGATAATAATAAATAATTCATTTATCGCGCGGCGGTCGATATCTTTTATAATTCCTAAATCACTGCCAAGCCTTACCATAGATAATAATTCTGTAGTCTCCTGGCTTGATATTATATGCGCGTTTTCTAAAACCCCAAAGCTGCGGTAAATCCTGTCTTCGAGCATTGCCCTGTTGTGGACAAGCAAAGCCTGACGCGCCTGGGACTCCTGATCGATAATCTGACGGATCAGGCTATTTATATTCTCTATAACTTCTACTTCGGTATGGCCCATCGATACCTGATTGGAAATCTGGAAGAAATTACCCATAGCCTCGGTACCTTCACCATATAGCCCTCGGGTGGTGAAACTTAATTTTGCTATCGCTGCCAATATGCGGTTTATCTGACGTGTTAAAACAAGGGCCGGTAGATGCAGCATTACCGAACCGCGCATACCTGTTCCGGTATTAGTAGGACAGGCAGTCAAATATCCCCAATCTTCAAGATAAGCATAATCTAAAACCTTAGATAGATAATCATCGATCTTATTAATAATGGCCCAGCCTTCAAAGAGATTAAAACCTGACTGCATAACCTGGCACCTTAAATGATCCTCCTCATTAATCATAACAGAAACTATTTCATCATGTTCTATTGCTACTGCCTTACTGTCGCTTTTCTGTGCGTGTTCGCGCGACATAAGATGCCTTTCAACGAGAAACTGCTTATCTATCGTATCCATCTCATCCAGACGTAAAATACCTAAACCCTTAAGCATATCTATGCCTTCAAGGGCGCCTTCTACGGATTTTAACACCTGCTCGGACTGCTTTTTATCCGCCCAATGCGGAAAAGGAATTTTCTTAAGATTTCTTGCCAGACGAATACGGCTGGAGATAACAATATCCGAATTAGGTCCGGTACCTTTTAACCACTCACTGGTATGATTTACTAAATCACTTAGATTGATTGCCATTTTTATTACCGTTGCTGGTTTTCCTTTGTTTTCTTTCTAATTCTTTTATCTCATCGCGGATTCTTGCCGCTTCTTCAAAGGCCTCTGATTCTATAGCAGTCTGAAGTTTCGACCTTAATTCATCGACATTTACAGTCTTATCCTTTGCCCTGGTCTCATCTTTATGCGGAGATTTTCCAAAATGCAGGCTGGAGCCGTGTATCCGTTTCAGAAGCGGGCCCAAATACTTCCTAAATGCGGTATAACACTCTCCGCATCCAAGCCTTCCTATCTTTTTAAAATCAGAATAGGTCAGCCCGCAGTTATCACACTTAGCAGATATGCTTTCTTTTTCCTGAAGCGGTTTTTCAAATTCCGCCAAGCCGGCCAAAAGATCGCTTAACCCAAACTGCTGCTCCATCTGGGTGCTTTTCTGCCTGGCGCACTCTTCGCACAAATGAAGCTCCGTCATCTGACCATCAACTATCTCGGTCAAGTGTACCGTTGCCTGATTTTTACCGCATACATCGCAAATCATATTCTACCCGTTTTATAGTAAAGAAGTTAATACTTTACTCCCTGTTTTTTTGTCAGCTCTCTAAATTTCTTCATTAGACTCAAAGTAAGTTTGCCCGGTCTGCCTTCACCGATAACGCGGCCATCTACCTTAACCACAGGAATTATCTCTGCTGCCGTTCCGGTCAGGAAACATTCGTCAGATATAAATACCTCGTGCCGGCTAATCACGTGCTCATGCACGGGAATCTTATCTTTCTTTGCGATATCTAATATAGAATCGCGCGTTATGCCGCGCAGCGTACCCATACACTGAGGAGGAGTATATAAATGTCCTCCCTTCACAATAAAGATATTATCTCCGGTGCATTCGGCGACATAACCCAAAGAATCAAGCATTATCGCTTCATCATAACCGCAATTTGTCGCTTCGATTTTCGCAAGTATATTATTTAGATAATTAAGCGATTTTATCTGCGGGTTTAATGCTTCAGGCAGGTTTCTTACCGTAGGAACGGTAATTATAGATAGCCCATCTCTGTAGAATTTCTCCGGGTAAAGCATGATCTTATCGGTAATAATAATTATCGTTGCGTTCCCTCTGCATTTACGCGGGTCGAGCCCTAAATCACCTTCTCCGCGGCTAACCACAAGCCGGATATAGGCGTCTTTAAGGCTATTCTTTTTCAAAGTAGCAACCACCGCCTTAATCATCTCTTCCTTTTTTAAAGGGATATTAAGCATTATGGAGTGGGCCGATTCATACAATCTGTCGATATGTTCTTTGAGCTTAAAAACCAGGCGGTTATAAGAACGGATACCCTCAAAAACACCGTCTCCGTATAAAAGACCGTGATCAAACACGGAAATCTTTGCGTTTTCCTTATCATAAAATCTACCGTTGATATAAACCTTCATAATTTCCCCTTTCTGCTAATTCAAGAGTACCCCGTCCTTTAAACAAAGGACTTTATCGGCCATCTTTGCAAGCTCCATATTATGAGTAACTAAAATAACCGTCGTCTTATTCTCGGTATTTAATTTCTTTATAGTAGATATGACTTCGTCTCCTGCATTGGTATCGAGATTGCCTGTCGGCTCATCGCAAAGAAGCACTTCCGGGTTATTCACCAGAGCCCGTGCCATAGCTATACGCTGCTGCTCCCCTCCGGAAAGTTCAGACGGGAAATGCCCCGCCCTATCCTGAAGGCCAAACTTCTTTAATAAATCAAAACACCTGCCTCTTATCTGACTTTCCTCTAGACCCGCTTTGTCGCTGAATAAAAAAGGCATAGCCACATTTTCAAGCGCCGTAAAATCAGGAAGCAAATGATAAAACTGGAAAACAAAACCTATCCTCTTATTCCTGAAGGCAGTCAGGACATCGTCTCTTAAACCATACATATCCTGCCCATCGATAATAATTTTACCGTCTGTCGGCTCATCCAGCCCGCCTAAAATATGCAGAAGAGTGGATTTCCCCGCTCCTGACGGACCGACAATAGCAACAAAACTCCCCTTATCTATATTCAGGTTAATGCCCTTTAAAACCTCAAGCGGCTTTTCGCTACCGTTATAAACCTTACGGATACCCCTGGCTTCAAGCATAACAGCGCTATTCATACCTGAGTGCCTCAACAGGTTTTAATTTGCCGGCTTTTAATGCCGGATAAACGGTGGAAATAAAAGTAATCGCCAGCGCCGCAGAAATAATCAGTACTATATCCGGCCAAAATACAATGGATACCGGGAGCCTCTCCAAAGAATATACCGAAGGCAATTTTATAAATTGATACTTCTTGAGCAGAAAACAAATACCAATACCCAAAAAAGAACCCAAGGCCGTACCTATAGCTCCTATTAAAAGGCCTTCATAAATAAAAATCTTTTTTACCTTAGCTGAAGTAGCACCTATTGTCTTTAAGATGCCTATATCTTTGGTCTTATCTACCACCATTACGATTAAGGTGCTGGCTATGTTAAACGAAGCAACCAGGACAATCAGCGTCAGGATAATAAACATGGTAATTTTCTCTAGCTTCAGCGCGGCAAAGAAATTCTCGTTTAGCTGCATCCAGGTCTTGACTATATACCGTGCCCCCAATTTAGCGGATAGCGCATCCCTTACACTCTGCGCAGAATAGATATCATCAAGCTTAAGGGAAACTCCGCTTAATTTATTTGGTAAGCCTAATATATCCTGGCCTGTCTTTAAATTGACGAGGAGCGTTCTAAAATCATAATCATAAATACCGGAACTAAAAATACCGGCGACTTTTAACGTACGTTTCTGTCCCTGCACAGTATATATATTAATAGCTGAGCCTGGACCTACGCCCAGATATAAAGAAAGTTCTTTACCGATGATTACCGTATCCGCGACCAAGTCACCAAGAGAACCTGAAATAAGATACTGTTTAATCTTGGTTACTTTGGCTTCTTTGACAACATCTATGCCTTTTAGGTCTGCGGCAAAGATAGCCTTGCCTTCATTTACAAAAACCTGCCCCTGCACATAACCCGAAACATGCTCTACGTGCGCAAGAGAAGCCGCCTTCTTTTCTATAGCAGGGTAATCGTTCTGCCCTATACCATCGTAACCTAAGACAATCACATGCGCAAAGTTGCCTATAATCTTATCGCGCAGCTCTTTATCAAAGCCATTCATCACGCCAATAACCAGTATCAGAGCCATAACGCCTATGGCAATACCCAATACCGAGAATGCACTGATAAGAAAAGTAAATTTCTCTTTCCTTTTTGTCTTAAAATAACGCCAAGCAATTAAAAACGCTGTATTCATAAAACTCACTCTTTCACTGGGCGCAAAAGAGGAAATAATATTACATCTCTTATTGATGCCTGATCCGTAAGAAGCATAACCAACCTATCTATGCCTATGCCCAGGCCGCCTGCCGGAGGCATCCCGTGTTCAAGCGCCAAAACGTAATCCTCATCGACATTCTTCTTATCCTGCGTATCCATATCCTTAATCTCTTCCTCAAAACGCTTTTTCTGCTCAAGAGGATCATTTAACTCCGAATACGCATTCCCAACCTCAAGACCGGATATATAAAGCTCAAACCTTTCCGACACCAGCGGATTACCATCTTTAGTCTTAGCCAACGGGCAGAGATTAGTAAAATAGTCGGTCACAAAAGTCGGATTTGCCTGCAGGCCTTCCTCAAGTATGTCTTCTATAATCTTGCTCACCTGGGAACGGCTAAGCCTGTTTGCTTCCTTAGCAAAACCTTTAGCATGAAGTTTGCTTAACATTACTTCGGGTTCGTCAGAAGGCTCTATTCCGAATCTATCCTTCACAACCCCGGCAAAAGAACTCCTCTGCCAGGGAGTGCCAAGATCTATATGCTTACCCTGATAGGTAAAATTTGTTTTACCGAATACCTCAACGGCCACATAAGTAATCAGGTCTTGTGTCAGCTTCATCATATCTTCATAAGTAGCATACGCACAATAAACTTCCAACATAGTAAACTCGGGGTTATGCCTGGTCGAAATCCCCTCATTACGGAAACTTCTGTTGATTTCATAAACCTTATCAAGCCCTCCTACAATCAGACGCTTAAGATATAGCTCGGGGGCAATCCTTAAATACAAATCCATCCCATACTCATTATGATGGGTTTTAAAAGGCCGGCCGGCTGCGCCTCCGGGGATATCATGCATCATAGGAGTTTCTACTTCAAGAAAACCGTTCTTATCGAGAAAATCCCTTATAGCCTTTATAATCTTACTTCTGGCGATAAAAACCTTTCGCGCTTCCTCGTTAGCGATAAGATCAAGGTATCTTTGACGATAACGTATTTCTACATCTTTTAAGCCATGCCACTTTTCCGGAAGCGGCCTAAGTGCTTTGGCTAAAACCGAAAATCTCTCTACTTTAAGGGTAAATTCACCTGTATGCGTTTTAAAAAGCTCTCCTTCAACCTCGACGATATCGCCTGTCTCAAGATTATCGAAATTAACAAAGTTTTCTTCTCCGATAATATCTTTTTTAACATAAAGCTGAATTTTACCACTTGAATCTCTCAAATCCAAAAACATAACTTTGCCATGGAGACGCTTGGCAGTCAGCCTGCCTGCAAGTACGGCTCTTTTGCCTTCCTCAAATTCAGACAGAGCTTTCCCAATGGTTATAAGCGAGTCTGAAGGACGGCTAAAAACACTTATTCCCTTGGCCTTAAGCGCCTCTAACTTAGTATGCCTTTGTTCTACAATCTCATTGATTTCCATAGAGTTATAATTATATAAGAGAATGGCTGGCGTGTCAACACGTTCCGCAAATATGCCCGCAGGTTATTATATCTGTTTCAAAAGCTCCAGAATAAGCTTGATGCGGCTTTTATCCATAAAAATACCCGTGGAAAGGCTAAGAGTTCTCTGGGCCATTCTCCTGCCGTTTAAGGGGTTAGTTTGAGGCACAAATTTATTTAAAAAAGCGTAATCGGTAATCGCATTAGTGTAAATTAAAGAAGCGCCTAACCCTCTAGATGACAAAACATCCATTGCTTTATTGCGCTTGATAATATCGTCAAATATAACCGCTAGATATGGATAGCTGCCTAATGCAAAATCGCCCTCCTTAATAACACTAATCCCTTTTATAGAAAATAACCCCTCTATATAAATAGAGGCCTTCTCCCTCTGTTTCTTGAGCTGCTCTTGCAGGCGCCTAAAAGCTACATGCGCTATATTTTTACGGAATCCCGAAACTCTGTATAATGGAAAATTTAAATCATACTCTTCCAGATAAGCTCTCGACTCTTTCCCGACCGTCTTCCAAAACCACTGCGGCATCCCGAAAACAAACCAAAAAAGCTGCGGGCGATAAAAAATCCAGTAGCCGAAGATCTCGGCTATTTTTAGCGCTTCCTGCAAAAAACTATTCTTCATTATTTTCTCAAACTGGTTCTCAAATAAATTCCGCATATCCTGTTCTTTAGCTACTGCAACTCCACCCTCATAAATAGTCAGCCCCTTGCCTCTGCAAAGACTAAAGAAACTAAAATCACCACAAGAACCTACAGGTTTATCTTTATACTTGGCACCCAATGCCTGAGCACAGTCCTCTATCAAATATATTCCATATCGTTTGGCCAGAGCGTTTATTTTATCCAAATCAACTGGCAATCCTGCCAAATGTGTAGCAACTATCGCCAGAACATCGCCCTCTGCACATATCTTCTCTAATGCGGTTAAATCAAAATCAAAACTATTATCCTCTATATCGCAAACCTGCGTTTCCAAACATGCTCTTTCGATTGCAAGCGGGACAAGCGGACAGGTGTAAGATGGGATAATGACCTTCTTCCTAGCAGAAGAACTTTTAAGCGACTCCAGAATCAGATAAAAGGCCGCTGTGCCAGATGTAACCACCCGCACATAAGGAAGTTGTAGGTAGCCCTTAAGATCATCTTCAAACTGGGCGCTCGAGATAAAACTACTAAAAATATCTCTTAAGTAAATAGGCCATCCTGCAGTAGGCGGTTGATAACTAAATATATTCATTTAATTAATTGTTTTTTATTTTTTTTATTTTATAATATTAAAAAGCGATATGCAAGACTAACTTATATGGAAAATAAAAAGAAACTGACTCTTAAAATACTGATTTTGCTGATTTCAACGGACTTCCTGGAAACCGCCGCTCAATTCTTCTTCAAAAAGACAGCCCTTTTCCAAAGTGACTTCGGGATAAAAAACTTATCTGACGTGTTTATCTTTGCGAAAACTGCTTTCTTTAATCCTTGGCTTTGGCTGGGTTTTGCCTCGGTTATGCTGATATTCATAATATGGTCGACTGTCCTCTCTAAAATAGACTTAAGCGTAGCTGTTCCGGTAGCAAGCTTCAGCTATATATTCGTGCCTCTTGCATCTTTAATCTGGCTACACGAGAAGATACCTCTTATAAGGTGGATAGGAATTATACTTATCCTTATCGGAGTAATTCTGGTATCAAAAAGCAGCGAAGAAAAAGTGAAACCGAATAATGAATCATAGTCTTACGCTTATAATATCACTTATTATCTTAACCAGCATCTTTGATACCATAAGCCAGCTCTTCTTAAAGTCCTCCATAAACAGCCTGGAATTCTCCATAGACAGCATAAGAAAAATAATTAAGTTTGTGCTAAAGCTAATAGCTATACCGCGCGTATGGCTGGGGTTTTTATTCAGCACACTATCTCTATTGGTATGGCTTATCGTACTATCGAAAGCAGACTTGAATTTTGCCTTTTCGGTAGATAGTATGCATTATATCTTTATCGCTATTGCCTGCAAGATATTCCTCAAGGAAAAAATAGGGCTGGAGCGTTGGCTCGGGACAATACTGATTATGGCAGGAATTATTATCGTAACATTAAGCAGTTAGCGAAGAGATTTTAAAACAAGATCAGCGGCATCTATTCCGGAAATAAAACAACCGTGCACTCCATGTCCCGGCTTAGTCCAGGCCCCAGTAAGAAAAAGCCCCTTAACTTTAGTATTTAAAGGAAGCCTATTGATGCTTGACTGCAAAATAGTCTGGGCAAAACCATATATCGAGCCTTGCGGAGACAGAGTGTAACGTTGAAAAGTCAATGGCGTAGCTACTTCCATAACCTCTATATAATTAGAAAGTCCGGGCAGATATCGTTCTGAACTCTTAATCAGTTTTTGCGCTACTTCTTCTTTCTTTGCGCGGTAATCATCATTCTTCAGGCCTTGCCAGTTCTGATAAGAATCGAAAGTCATAATCACCAGGCTCCCCTTGCCCTCCGGGACAAGAGTAGGGTCAACCCGGGCATGATCTACAATAGCAAAAGAACAGCCATCATAACCTCCCGCCATGCACCTCTTAAATACATCCTCATGATTATAGGTAGAATTTATAGAAAACATGGAGTGACTCATCCCCAAATCTTTAACCGGAACCTTCAGGCCTAAATAAACCTGTACTGCCGATATGGTCTTATCCATCGATGATAACTTTTTTGTGTAGAAATCTCTTAAGCTCTGATTATCAAGCAATTCTGTAAGGGCTACGAACGGATTAGCATTGCAAATCACCGTCTTTGTATCAAAAATCTCACCCCTATCAGTAACGACCGACTTAACTCTCTTGCCACCATCAGTAACTATCCTGTTTACGCTTGTGTTAAACATTACCTGCGAACCGCTATTGCGTATTTCATCAACGATAGCTTCAAAAAGACGGCCGAAGCCTCCCTTTACCGATGCAGTAGGATGACAATAATAGCCGTAAAAAGTAATAAAGAAATAGAAAGCGGAGAACTCACTCGGCGGAACCCCTGAATAACGCCAGACCTCAGAAAGAATACTCTTTAGTTTTTCATTTTTAAAAAACTTATCCAGGATTCCCTTCGCCGACATCATAGAACTCTTGACTATCAGATTGTAGCGAAAAGGGCTCAAGATAAGTTTAATCCATAAAGGCAGGTCGGAAGAAGTAAAATCGTCTATCTGTTTATAGAACTTGCCTACCAAAGAAAAGAAATTGTCTATAGCTGCTGATTCATCGGGAAAATTACCCTTTAAGTAATCAGCAAAGTTCTTTGGGTTAAAATCAGCAACAAAATCATGCCCAGGAAACAGCACTCTTGCAAAATGTTTCAGATCAATATATTCTATCTTCTTTGAAATGCCGTACTCTTCCAGGAATTCCCTGATATACCCGTCTGGACCCAAATCATCAACACAGTGTATTGCTGCCTCAAAAGTAAAATTCTTTCTCCTGAAATTTGCGGCATAACCTCCCGGGACCGACTGACGCTCAAGCAAAACAACGCGCCTGCCATTCTTAGAAAGCTTAAGCGCAGCTACAAGTCCTGCTACGCCTGAACCGATAATTACTGCATCAAATTTTTCTTTTTCCATTATAACCTGTCTAGAAAACGGATGGCTTCCTCGGCAACCCTGTCTTTATCGTTATCGATGGTAATCATATGATAACTATCTTCCAGGATAGCCAAAGATTTATCAAGAGAGCCAATACTATCTAAGATATAGCGGGCATTTTTGATACTGACCATATCATCTTCTTTGGCGTGCATTATAAGAATCGGGGCCTTGGCGTTCTTGAGTTCTTTTTTAACTACCTTTGCAAAAAGGTGATGCTGATATAGGCATGCTACGGGGAAAAATGGACTGCCGAAAAGCAATACTTTCTTATCAAACTCGCTTGCTTTAGCATCTTTATAAAATCTGCTGATATTATCCCGTAATGTTTCATCTTTTAATCCATAAGGCCAACCCTCCCTTATATTAACCATATTTCTTAAGACGGGGATATGCCAAACAAGATGAATCAAATGTCTTCCTTTATGAAGCGCCCAACCGTCATAAAATACCGTAGGCGCCAAAGCTACTATGCCGGTAACATTCTCCGGGAATTCGCAGGCGATATGGATAGCTAAAAGTGCACCCATAGAAAGCCCGCCCACAAAAACCTTTTGGCATTCTGCCTTCAACTTCTGGAAATCAGCGATACAAGACTTTACTATCTCCTGCCAGGTGACTTTCTTTAGCTCGCTTAAACTAGAGCAATGCTTAGGCAAGGTACTGCATAAAACGGTATAACCTGCATCATTAATAGCCTTGCCTAAATGACGCATCTCCGAAGGCGTGCCGGTAATCCCATGAATCAGCAAAACACCTTTACCGTTAGTACCCTTTAAATAAAAACCGTATTTGTTACTATTATTCGCCTGATTTTTCATAATATATTGGGGTGTATTATAACACAAAAAGATAAAAAATAAACACATTTTGTTATAAGCAATGCTTATGGGCATCCTGATAAGAGGATTTGTAACAAAAAATATTTATGATATACTATCTTCCATGGCTGGAGAAAATCCAAAAATAGAATTCCGGATGACTTCTGACATAGATGACATCACTATACAATGCTGGGATAGAATATTCCCCGGTGATATCATCGAAGGGTTCGGCTATCACAAAACAATAGAAGAATCCGGGACAAAAGAATTCCGCATATCTTATCTAGTCGGTGAAGATAATAAAGAAGTAATATTGTTAATCCCATTCTTTATCAACGATTTCTCTTTCACCACCGTAATACAAGGCCCATTACAAAAACTTATGTTTTTTATACAAAAAATATTCAAGCGGGCCTTCAAGGCAAAGATGCTTTTTGTAGGGCTGCCTACCGCCGAAGAATT
This sequence comes from uncultured Planctomycetales bacterium, assembly GCA_964467905.1. Lineage (GTDB taxonomy): Bacteria > Omnitrophota > Gorgyraeia > Gygaellales > Profunditerraquicolaceae > CAYXSY01. Next base: position 35,408 of record CAYXSY010000013.1, on the reverse strand, counting down.
ATATATCGGCGTAGATAAAAGCTACGGCTATGCCTTTTTGATAGAGCGCGCTCTACAAGAACTTTCTAAACTCTGCGCAAAAGAAAGAATAATCGCGACTTTATTCTATAACCTAACGGAGAAGCACCAAACTCTTTGCGACATTCTCAAAAAACATAAATTCGCTTCTATGGAAGACTTCCCAAACACTTTCTTGACGATAAAAGAGAAGTCGTGCGAAGATTATATCGAGAAATTAAGCAAAAACACCAGAAAAGATATCCGCAAGAAACTAAACCGCCTAAACACACTGACTCGTCTTGAAACCGAAGTCACCGAAGACATTAGTAATATAAAAAACCGGATCTATGAGTTATACATGAATAACTTCGAAGATTCGGATATACATTTTGAGACGCTAACCATGGAATTCTTCGAAAATATAGCTAAAAACATGGAAGGAGTCGCCAAGTTCTTTATTACCCGCGACCATACAAGCCAGATAGTAGCTTTCAACTTATGCTTTGTAAAAAATAATACCTGTATAGATAAGGTTATCGGACTCGATAAAGATAAATCCCGCCTATACCATCTCTATAACGCAACGCTAATCCATAATATTGGCTGGTGTATAAAAAACAACATTACCTACTATCAACTGGGGATAACAGATTACCATGCAAAATTGCGCTTCGGCGCTTCTCTTACCCCGCTTTTTATATATGTAAAAATAAATAACCGCATTCTCAATGCCATCTTTACTAAGCCAATAGCAAAGCTTACTCAACCGAAAAACTTCGACCCTGTGTTAAAAAGACTAGAGCGGAAGCTAAATACGAAATCCCTGCCTACCGGCAGGCAGGCTAAACAAACCCAAAATCACAAACAATAGCCTGTAACCCTGGGTTTAGAGTTTAAGAAAACAATAAATCTAGAATTTTAAGGTTGGTTTCTTCATTGATCTTATTAATTAACTGTTGCGGATTATTTCTTGCGGTATAATCTTTTGGATGGTCAGCTCGGATTACATACGACTTGATCTTTCCTCTGACCTTAGGATAAGAATAATCGCCTGTAATATCCAGCCCTACTATATCCAACCTGCTTTTAATTATCTCTAACATCGACAATAAATCATCTAAAGAAAGACTCCCCTCTTCCCAGTTCGTTAGTGCATATTCTTTCTTCAGGCAATCCTTATCGATGCTTATATAAACCTGTTTCGTAGGCAATCTTTGGATAACTTCTAAAAATATACCTAAAGGATCCGCCCTTAGTTCTCTCCAATTGATTTTATTATAGAATATCCCTCGCTGATTGCTAATAGAAACATTATCCGGGATTCTCCTTAATAAAGACAATGACGAACCATGTTTATAAGGATATATTTCGAGCTTGTTATTTCTCAAAGAAGACAAATCAGCAGTCAGCATAGACAACGTATTAAGGTCTTCGGAGGACGGGCCAAATAAAATAATTTTCTCTATACTAGGATTCTTTGAAAGTTCAGACACCCAGGAACCGCATGCCTTTTTAGGAGGGAGAATGAACCAATCAGGATGGTGGTCGAATATAATGACACTTAAAGGAGAAATAAATTGTTCGGCGAGAAAAAGTGATACATGATGAAAATCTCCCGAGCCCAAGAAAGTAACATCGTTTTTTGATGCGGGATCAAGCAGTTTCTTAATCTCTTTAGCAGAAGCTGCATCCACCCATAAGCGCGATCTCTCGCCTAAGGGGCCAAATTCTATAACATCGGGATTATAGCGCTGCAAAAGCTTTTTCTGGAGAGAAACGCTTTCGTCTAACCGGAATACTCTTACTCTCCCGGAAAGCATACGGCCTTTAAGAAGTAATTGCTATGCCCTTTTGCAAGGCTTCCTCAAATAAAGAAACAGCTAAATCTATTTCTTTCTCGGTAATATATAAATAAGGGGCGAGCGTAAAGACGTTCTTATAGTAGCCGCCGACATCCAAAACTAAGCCGCGTTTCTTGCCTCCGGCAGACAAATTCCCGGACAAGCCTATGTTAGTTATTGCATCTGTCAGCTCTTTGTTCGGAGTATAGCCGTCTTTCTGACACATCTCAACCCTTATCGCAAGCCCCAAACCGTCAACATCGCCTATTTGAGGGTATTTCTTGGCAAGCTTTCTTAGGTGAGAGATAAAATACTCTCCTCTCCTTGGAACATCCACCGCAAAATCTGATTCCTCAATAAGCTTCATTGTCTCAAGTCCCACTGCCGTGCCTAAGGGATTGGAGGAAAACGTAGAATGAGTTGAACCAGGAGGGAAAACTTTAGGAGAAATAAGTTTCTCCTTGGCCCATATGCCTGATAACGGATTTAAACCATTGGTTAATGCCTTGCCGAATGCAATAATATCCGGGACAACATTAAAATGCTCTATACCGAAGAATTTACCGGTCCTAAAGAAACCCATCTGAACCTCGTCATCAACAAGAAGTATATTATATCTATCCAGTATCTCTTTTAAACGTACGAAGTATTCCGGAGGAGGAACGATGTAACCACCCGTACCCTGGACAGGCTCAACGTAGAAAGCAGCCAATTCGCATTTTCCGGTCTTATTATTGACAATCCCGTAATATTCAGTCTCAAATAACTTCTCGAATTGCTTGATGCAAAACATATCGCAGAAATTTCTTTTCTTTTCATAAGGGCATCTAAAACAATAAGGAAACGGGACAAATAACGCCCTGTCGGCAAAATGCCCGAATTTCTCACGGTACCTAAAACTTGAAGTTATAGCTGAAGCCCCCAAAGTCCTACCGTGATATCCGCCCATAAAAGCAAAAACCAGGTTTCTTCCTGTGTGATTACGGACAACCTTAAGCGAGTCTTCTATTGCGGCCGAGCCTCCGACATTAAAATGAACCCTGCCCTTTTCCTCAAATATCATGCTTACGCGCTGGGAAATCTTTGTAGCAAGATTAATTTTTTCCTCGTGTAGATACTGACATGCGAGCTGGGGTAATTTATCTATCTGTTTCTTTAGCGCCTGGTTTAACCGTTCGTTCTTGTAACCGAAGTTAACTGCAGAATACCACATCTGCAAATCCAGGAACTCATTTCCTTCTTTGTCGTAAAGATACATTCCCTCTGAGCTGTCGAATATATTAAGCTTCTCCGCATAATGCACCGTATCTCCCCAAGAACAATATTCGGCCTCAAGCTTAAGCAAAGAATCATCGCCTTGCAGATCGGATGTTTTATTATTAACAATTTTTGTCTTCTGTCCGTTATGTTTAGTGCTCATTTATCCAGCCCCCTGAAATAATTATATATATCCCTTAAATCCCTGAAAGCAACGCACAGCCTCTTGGTTTTACGGAAATGCTCAAGAAGCTTGCCTTTAGCAAAGACTATATCGGAACATTCCGCAGGACAAATATCAGAAATACCGTCTCCGATATACATTATTATTTTATCCTTTATCTCGCTTGTTAGCAAGTTTTTCTTCTTGCAATGGGCGCAACGGCTACAATATCTGTTTGCATTAGGGAAATACGGCTCTAGCCTATCCTTATTAAAATTAATCTCATTGGCATATATGCGGGCGCCACTTACACCGTTACTGCGCAATATCGTATCAATAAATATCTTAAAGCTGTCGCTTAAAATTATCGGCTTAAGGCCTTCTCTCTTAAAAAGACTTATTACTTCATGAAAATACGGATCTATTTTAATCGTCGAAAGATATTTTAAAAGATCCGTCCTTTTGACCCGGATACTTTTAAGTTGCCCTTCAAGACACTGACGCGAACCTATTTTGCCCTTCTCCCATTTCCTTTCATAAGCAATCCAGCCCTTATCGACGGCGAATTTACTGATCACATCATCCAGCACATCGAACGGAGTAATGGTATTATCAAAGTCAAAGAAAACTACACAATCAGAAAGCCTAGACAGCCTGATATCTTTCATAAAGTACCTTTAAGTAAAAAATATTCTAATAATTTTAGAGAAATATTGGCAAACGGTGGGTTATCCCTTGCTTAGAATTGATAAGTTGCTCCCAAAAGATAGAATAAAGTATTTATACCGCTATTAGGCTCGTCTATGCCGGCATTTGATACGTGTCTATACCTGACATCGCCTGTAATAGCCCAATTTTTATTAACATAAAAATGTGCGCCTACGGCTCCCTGCTCTAGAAAATTAAACTGCGTAGATTGCTCCAATGTATGCTGGGTCATGTAAAGCATGCCTGCTCCTGCCTTAATATAAGGCTGAAATCTGGAAGTTTCAGGCAAAACGCCGATTTTAAGCATAAAAGCATTACCCACTTCTACGTTGGCATCAGGGCTTGCTATAGGAGCGATAAAAGGCTCTATCTGAAATTCAATTAGTCCGGGGTAATTAATATTAATCTTCTTAACAAGCGGCTTTAAATCAAGGTCGAACGCAAGCGCTATAGGATACAATTCATAATCCGGCTGATGCCCTTTAAGGTTAGCCGAACCATAACCGGTAAGTAACTCTACTGCCTTTAAACAACGCGGCTTATCTTCAGCCAAAACAATGGATGATGCGATAAAGATACCTAATACCAATATAAATAATATTTTGTTTTTCATAATGAACTATTTTATTGGAAAAACGGCAATTGTCAAGATAATTATTGGTATTACACAACTTACCGCTCTCGCAAGCCTAAGAAGACTCAAGCTATACTCCTGTATTCCGAAAGCTTTTTGATGCGTTTAAGCATATTCGGATGCGTACTTAAAACCTCCATCATCCTGTCGCCGAAACTTAGCCTTAACTTCTTAGCTTGCAGGCTGCTTAATTCATATTTATCAATTGTTCCATCTTTGTCAAGGTCAAGCTGCGACAATTCATTGATTTCGTTAACAGCCCGTGAAGGATCATTTACAAAAAATGCCTTAAGCCCTTCGGCTTCTTTAATTGATTCTTTATCCATCCGCGCCGAGCCATAAACTAGCTTATAGAGGCTTGAGGCAAGGGTATGTGGGCTATTTCCCAAAGCGACTGAACCTTTATCAGCGAAATATTCTCTTATGCGCGAAGCATATAACACTAAAAGATTGGTGATAAAATAGAATATAAAAGCAGCTAAACCTATAAGCATAGTGTTTCCCGATCTTTCATCGCGCCTGCGTCCAAAAAACAAAAACTGCCAGGCGATACGATAGAGTATCATAGGTATAACTGAAAGTATAGTAATGGTTAAGACATCCCTGTTTTTTAAATGGCTTATTTCGTGGCCTAAAACAGCTTTCAGCTCGTCATCATTTAGAAGCCTCAATATACCTTCAGTGACACAAACTCTGCCGTCTTTAAGGCTACGGCCAAAAGCAAAGGCATTGGGTATATTAATCTGCGCTATCCCGATTCTAGGTACAGGTATATTTGCCTTCCTAGCCAATTCCCCGATAACAGAATGCAGCCTGGGGTATTCGTTTTTATCTATATATTTAACGTGCATGCTCCATTCTACAAGCTTGGGCCCGACCATATATTGGATGAGCATCAACGCAATCGATATAACCAAATAAAAATAGAAGCTTGTGATTCCGGCTGAATACCCTATTACGGTAATAGCCGCATAAACAATAGCAAAAAGAATCGCTATTAATAAATACATCCTTAAATGCAAAAAGAACATACCATCCTCCCCTTAAATAAATATTTGCTATTTTTTAACTACCTCTGCCTTAACTATAAGCCTTATAATCGGATTATCGGCATTATCGGTATGCACATAGACATACTGCTTAATCTCTCCCTTATACCCCTTACTGTTAAACTTAACCGTAATTCTAGTTTCATCCAGAGGTTTAAGAACTGTTTTTTTAATAGTAGAAGCCGTGCAACCGCACGAGGTCTTGACATCGGTGATATTCACCGTCTTGCCGGTATCATTCTTTAAAACAAATTCATGTTCTTCTACGCCCCCCTCCTTAACGCGCCCAAAATCCCAGACAAAACGCTCATCAGTCAAAGAGTCTCCCGGAGTAACTATCATAGATACGGGAAGATTCTTTTGAGAAGAAAAACAGGCAGTAGCGTTAAAAGAAATTAACAAAGCAAAAATAATAAATAATATCCTCATTATCCCCTCCAGATAAGAAATGTTCCCAAACCAAAGAATAAAACCGCCATAAGGAATTTCACGGTTAGCATATGTTTTTTAAGAAACTTCGAAAAATGCTCGGAAGTCGCACCTGTCAACGCGAGAACAAATATTATAAAGAGCGGCACGATAAACATAAAATTATAGATTAAAAGATACCATAGCGCCCTTAATTGACCTTTGGTTTTTAATATAAAGACTATCGTCGGCAAATAGGTTTGCCCTGTGCAGATAGACTCAAGCACCGAAACCAAGAAGCCAGTGCTTAAAGCGCTAGCCCCTAAGAAAATAAGACTCCTCTTATTTGGAGCACCTTTTGTTTTATCCTTAATCCTGTAATGGTCTCCGATTACCGCATGTATCCTTTTCTTTATCACCTGCGGTAACTGGAGCAGGAGTCCAGCCGTTTCCCCTGTTCTCCTGAACTTCACTAAATCGTAAACGGCCATAAAACCCAAAACAATACTTAAAACCCCTATGGCTATATTGAAGAACCGCGATATAAATAAAAACTCCTCCATGCGGTAAAGAAAATTAAATATACCCAGGCCGATTAAAAGATATGTAAAGAATACAGAGAAGATAAACAATAGTCCTATTACAATAAGTTCTCTCCTCCTATACCCCTGCAAAGCAAGAAATGAAATAAAAAATACGATTACGGTAAATGCGCAGGGGTTGACTCCGTCAATAAGCCCGGCGCCTATGATAACCAAAGGTTTAAAATTAGCAAAATATGCTGCTAAATCTAGATTCCCCAATTCTAGGGCTGAATTAGCTGATTTATCAGCCTTTAAATAATCATTTATTATATTCCTTAGTCTGGAGCGTATCGAAAGCTCGCCAAAAAGCATATTTTTCTGAAAATAAGCCACAGGAATAGCATTACTTGCTTTATCGCCGTATTCCTGCTGAAGAGAAATTAACTTCTTATAATTATCCAAATCAGCGATATTAAGGTATGTTACGACAATCTTCCCGTAAAATTCACTTTCAATCTCGGGCATTACTTCTTTTTTTACCGCGGCACAGCTATGGCAGCTTTCAGAATAAAAAATCAGAAGCTCCGGGAGCTTATTTGGGCTGCAAGTATTATCTGCTAAAGCAAGACCAAAAAATAAAAATACGAATATACTTAATAATATTACTTTACGAAACATATTAATCAGGCCCTTTCCCATTCAGCTATCCCGCCGGAGGTAACTTTGAATAGAGGATGAGAAACAATCTTTTTATTTCCACGCAACAGAAGATACGCGCTTTTATCTCTTTTTCTTAATTTCTTTAGCAGATGGATATACTCAAAAATAAGCTGCCCGCGGCTAACCTTTATAGAGTTGGCATTTCTAGAAGCGATACTACAGATTCTCTTTTTATTAAAATTATACCCTCGTGCTTCAGCCTCACAACAGATAAAATACAAATAAGACCCTATTGCTGAAAGCGGGTCTTTTGTATTCTTAAATCTTATAAGCTGGGGATGTTTAGTATAACCTTTTGTCCTACCCTGGAGCACCTTTTGCGCCAAAAGTCCCTCCCGCCATACGGCAAGCAATGCCTTAGTGTCAAGATATTTAGGATGCAGACTCCAGAGTCTCACGTAATATTTACTATATTTTTCTCATCAAGGCGAATTTTCCCGGGCCAGCAATCAGAATCGCCAGCAATACACAGAGTATAACAAAATTATACTCGAAACCGCCGTTTGACAGAAAAAACCCCTTTGCTAAATGAACTTTGAGAGTTGCAATTACTATAAGTATAAACAGCAAAGCTGAAGAAATCTTTGTTAAGAAACCGGCAAGCAAAAACAGTCCGCCCAAAAGCTCTACGTAGCCAGCCAAATACGCCCAGAATATGGCAGGCGCGAATCCCAACCCGGAGAGCATCTGAGAAAAAGCGTTAATTCCTCCTCCCCCAAAAGCTCCAAATAACTTCTGCGAACCATGGGCAATAAATAAAACTCCCATGCTAAAACGCAATAAAAATAAGGCTACGTCCATTACCCGCCTCCTTTTAGCAAAGAAAAAACTATTCCTACTTTTCTGCTTATCCCGCGCGAGCGATAAATACACATTGTATAATGCAAAATAACCGAAAGCAATCCTTTTATATTTACCCCAAACACACTTCCGCATCCGGCATTGTTAGCCATGGGAATTATAAAACCTAGGTCAACCGGTTTATATTTTATCAAGCTGCGCGATTTTATCGCATTGATTATATTCTTGGATATTAAGACAGCTTGCGTAATAGAAAACTGCACTGCCATTCTTAAAGCCGTGCTGCCATTCAAAACATAAGAAGCATCTCCGGCTACAAAACAATTCTCATTAAGCCTTAAATACTCATCCACCTGAATTCTGCCCTGGGGGCTTTTTTGCACAGGAAGATTTTGGATAAAATCTGTGGTTCTTACCCCTGCGCTCCAGATTACCAGTGCGTTATCAAAAGTTATCCCTGCAGATAAAGAAACCTTTTTGGCTTCTATCTTTTCTATTGTAACCTGATTCATGATCTTAATACCCATTTTAGAAAGATTGGATAGAACATAATCTTTCATCCAGTCTGGAACCATCCCCAGAACAGATGGGGCACGCTCAACCAATATGATTTCAGCGGATAGCTTACGCCTGTGCAGAAACAAACTTAGGTTTGTAGCTACCTCTATACCGGTATACCCTGCCCCAGCAATAATATAAGTTTTAAAATTACTCTCTTCGAGCAATCTCAGCAAACGCACAGCATCATCAACACTATCTAGCTTGCAAGAATTACTTTCAATATTATTATTACCGTAGAAATTCGTCTGGCTTCCAGAAGCGATAACAAGGAAGTCGTATTTAAAATCGCCCTTACTTGTCATGACTACCCTGGCTTTCAAGTCAACAGATAAAACAGAGCCTTTTATGAAATCAACCCCTGCCTTCTTGCATAAACATGCGCTATCTGACCTTAAGTATTCGGGGTTTATCCTACGCCCTATAATATCCGGAAGCAAAGGCAGGAAATCCGAAGAATCTTTTTCATCAATAACTTTAATATCCAATAAATCACTAAAGCCGCGCAAAGAATCGATTAACGCGCTCCCGGCAAATCCTAACCCGATAATAATAACTGTTTTCTTCATATTATAGCGTCGACTATCAAGATAATGCTTGCTAAGGCCTGTATCAATATAGTCAGTTTAGAGGACTGGATTAACTTCTCCTTATTATCGGTATACTTTTTTAATATTGCTGCCGCCTTAAACATCAGCGGCAATAGCAATAAAGAGAACAGAGATATATTACTTAAATACGATAAAAATACATTGGCTATTATAGAAAGCACGCCCGCGCCCATAATCATAACGTAAAGCAGATAAGAACGCTTAGGCCCTAAAATACTTACCCAGGTAAATTTTGCACACTTCTTATCCTCGGGATAATCCGGGATCTCGTTGGCAAAAAGAATGCCTGTAGTAAAGAATCCAAATGGCAGCGAAAGCATAAAGCTCTTGGGATCCGGGAAAATAGAGCTTTGTATATAGTATGCCCCCATGACAAGTGCCGGGCCGAAGAGAACAAAAATCATAAATTCTCCCATGCGACGGTAAGAAAACTGCAGCGGCTTATTAGAATATGACCAGGCAAGCGCTAAAATAAATAAAAAAGCGTAAAAAGCTATTTGTGATTTTAAAATTAAGCACAAAACTATTACTGCAGCCACAGAGCATCCGGCAAAGAATATTGACCAGCCGAAATACCACCTTTCAGAAAGCTCGCCCTCCTGAATCAGCTTAGACCCGCCGAAAAAACCATAGAATTTCTTATCCTGCCAATCAGCGGAACTCTTAGAATCAGCGTAATCATTCATCAAATTAGAACTCAAGTGCATCCCCACAACAACAAGCAACCCCAAACAAAAAGTAATAAAATTGAATTCCTCTTTAAAAATCAATGAGCCAAAGATATAGGGTAAGATACTGGCGCTTGTAAAGGGGAGTCTTAATGCCCGGTTAAAGTTTGCTAACATAAGCTTAAGCTCTTGCGGTTAATTGTTTTGCATAATATTATTTTATATGATAACATAAATTCTATGCTTATTAAAATAAAAAAGAGGATAGAAAAACAACTTCCCGTTTTTATTTCGTGGTTGGATAGGAATTACCATCTTAACAGGATATCCCCCCTGCTTTTTAAGCATATCAAAGAATACACCTTAAGAAACGGTAAGCGCGTAAGGCCTATCTTGTTTATTCTCGGATACCACGGTTACGCGAAAAAGGAACTCCCCGGGTTTTATACAAGCTCCCTGTCTCTTGAGCTCCTCCATGATTTTATGCTTGTGCATGATGATATCATCGATAAATCAGATTCTCGTCGCGGAAAACCCGCAATGCATGTCCTCTTTAACAGATATCTTAAGAAATATAAAAATATTAAGATAACGGGAGAAGATTTATCTATAGTCGCCGGAGACATCATGTATGCGATGTCGATACATGCCTTTTTGGCGGTTAAGACAGATAAAGTAAACAAAGAAAAAGCGCTCAAAAAACTGATGGAGGCTGCCTTCTATACAGGAACGGGAGAATTCATCGAATTGCTATATGGTTCCAAGCCGGTGAAAATGATATCGCAATCTGATATATACCAGATATACGACCTTAAAACTGCCTGCTATACGTTTGCTACTCCCCTGGCCGCGGGCGCTGCCCTTGCCGGTTCAAGAGACGAAGAAATAAACAAACTGTTTAACTACGGTATTTGTCTGGGCAGGGCGTTTCAGATAAAAGATGATATTTTGGGGATATTCGCAGATGAGAAGAAAATCGGTAAGTCGGTTATGTCTGACTTAAGAGAACACAAAAAAACACTGCTTATATGGCATGCTTACAGGAAAGCCGGGAAACAGGGAAAGAAAACAATAGAGCAATTAATGTCGAAAAGAAAATATAGGAAGGCTGATCTTCTGAGAATACGTAAATTAATGCTTGAAACCGGCACCGTGAACTTCGCAGAAAAACAAATCTTAAGGCTAATTAAGAAAGCCGGATATCTTCTAGCAGATACGCGCATGCAGAATAAATATAAAGACGCTCTCTACGAATACTCAAAAGCTATATTATCTGTATAGCCTCAACATCAATCTCTATCTAAACAGATAAAATTACATTTCCCGCTCTTAATATCTAAGGCCAATTCGTTATCCGGGTCTATCTTAAGCGCCTTATTAAGATACTCTTCATACCTGGCACTATCTTTTTTAAATTTGTAGAGCTGTGCCAACCTTACATAAGCATCCGGGAAAAGCGGATACAGCTTAATTGTCTTATTTAAATAACTTTCCGCCTTCTCCAGATTTCTTCCGGCAAAAGCAGGCAAAAGCAGATAATAGCTTCCCATAGCAAAAAGCACGCCCACCGCATCCGGCTGCATAGATTCTGCCCGGCGCAAATCAAAGATAACCGCCGGGCCGTTTATAATCTTGGATATCGGACCTCCGTTATAAGCAATCATCCCCCTGTTCCCGGCAAGCAACAGATATGCCCGGACCACATTACTAAGATCAACGCTATCCCTGCCGGCAGCTAAGACCTTCTTTGCCAAAACAATTGCCTTGTTGTATTGTCTTTTAGTATATTCTATATAAGATAAACTGATGTATGCAGGGTAAAAATCGGGATGCTGCTCAATAACCTCATTAAGCATGCCAGTGCTCTCTTCTATCTTATGCTTCCTGCGTAACACCTCTGCCTTACCCCATTTAGCTTCAAAAAGACCGGGATCTTCCGAATAAAGCCTGGAAAATATTTCCCCGGCAGAATCAATCTGATAAGCGTTTAAATACACTAATGCCATCACATACATCGCCTCTTTGTCGGCAGGGTTGCCTTCTAGCTTAACTTTAGCCTCTTTTACAGTCAGTTTATCTGCCGTTTTATGCGCATCCTGCCAATTCAAAGCGTAGCAATTGAAAGAAGAGAAAAAAACCATAATAGCTGTAAATAATATCCTTTTCATAAGCCCTCCATTTGTTTAATTTGATATTTTATTAGAAATACTGGCAAGGTGCAACTAATTTAACTTTGATTTTATTCTTCAAAGATGTAGAATAAACCTATGCAAAATGCACACCTCGATAAAGAAATCAAAGAAGGCTTTGAACTCTGCCGCCTGATAACCAAACAATATGCTAAAACTTTTTATTTCGCATCCCTGTTTCTATCGCCCGATAAAAAAATGGCCTCCTATGCTGTTTATGCCATATGCAGGCTGGCAGATGAAAGCGCCGATCAAAGAAATAATATCCCGCAAGTAACCCAAATAAAAAATATAAAAGAAAATATCGCCATTGCCTACAGCAATATAGACACCAAAGATAAAATACTGTCCGCATTCAGGCACACCGTAAATAATTTTTCTATACCCCAGGACTATTTTTCCATATTAATCGAAGGCATGTTCCAGGACACAGAAAAAAAATACTATAACAATTTTCAGGAACTTTATGACTATTGCTACAAAGTAGCTGGGGTAGTCGGACTGATTATGCTGAAAATATTCGGCTGTAGAGATGGCAGAGCCCGCGAATATGCCGTTTCGCTGGGTATCGCCATGCAGCTTACAAATATACTAAGAGACATCAAAGAAGACTTATCAAGAGGCAGAATTTATCTTCCTAAAGATGAGCTGGCAGCTTTCGGCATCACCACAGAACAGATAAAAAATGAAACTCTGGGAGATAACTGGGGCTCTTTCATGCAACATCAGATTAAAAAAGCCAGAGGATATTACGCTCAAAGCAAACAAGGATTATATTTCATAGACGATATAAATTCCCGAATCGTAATAGCTATAATGGGCCGTATATATGAGGGGATACTTGATAACATAGAACATAACGGTTATAATGTTTTCAAGAAAAGGGCCTACGTAAAAACCTCGACAAAAATAATAATAGCGCTAAAGGTGCTAATACAAAACATATGGCAAAAATAAATATTGCAAAGACATCGGGATTCTGTTTTGGGGTCAGAAGGGCGCTAACTATAGCCATGCAGACCGCCAGAGATAATAATAATGTATACATGCTCGGAGATATCGTCCACAATGAGGACGTGGTCAGCCAAATAGAAAAAACCGGGATAAAGAAAGTTAACAGCCTCTCTTACGGAAATGATAGAATACTGATTATCCGCGCTCACGGAACTTGCAATAAAACATTAAAAGAGGCTGAGACGAAAGGTTATAAAATCGTCGATGCTACCTGTCCGATGGTCAAAGAAATACACCGGATTGTCAAAGATATGGAAAAACGCGGATATAAGATTATCGTCTTAGGTGACAAGAAACACGATGAAGTGCACGGCATAATCGGGCAGCTTAAGAAAAATGCGCTAGTCATTGACCCCGAGAGGCCGAGCTTAAAAGGAGTAAAAAGAATTAAAAAGGCGTGCGTAGTATGCCAATCTACTCAATATAAAAAAAATGTGCTCAATACATTATCTAAGCTCAAGAAGCGAATAAAAATAGTGCGCTTTTTTGATACAATATGCCTGCCTACAAAACAAAAACAGAAAGAAATAGAATCCTTGCCGCTTCAGAACGACGTTATTATTATTATCGGCTCTAAAAAAAGTGCCAACACAAAACGCCTGTATGACATCTCGCGCTTGATAAACAATAATACTTTCTGGGTAAACCGCAGAGAAGATTTACGGAAGAGCTGGTTTAGAGGAGCAAAAGATATAGGCATAACCGCCGGGGCATCAACTCCCGATAAGACTATAAAAGATATAACTGCGGCAATCCGAAATATTACCCAGGCAAGCTAAGCTTTTTCAATCAAATCGGCCACAATACGTGAGCCGGCAATAACTATCGGCAATCCCCCTCCGGGTTGGGAACTTGCGCCCACATAATAAAGATCATTAACTTGAGAATCATAATTGCAGGGCCTAAAGAAAGCGCTCTGAAAAAGAGTATGCGCAAGCCCAAATGTCGCCCCATAATTAATATTATAACGTTTAATAAAATCCTCCGGATAAAACCTGTGTTCTGCTTCTATTAAATTCTCCAGGCTTTCGCCGATAACCTCTTCTATTTTTCTAAAGATTGTCTTTCTTATCTGGTCCTCCTTAGAACGAAAATCAGTTTTCGGGCTTTTTAAGTTCGGCACGGGGATTAGAATATAAACTATCTCCTTGCCCACAGGAGCGAGAGAAGCATCTGTAAGTGTCGGCACATGCACATAAAATGAAGGGTCTAGTGGAACAATACTATTATCGAATATCTCCGCAAGATTCTTTCTCAAATCATCGGCAAAAAAAAGGTTATGATGCTCGAGTCCCTTAATTTTCTTTTTGAGCCCCAGATAAATAAGATAGACTGAACAGGAATAATCCATTTCAGGCAACTTCCTTTTTAAAAGCACCTCCTGAGTATATGAATAGTCGGCATTAACGGCTAGAATGTCGGCCTGAAAATCGCCGTTTTCAAAAAAGAGTGTTTTCTTGCCACCTGCTCTATGTTCTATCTTTCTTACAGGCTGGTTATAATTAAATTTGGCTCCGAATCTAGAAGCCAAACCTTCAATCACCTTGGGTATTCGGTACATTCCTCCGATAGGATGCGCTATATTTTGGCTATGGTCAGTGTAGGCAATTATGCTATAGAAAGCGGGGGCGCGAAAAGGTGAAACCCCCATAAACATCGCCTCAAAAGTAAACGCATAACGCAAGGCTTCAGTTTTAAAATACTTACAGGCAAGATTCCAGTAGGTTTGAAGCGGCCTTATCCTGGAAACCATCGACAAATACCTGGGGTTAAAAGCATCTCTAAGGGAAAAACATTTATAGAAATGCGGGCGCAGGCGTTTATATATCCTTTCAGTTTCTTCTATAAAATGATCGTAACCCAAAGACGCTCCTCTCTCAAAACGCTCAAGCTCATCTTTTTTCCTGGACACATCTTTATAAACAGTCAGCGCCTTTTTATCAGGATAAAATATCTTATAATTTACATCCAGCTGTTTTAAATCCAAGTGCCTTTTAATATCTTCACCGCAATAATTAAATAACTCTGCGAATAAATCAGGCATTAAAACAAATGACGGGCCCGTATCAAACTTAAAACCCTTATCTTCAATTATATTATTCCTGCCTCCGCAACTAGCGAGCTTCTCGAATACAT
This sequence comes from uncultured Planctomycetales bacterium, assembly GCA_964467905.1. Taxonomy (GTDB): domain Bacteria; phylum Omnitrophota; class Gorgyraeia; order Gygaellales; family Profunditerraquicolaceae; genus CAYXSY01. The sequence continues at coordinate 20,127 of CAYXSY010000013.1, read as the reverse complement.
TAACATCAAGCCCCTTATTTGCAAGGCGGGCAGCAAGAGCTAGCCCACCCACGCCTGATCCTATTATTGCAACTTTTTTTGTCATACAGAAATCTCCATAAAAATGCCCCCTGCTCTCTAAAACAGGGGGCACCTTTTTCTTACGTCAACCGCATGTATTTACTTCAGCAAAGACAATGCCTTCTTATCATCGGTTGTTGAAAGCACAATCTTAGCCGGGCACCCTCCGGAGCAAGCAGTACCGTAAATATATTTTATATCGAGCCCTCCGGCAGCAATCTTTTCTGTAATAACTTTTAATGCCCCGGGCTTGTTAGTCAACTCAACGATCAAAACATCTTTTTCTCTGACAGCCGTATAATTGTTCTTCTTTAAGACATCTGTGGCCTTTACATTATCATTGGTAACCATTTTAATCTCGGCCTCATTAGTATTATCCTTACCGTATCCGGCCACGGCTTCAATATTAACCTTATTATCGGTAAGTATTTTAGCCATATCCGCTAAGACACCGATTTTATTTATTACATTTACTGATACCTCTTTAGCTACTACTACGCTTTTTAACATTTAGCCCCCCTTTTTTGACAAATCTGAGGATAAAACTACTTGTTTTATTTATTATATCCCAGTAATTTTAATATGCAATATAAAACATATTGCCAACTTACCGCATTTCTTCTAAAATTAAAGATAATAAAGGAGGCCTTATGCCAAAAAGCGCTTTAGTCATATTAGCGGATGGTTTTGAAGAAATAGAAGCGGTTAGCTGCATAGATATTTTAAGAAGGGCGCAAATCCAGCTTACGATAGCCGGGTTATCCGATATAAAAATACGCAGCGCGCGCAATTTAATTGTAACCGCAGACAAAACGCTGGATGAAATCAAAACTGAATTCGATGTCTGCGTTATCCCCGGAGGCGGGACAGGGGCCAAAAATATAGCTGCATCAAAAAAAGCATCGGAAATAATAAAAGAAATGCATAGTAAAGGCAAGCTCATCGCTGCTATCTGCGCCTCTCCTGCTGTTGTGCTTTCTCCGCTGGAGATACTAAAAGATAAATCGGCTACCTGCTACCCCGGAATGCAGGAGCTATTTAAGAATGATATTACTTATAAAGAAGAGGCTGTGGTATGTGACAAAAACATAATAACCAGCAGAGGGCCGGCGACATCAATAAGTTTTGCCCTAAAAATAGTAGAATTGCTCATCGATAAGAAGACATCTGAAGAAATCGCAGAAGATATACTTTACGGCTAAACAACAGGCGAGACTACATATAAATAACGTAATTTACTCCTGCCTGTATTCTTAACATTATGCCTGGTACGCGGCGGGATATAAACAACCGTATTTTTATCTACATCAACGAAACAACTGCCATAAAATACCCTGCCCTTACCGCTTAATATAACCAAGGTCTCTTCCCTATTTTTAGTACTATGTTCTCCGACTTCTTCGCCACCTGCTAAAGATACGCAACCTGAACGCATGCCTCTTGTCTGCGGTTGGCCCGACAGGACACGCTGATATCCGCCTTTGCTGCTAAGCTTTATCTTAAAGACCTTGCTAGGCATTATATTTTTAGGTTGTATATCTTTTATTTCTTAGAAAATTTATTATAGAACCAGGCAATAGCTAGCCCTGCAATTCCTGCATCTACAAAACCCCAGGCTCCGCCTATGAGGCTTCCCACTATTGTCGGCTCGTATCCGATATAAACTGTGGACATCAAAGCACCCCAGGCATCGCCCCAATAAGTAAGCATATCAATTATGCCCAGCAGAAACATACCTAAGCCCCACGTAATCCCGCAGGCAAACCCAAAAGCCTTAACATTTAACTTACCCATCTGCACTCTCCTTTCGGTTAGCGCATAATTTACCAACGCCAGGCGCAAGTAAATTATAAACGCGGGTTAATTTCACCTGCATTTTTCAGTGCCATTCTCGAGAATATCGGCCCGATAAACTCATGCAAAACTGTTGCCCCTATTGTAAGGCTAACTATTAAATCCGAAATAGCACTAAAATCAGGGTCCTGCTTAATCATCAGTGCCAGGCCGACTACAATCCCGCCTTGGGGGATAAGTCCGCCGGCGGTATATTTCTTAACCTTCGAAGAAGCATTACTTAGAAACGCTCCTAAACCTGTACCTATAAACTTGCCCGTAGCCCTCAAGACTACGAAAAATAGAATCAAAACAAAACTCTTAGCCAACACCCCTATATTAAGATGCATGCCGCTGACTGTAAAGAATATGACAAAAACCATTTCTTCGGTATAACGCTGCAACACATCAAATATCTTTTCGCGCTGTTCGTTAAAATTAACAACCACAATACCCATTGTCATCGTAGAAAGCAATTCATCAACCTTGATTAAAGTTGCCGAGCCAAAACAAATAGCCAATAATGCAACAAGTAGTACAATCATAACCCCCTCTGTTTCCCTCTTTACAAATTCAGAAATAGCATTAAAGAGTAACCCGAATATAATGCCCAAAACAACAGCTCCAAAAATTACATACAAAGGAACAACAAAAGAATTATAAATGCTGAAAGCCTTATGCGTAATTAAGGCCGCTGCCACAACCGTTGCAATACTGTAATTGATAATCCCTGTAACATCATCCATAGCCGCAACACCCATTATCGTAGAAGTAACTTCGCCTTTAGCCTTATATTCGTGCGCTACGGCTAAAGTAGCTGAAGGATCAGTAGGAGAAGCAAGGCAGGCTATTAATAAACTGGCGGGGACAAACACCGTTGCCCATGAATATGTACTTGAATTCATAAAAAATGGCAATATTGCCAAAAACCCTGCGGCAACAAGAATAAAAGCGAATTCGGCTTCAAAAATAGTTATATATATAATGCTTTTACCTAACTTTTTTATGGTTGGATAAAACAGGCTTCCTCCCACAGAAAATGTAATGATAGATAATGCAAGATTGGTGATTATCCCAGTATGGTCAAGCATCCTCTCAGGCATAAGCGGGATTATCTGCGGGTTTAACACTACGCCGGCTAAAATATAACCGGTTACTTTTGGGAAGTTAAATTTTGCGGCTGCCTCACCGAAAATAAAACCCATAAAAATAATCACACCTACAATAAAAATCGACGGCATACCTGCTCCTTGTGCAGCTTAATAGCTTTAAACTTTACTCTCTAGTTTTATTTTATAACTTTAATCTGGAAATCGCAATAATAAAATTAAGCACTGCTAACTTAATCTGCTATATCCGACAAGAATCTAGCCTTCCACTCTCCCTCTAGCCACTCTCCCTGTGAAGTAGAATCCCACACAATACCGCCTCCTATGCCCATTTCGCCCCTGCCTGCGGATACTAACAATGTCCTTATAGGGATATTAAAAAACATATCTTTGCCCGGGCTGATATAACCTATGGCTCCGGTATAAATTTTGCGCTCTTCTTTTTCAATATCCTTAATAATCTGCATAGCCCTTATTCTCGGAGCCCCTGTAACAGAGCCGGAAGGGAATGCCGCTTTAAATAAATCATAGACTGCTACGTCATGGTTAATATGGGCTGTTACGGTAGAGGTCATCTGGCAAAGCGTCCTATAGCTGGCTACTTCAAAAAGCTTAGGAGCCCTTATCAGTTTGCCAATCCTTCCTAAATCATTACGCAAAAGGTCAGCAATCATAACATTTTCCGCGCGGTTTTTACTATCATATTTAAGGCGCATCGCAGAAAACATATCCATAAATAAATTATTTTTCTTAGGCCATGTCCCTTTCATCGGTTTAGTAGAAATGAATCCGCCATTCTTATAAATAAACATCTCCGGAGACAAAGAAAGAATATCAAAATTATCTGTATGGATATAAGCCGGATAAGGCACCGGCTGCTCCCTGAAAAGCCGGCGGTATAAACCATAAGATGAACCCTTAAAATCAAATAATGCCTTTATGCAATAGGTTATCTGATAGACATCACCTATCTCAATAAAATTACGTATTTTCTCGATATTCAAGAAATAGTCATCTTTGGTTATATTCTTATGAAGATTATAAACACTACTCCCCCCATTATCCTTACAAAAATAATCTCTACCCGCAACAGGCTGCCTGTAACAACCCATATATAAAAGCGGAAAGTCAAACTTCTTACCTGCTAGTGTCAGGCACTCCTCAAAGGAATAACCGGACTCATAAGAGAAGAAACCAGCAAGATAATATCCTGATCTCAAAGCATCTTCCATTTCATGAAAACAACGCGGAAGGTTAGCATACTCAAAACAAGAGATTATCTTTAATGGGTCTTTAAAAGTTAATGCTTTTCTATGGAATTCAATAAGTATTTGCACAAGGGCACCTTTTTGCGGCCTGGATGCCCATTTTTTGAGGCGGGCTAAAACATAACCGGAATGATATTATATCAGATATTGTAGCGCTTTAATAAGGAAAAACGACTTTTTCTTAATTATTCGTATCTTAATGCTTCAATCGGATCCAAATGCGATGCCTGCTTAGCCGGCCATAGACCAAATACTAAGCCGATTATAAGCGAAAAGGTAGTTGCCAGAGAAACTGAGAATAAAGAAATCTTAACTGCCCATCCTGCTAAAGTAGATATTAAAACGGAGATACCGCTGCCGAGCAAAACTCCTCCTAATCCTCCTAAGAACGAAAGCATTACTGCCTCGATAACAAACTGCGTCATAATATCCCGGTCATTCGCTCCTATGGCTTTACGCAAACCTATCTCGCGCGTACGCTCAGTAACCGAAACAAGCATAATATTCATAATGCCTATGCCGCCAACAAGCAAAGAAATGGCTGCAATCGCTCCGAGCAATAAAGACATCGTTTTGGTAGTAGACTCAAGCGCATTCTTAATATCGGTCATATTCCTTATTTGAAAAGAATCTTCATCATTCTTATCAAGATGGTGCTCTTTTATAATCATCTTGCTGATCTCTTCAGTCAACGGTTCTAATGACTGGGAATCTGTGCCCTCGATATATATCGTATCTATATACTGTTTACCAAAAAGTCGATACATTGCGGTAGTAACCGGGACAAGTACTATATCGTCCTGATCATGAAACGTATTGGCTCCTTTAGAAACTAATACACCTATTACCTTGAAATTGACAAGATTGATTTTGATTGTCTCGCCAACAGGATTTACATCACCAAACAACTCTCTGGCTACGGTCGGGCCCAGCAACGCTACTTTATCTCTTAGTTTTATTTCATGGTCAGTAATAAATCTTCCTATCTCAGGCAAAGATGCGCGCATCTGAGCATAATCTACCCCCACACCTTCAACTTGCGTATTCCAATTCTTATTAGCATAAACAATCTGCGCACGGCCCGTAACTGAAGGGCTTATCTTTTCAACCCCGGGCAATTTCTTCATAGCTTCCACATCCTGAAAAGTAAAACGGGTAACTGCTCCTGATTCTAAAGCTACACCGTGTAGACGCGAAGACCCCGGACGCACAACCAGCAAATTTGAACCCAAAGAAGCTAGCTGTGCCTCAATAGAAACTTTAGCCCCTTCACCTACTGCTAACATAGCAATAACAGCAGCGACTCCTATTAATATACCAAGAATGGAAAGACCAGAACGCATCTTATGAGCCAGCATAGCAAATCCGGCTTGTTTAAAATAATCGAAAAACTTCATACCTCCTATCGCACGGCTCGAAGATAAACCTGCCTTACCTATAGAGATTTCAAAAGGCTCTTCCTTGGCCTGACAAGATTTTAGCTGCCCGACACATTCATCAGAGATAATCTCTCCATCTCGCATATGGATGATGCGCTTAGCGTGATCCGCAACCTCTTTTTCATGCGTAACAATAATAACTGTCTTACCTTCTTCATTAAGCCGCTTTAGAATACCGATTATCTCCTCTTTGCTCTTTGAATCTAAGTTACCGGTGGGTTCATCCGCAAGAATCAGTGGCGGCTCGTTTACTAAAGCCCTGGCAATAGCTACGCGCTGTTGTTGCCCTCCGGAAAGTTCATTCGGCCGATGGCCCTGCCTCTCTGATAAACCTACAAGTTTAATCTTATCTCTGGCCTTCTCTTTCAAATGATGTTTACCCGCATAAATCAAGGGTAATTCTGCATTTTCAAGAGCAGTCATTCTCGGCAACAGATGAAATTGCTGAAAAATAAAACCTACAAGCCTGTTACGCGTAATTGCCAATTCCTCATCAGATAAAACAGTGGCCTCCTTGCCCTCAAGCAGATATGAACCGCTGTCAGGCCTGTCCAACAACCCCATAATATGCATAAGCGTAGACTTACCAGAACCCGAAGCGCCCATAATTGCCACAAATTCTCCCGCGCCTATCTTTAGAGAGACATTTGAAAGGGCTTTTACTTGAACCTTACCCATCTGGTATGTCTTAGATACGCTTTTAAACTCAATCATACTTGGTGACTCCTATCTTCTTCGAGAAGGCATAAAAGGATTGGACCCCGTATTAGATTTAGGAAGGCTATACTTTACTGACTTCAATACTATTGTATCGTCTTTATTTATACCGGAAATTACCTCTATATTTTTATCATCATAGACACCCAACTTCACAGGCTGTTTTATGGTCTGGTCCGGATTGGCGGCATTCTTTAATAAAACAAAATCTCCGTCCTTCTCCTTTATCACTGCCTCCTGAGGTATGAGCATAATATTATCTTTTTGCTGCTCGATAAAATCTATTGTAGCATTCATTCCTGAGCGAAAGAATGGCGGGATATTCTCCGGAACCAAATCAACCTTATACACAGTAACATTATTAACTGTTTCTGATTCATAATATATGTGCTCAACCTTAGCTTTAATTTTTGTATCGGGATAAGCATCCAAGCTGATATTTGCATCTTGGCCAAGTTTGACTTTACCAATATCGGTTTCATCAACCTGCGCTCTAACGATTAAATGATCCGAAAGCACAATCACGGCTTCGCTTGTAGTTATTGTCTGGCCGGGCTGAACAGTTGCTACAATCACTTCTGCGTCAATAGGAGCAATTAAAGCAACTGCCTTATAAACGTCTTTCCAGTATTTTAACTGCTCCTGCCCCTGGCCGCGGGCAGCATCAAGCAATGCTGCCCTTTCTGTTGAGCTCATCCAAGCCAATATCTGCCCAACTTTTACAAAATCTCCCTCCTTCACCAGTATTTCTTCCAATCTACCGTTAACCGGAGGCTTAATCTCTAATCTGTTTTTAGGCAAAACTGTCCCCGTGGTTGAAATAATATTTTCGATACTCCCTAAAACAGGTTTTATCTCTTTAAGCGTCTCTTTTGATTTATTCCCTCTTGTCTTGAATAAAAACAAAGCACCTGCCATAACAATAAAAATCAAGATAACTGATATGGTTAATTTTTTATTGCGCATATTCTAATGTCTCTCCTTTCGCCTTAATCCAACTTGCCTCGGCCAATAAGGCGTCCGTCTGTGAACGCAGATAATTCCTTTTAGCAGAAACCAAATCATCCTCAATAATAATCCAGTTATCAAATGTAAGAAACCCCGTTGAATATTGCGCCTCACCTATCCTGGAGCGTTCCTCGGTTGCCTGTAGTATTTTTAATTGCACACCAACATAATCCATAGTATCCTGCAAGTCAACCCAGGTCTGCTCCAAACTAACAATCGCCGAGTCTCTGGTGCTTCTTTCATCTGCCTGCGCCTGATTATAAACTGCCCTGGCTTGAGATACCTGATAAAGCCTTAAGCCTCCCTCAAATATCGGCATACCAAGACTAAGCCCTAAATTCCACTGATCTCCCTGCGGAGCCCAACGCGAGCTTGACCTGCCAGCACCGGCAGATCCGGTAAGCGTAGGAGAAAAATTAGCATAAGCACTTTTTATACTAAAAGATGCGGAGTCTTTTTTAGCTAAGGCTTGCAAAACAGAAGGGTTATTCCTCACAATCCCATCAAAATCCGGCTTTTCTCTGGCTGCATCCGTAACTATAAAATCGCCCTTAACTGTCATCGGACTAAATTCTTTCATACCCATTTCTTTGCTTAGCTGTCTTTGTGCATAGCTAACCGCTCTCCTTGCCTCTTCCACTTCAAAAAGAGCCTGCGCCATATTTGCTTCAGCCGTAAGCAACGCACCTTTATGCTCTAATCCCGACTGATAACGCAAAGTTATTAATTCAAGGTTGCCTTTACGTATCTGCTTAATTTCTTCTGCTACACGCACTAATTCCTGCGCTGCTAAAAGGTTTACAAATGCGCTACGCAGGTTAAAACGCACTTCGGAAGAAGTAAAGCGGTATCCCTCCTGCGCGGATTTAATGTTCTGCTTGGCAGCGTTAACTTCGTTAATTGTCTTAAAACCGTCAAAAATAAGTTGAGACCCGGTTACCCCATAAGAGTATGAATCCCTGGTAGAACTTGCTGAACTAGATGATGTGCTAGAGCCAGTCTTAGCAGTAGAAGCAGATAAACTTGTGTCTATTTGGGGGTATAGCGAACTTGCAGTTATGCCCTTGGCTGCTTTCTGCTGGTTAACTACCTCAACAGCAGAAATTAAATCCGGGTTATTCTTCTTTGCCTCTAAAACACAATCCTGCCAGGTAAGCATATCCTCGGCAAATATCAACCCGGGAGATATAACTATTAATAATAATATTAAACAAGCAAACCTTTTATACATTCCTATCCTTTTTCAATCTTACCCGCTCTCATCATCGCCAATACTTCACTTGCCTGATCCAAAAACTGGTTAAAATGCTCCGCAGGGATAAAAGCAATCGGCCCGCCTGGCTTAGCAAAAACTATCAGTTTATCACCCGGACTGATACGGTAAGATTTTCTTACCCCCGCCGGTATTACCACCTGACCACGCTCACCCACTGTCACTGCGCCATAAACTTTAGGCATAGAACATTTCTGCATAAAACCCTCCTTAATCGATATTTTAGTTAATAATGTATGATTTACATGATTAATATAATACAGCATATTTATCATGTCAAGTCTTTTCAACGGAAAGAATTTATAAAAAAAGAAAAGCCATTTTAGAGCACATAGTGCTAAAAATGGCTTCGTTAAAACTACAATAATCTACTTCTTAATGATTCTCTTTCGGCAAAGTAAAGATGAAGCTGGTCCCCTTACCTATCTGGCTTTCAACCCTGATTGTTCCTCCATGCAAAGTAATTAATTCCTTGGTGATAGCTAATCCTAATCCGGTACCCTTGGAACCCGCTCCACCCACAGGACGGCCGAATTGTGTAAATTTATCAAAAACCTGCGGTAAATCCTGCTGCGATATGCCTCTGCCATTGTCAGACACCGCCACCTCTACAGAATCAGCCATATCCGTAAGTTTAACTTCTATATGTCCGTTTTCCGGAGTATATTTTATAGCGTTAGAAATAAGATTATTTATTACCTGCGTCATCTTATCGGCGTCTGCGTATATATTAATCTGTCCTTGAGGGACAACCACGGAGATTTGTTGGCCTTTCTTCTTTGCTTCTGCTTCCCATTTCTCAACAGCATACTTAATAAAAATCGCAAAATCTGTTAACGATTTTTTAAGCTCTACTCTCCCCGCTTCAATCTTAGACATATCTAATAAATCGTTCAAGAGACGTGCCAAACGGTCTATATTAACAAAAACCGATTTTAATGTTTTTTCCTGCTCGTTATTAATTGCGCCTGTTATCTTGTCCAAAACAAGAGAAACCCCTTCCTTGATAATCGCCAGCGGTGTGCGCAACTCATGCGAGGCCATAGACACAAAATCCGACTTAAGCTGGTCTAACTTATTTAGCTGCCTATTCTTATCCTCAACTTCTTTATATAAAGCCCTGATATCATCATTTGCCTTCTGGAGTTCCCGGGCCCGGGCCTCGATTTCTTCTTTGGCCTTCTTTAACTGCTCCTCTCTTCTTCTAAGTTCACTTATATCTTTAGCGATATGAACCGAACCAAAAAACTCACCCTTCTCATCAAATATTGGCGAAGTAGTAACCAACAAAGGAGCGCCCACCATATGGTCTTCTACTGTCTCGGTATGAGAGGCGTGATCCAGTACAGTCTGCTGATGCGGACAGTTAGGCCAGGGCTTATCTGTTTTGTGCAAAACTTCATAACATTTCTTGCCGATTATATCCTCGGGCTTAACTTTCAATAAATCAGCAAAAGATTTATTTGCTCTGATTATCCTGCTTTCCTTATCCAATATATAAATAAAATCTGATATGGAATTAAAGGTATTATCCCATTCTTCTGCTAGCCTTCTAATTTTATCTTCTGCTTTTTTGCTTTCAGTTATATCCCTGGCTATGGTTGAAGCACCTATTATTTCTCCGTATTCATCTCTAATCGGAGACACCGTCAAGGCGATATCTATGATAGTGCCGTCTTTTCTAAGGCGTTTTGTCTGAAAATGCTCTACACCTTTGCCGTCTTTAGTCTGCTCAAGAAAACTTTCTATCTCTTTATGTTGATCTTCCGGTGCAAGCAAAAATATGCTCTTGCCGATAATCTCCTGCGCGGGATAACCATAAATCTTCTCTGCGCCCTTATTCCAGCTGATAATAGTCCCGTCTAGCTTCTTGCCGATAATCGCATCATCTGAAGACTCAACAATTGCAGCTAATCTATTCCTGGATTCTTCATGTGCCCTGACTTGCGTAACATCGCGGAATATCAAAACAACGCCAATTATATAACCGGACGAACTGCGTATCGGAGCTGCGCTGTCTGCCAGATAATACTCTCTTCCGCTCTTAGAAATAAGGATGGTATGATTTGCCAGCCCCTCTATCTTACCGCTAGCCAAAACCTTTTTTACAGGGTTTTCTGCTTTTTGCCGCGTTTTCTCATTTATAATGTTAAATACTTCTTCCAAATCCTTGCCCAGAGCATCCTTAGTACCCCAGCCGGTTAAAGATTCCGCCACGCGGTTCATTAAAGTTATTTTACTATCCGCATCAACTGCGATGACCCCGTCTCCTATACTAAAAAGCGTTGTATTTAAGCTTTGCTCCAAAGCAACTAATGCAAGAGAAGAATTCTTACTTATAGCGAATATCAGAAATAAACTAAAAATTAAAATGAATATTGCAATAGTAATAATAATTCCGAAAACACGGCTAAAATAAATATTGGCTAACCACCTCTTAGAATTTATATCAAAACCCAGGATGCTGATTACTCCCGATTCAGATACGCCTTTTATCGGGACAAAAGCCGAAACCCAGCTACCCCATCTATCAGTATACGGGCCTTTAACAAATACGTCTCCGGAATAAAATATTTCTTTCAAAATACTGCTTAATTCTGCATATTCCATCCCGGGCGGAGAATAATCCTTAGAATATTCCGGCTCTGCATCAACCAAAAATATAATTTTGCCCTCTTTTAATCCTAGCAAATATACAAAACGGACATTCGGGTTTATTTTATAAATATTATAAAGCTGCTCCTTTAGACGCACATAGTTAGGATTACTTGTATCCTGGGGAGTCCCGGTAAGAGTTAAAACGCGCTCAGAGTTTATTGCCGCGGCAGCGGTAGATGCCTCTGTAACTAACTGATTACCCAACTCTTGTCTTGCATAATTACCGAAGAAATCAGTCAGCGCCCAACCGCTCAATAATACTATAACAAGTATAAAAATAGGAATTCTGATTTCTGATTTCTTAGCCAACGGCGATAGTTTATATTTAGCATATATAGCATAATACCATGCACTCCACATAAAAAATGCTATAGACAAAGCTAATAAACCACGCACAAGCTGCACAGGCATACTAAACGTCTTGAAGAAATTATCGGTATTAATTAATACGGCAGGGAATATATTCAAATAAGGCACAACTAATTGTGATAATGCATATAATATAAAACAGAACGCAACTACCTTAAGATTATTCCTTATATGCTTTGCCTGATCTGCGGAAGCAACAAAAATAATCAACCCTGACCATAAAGCCCCTGTGAAACCTAAGAAATAACGGCAGGAAACATTAAATCCATCCAAGCCAAATAATAAATAAAAAAAGTAAATAACCGCAAAAATAGGCAGATAAATCCACCTGCCTGGCGTATTCTTGCGATACTCAAATGAGGTCAACCTTGCAAATTCAAAAAGAAACAAGAAAGAAAAGAAAAGTGCGCCAAGGCGTATTATAGTCAGCGCTACAGCCGAATTGCTATAATGTAAAGCATAGAGATCCAGCCACTCGTTGACGCCATGGGCCAACCCGAAAAGACCGAGATATTTCCAATATGGTTTCTTAGAAATCGCGGAAAACGATAAGAATGATATTGCAGAAATTAAAAAGAACCCTAACCCATAGAAGAAATAAATATAATCCAGCTGTGATTTTAAGAATTCAGCCATTATATTAATAGATAGGTAATTTAAGGCGCTCCTGCCACCTGATATGCCCTGTTTAGCATTTCTTTATCAGAATCAGTTAGCTCATCGGCAAAAACGAATACGGAAACTATCAGGCGCTGATCTAAAATCCTGAATAACGCGCCATCCAAGCTTAACTCCTGATCTTTATTTATTGCCTCGGCCTCATTTTTATCTTTATAAAATACTAATATCTCATAAGGGATGCCGTCGGCTGTCTTTTGAGGATAAGTAGTCACCTTATAATAATAAGTGCTTGTATCACTCTGCTGGTTAAAAAGATTCCATGGCTCAACATTCTGAACTTTAGCGCTAACCGATATCTTCTGGTACATAAGGTCTTTCTCGGTCTGGACCTTTTGGAGATTGGTTGAATTGCGATACTGACTAACTATATCTGCAATTGAAATGCCTAAAGGATAGCAAGCGACAATTAACGCTGCCGAAATAAATACAGCCAATGCTATAACTTTTGTTGCCTTGTGCATCCATACCCCCTTTTTGGCCTCTTGAACGGCTAAATAACCTGGATAATCTTTAAAATGATTATATCTCTTGCCATAAGTTAAGCAAGCAGATTTTAAAATCCTAAGTCCGCTTATTTCTTGAAAGCAAAGCTAATATTTCGCGCACCTCATCTCTTACTTCATCCATATCATTGCGCAGCTGCCTGCTGATAATTCTCTCTACCTCTGCATTTGTTTCGGCAGCTTTTAGAAGCTCTTCTTGTTTCTTTATACGCTCTGCGGTTTCTCTCTTTAACTCTATCCATCTGCGCCACGCAAAAACCGCTAAGCCAATGCTTAAAGTCGATAATGCCAGAATAATCTCATCGATATATTCTATTGCCTTAGGATTCTGCTGGAATATTCTCATGATAAAACTGAATAAATTGAATGAATAGGTGGCAATAAAAACAATAATGAGTATGGCAAAAAGAATAATTAAATCCCTGGAAGCTGTGGAAGGTTTCAATACGCTCTCTTTTTTCTCTGCGTATGTTCTAGCCATTTTTTAGTTTTGCTCCTTTTGTTTATTAGAACTATTTCTCCCTGCCTGATGCTTTCTTCAAATCTGCAAGGAAATGACGGTCGATATTAATGCCTAATTGCTCGGCCTTATGTATATCCGCCCAAGATTTATCGTATTCTTTTACATCATAGTAAGCGCTGCCGCGGTTATTATAGGCATAGCCGTATTCCGGCTTAAGTTCGATAGCCTTGCTACAATCGGCTATCGCCTCATGGAATTTATCCTTAAAGATATAAGCTCCTCCGCGGTTGTTATAGGCCTCGGCAAAATTAGGGTCACTTTTGATAGCAGCAGTATAATCGGATATAGCTTTGTCGTATTTACCCTGGTTATAATAAGCGTTGCCGCGGTTGTAGTAAGCCTGGGCAGAATTAGGATTGTTTCTTATGGCCTTAGTAAAACTTGATATTGCCTGATCGTATTCGGCTAAAGCAGCGTGCTTCAGTCCTTCGTCCATATACTCTTGCGTCTTATCCTGCGCAAAAACGCTGCCCAGAGATAAAAACGCTACTAATAATACTAAAATTGATATTTTATTGATCATTCCTTTAGGTCAAATGACAAAATCACGGGCATTATGTTTAATTATAACTCCCGCAAAATGTTATGCAATAGATATTTGGTCACAAATTAAACCCCAAAGCCAAGAATCTTGCGCTCTCTTTTGCTATCTGGTTCTAACAGTTGTTTAATTGCTTGAAACACTACAGCAAATTGTTTATCATATTCCTTTTCCATTTCTTCGATTTTACGCTTAAGATCCCTGTTAGTCAAAAGCAGACGCTGCAACTGTGCAAATGCGCGCATAATCTGAATATTCACCATAATTGCGCGCTCGCTATTCAATACGCTGGATAACATCGCTACGCCTTCTTGCGTAAAAACACGAGGGAGCTTTCTTACACCACCCCAACTTGAAGTCGCAAAATGCGACCTCAAGTTTTGAATCTCATCTTTAGTAAGCTGAAACATAAAATCTTCCGGAAATCTCTTTATATTTCGGGTTACCTGTTCGTTTAATCGCTTTGTCTTTACTTCGTAAAGCACAGCCAAATCGCTATCTAGCATCACCCTTTTTCCCCGAACGATTAAAATCTTTGTTGCTATTACTTCTGCGGAAACTAAATTAGACATTTTATTTTCTCCTTTCTACTATAATAGACGTAGCAGAAGAAAAAATCTAACAGCGATTTTTCTATAGAATTCTTTGCTTCTCAATAGAAAAAAACATAAGTTTTTACCAGATTCGAACCTGCCGTTTAGAAATGGCTGGCGCTTAAGAGCTCACTAAAATAAAATAGCCCCGACTTCGCTGGCGCGAACATCGGGGCCAATTTTGGCTCCCCCTCGAGGACTCGAACCTCGGACCTGGTGGTTAACAGCCACTCGCTCTACCGGCTGAGCTAAGGGGGAATAGACCTATCAAGAACTCTCTACCAACGCCTGACTTTAAATATTTTTCTCTTTTTCTTGCTAGAAATCTATTCGGGAACTCTTCTCTATAAATCAATTCATAAGGCCTGTGGCCTTTAGTGTACTTGGAATCTCCAAAGTTATGTTCGTGTAATCTCTCTTGTGGATTTTTAGAGATTCCAATATAAAATGTATCGTCTCTTTTACTTCTTAATACATATGTAAAGTAACTCATATCAATAGCCACTCGCTCCCTGCCTGCCGGCAGGCAGGTACCGGCTGAGCTAAGGGGGAATGATTAAAAATCAAAGATCAAACATCAAAAATCAAATATACCAATACATGCTTAAATAGCGGTATGTATTTTAACGCTAAATAAGCCCTTCTTCAAGCTTTTTTATCTCGGAATCTATCTGAATAAGCAGCTTTTCGATCTCTTTAAGCCGCCTGCCGTAATCTCTAGCTGTATCCTCATCGCGGTAAATATGCGGGTTAGATAACGCCCGCGCCTTAGCATAACTTTCAAGATTCAGGCTATCTTTTTCTTTTTTGAGCTTATCTATTTTTGCGTGTATAACCTTATTATGGGCCTTGCGCTTTTGGAGCTCTTCTTTGCGAAGCTTCTCTTCCTGCCTTGCTTTTTCTCTGGCTTCGCGAATCCTGGCTTTTTCGATATCAGCTGCACTAACCATTTTTTGCTTACGCGGCAGCTCCACAACTTCGGTATCTCTTTTCTCAAGATAATAATCAAAGTTGCCGGGGAATTTCCTGACCCTACCAGCCTTAACTTCAAATACGGCATTAGCCAAGGTCCTGACAAAATGAATATCGTGGCTTATAAAAACAAGCGTGCCCTGGTAATCTGTAAGGGCCTTTATCAAAGCATCCACCGCATCCACATCAAGATGCGTGGTCGGTTCATCCAGAAGCAGAAAGTTCGGAGGGTTTATCAATAGCTTAGCTAATATAAGCCTGCTTTTCTCTCCTCCGGAAAGAACCTTCACTTTTTTATCACAATCATCGCCCGTAAAGAAAAATGCCCCTAAGATTGTTCTTAAGGCCTCTTCCGATATAAAACCCGGAGAAGCCGAATATGCCTCCTCTAAAACCGTATTCTCCAAACCTAAAACATCCGTGCGCGTCTGTGAGAAATATCCTGCTTCTACATTATGTCCGACTTTACGCAGCCCCTCGTCAATCCCGATTACTCCTGCTAATATCTTCAAAAGAGTAGACTTGCCTGCTCCATTCTCTCCTACTAAAACAGCTTTTTCACCCTGTATTATTTCAAAATCAAAATCCTTATAAACCTGGAGCGGTCCGTAAGACTTTGATATTTTTTCTAAAGTCATTACCCGGTGTCCGCTTTTTCTCGTTTGCGGAAAATGGAAACTTCCGATGCTTGCATGCGGGTCCGCAGGAAGCTCAATTCTTTCCATCTTCTCAAGAAATCTTCTTTTTGCCCGCACGGATGCTGCTTTATTAGGCTGGGCATGGAAACGCGCGATAAATTTATCCAGCTGGTCTATCTTTTTTTCCTGCTCTTTATATTGCTTCTCTAAATACTTGCGCTTCTCTTCTTTTATCCTCTCATACTGGTCATAATTACCCTGGACTTTGGTAATCGAGCCGTTTTCCAGAACAAGCGTATAGTTAGTTACGTCAGTCAAGAAGTCACGGTCGTGAGAAATCATAATAAAAGTACCTCTGAACCCGGCTAGATAATCTTTAAGCCACAATGCGGCGTTAAGGTCTAAATAGTTGGTAGGCTCGTCTAACAATAAAAGGTCATAAGGGTAAGTTAAAAGCTTGCCTAAAAGCGTGCGCATCTGCCAACCTCCGCTTAATTCGCTAATAGGTCGTAAAAAATCAGACTCTTTAAAACCAAGCCCCATAAGTATTTTTTTAGCCTTGTGCTCAAGTTCAAAAAAACCTAATGATTCCAACTGATGCAATACTTCACCGTAACGCTGTGTTCCAGCTTGATTTGTTTCCTCGAGTCTCTCTTTCTCTTTTTTTAAAGATGCTATTCTATCTTCACCCTCAGTCAATTCTGAAAGCACTGTTCTGCTTGAAGAAAACTTCGATTCCTGGGGCAGGTAACCTATATGTGTATCTTTAACAAGGCTGACCTCGCCGCTTGACGGCTCGCACTCACCCAAAATCAAAGAAAAAAGCGTACTTTTGCCCGTACCGTTAGGACCGATAAGACCAATTCTCTCCCCGCTGCCGACGGTCAGTGAAACATTCTCGAAAAGAATCTTTTTCCCGTAATTCTTGGATAAATTTATTATAGTTATCATAATGAGACAAAATGAAGATTGTACTGGTGCGGGGAAAAAATAATCAAAAACCGAGGAACATCAATCTTACTTCTTAAGTTTATCTCCGATATCCCTTATCTTGGGATTATTCACTAACCCCATAAATTTATCGTTGGACATCAACTTCTTTATATCTCCGGCGTTAACTGCCTCTACGATATCCGGGTCTTTCAGTATTTCTTGCATCTGCGGGTCATCCGATAAATCCACAATCATCTTATTTACATCTTGATCTGCGGCTATGCGCATTTTTAAATCCGCTATCTGTGACTTTACATCAACATCTGAGAAATTCCTGTTCTCCTGGGATTCTTCGACAGGGGCAGAAGGTTTTATTGATTCAATCTTGCGTATCTTAGAAGCATCGATGCTAAACGCACCTAAACTTGCGCCCCTAAAGGTATAAACCCCGTTATAAAGAGAGATTATCTCCGCATTAATCACGCTGCCGTCTTTTAATTCAATCCTGCTTTCCTGACCGCCGTAGACAACCGAGGCAATAGATAAACACAATATACAAAATAATGCGATTTTCTTCATATCCGCCTCTTTTTTAGATTTCTCTGCGCGCTTCAAGCGCCTTAGAGAGAGTGCCGGCATCCGCATACTCAAGATTAGAACCTAGCGGCAGGCCGACTCCTATACGAGTTAATTTAACACCTAAAGGCTTAATCAATTTCATAAGATATATAGCGGTTGTCTCTCCCTCCGTATCAGCATCCGTAGCGATAATAACCTCTTTAATATTGTTCTGTCTTATGCGCTCGATTAAACCGTCTATCTTTAAATCTCCCGGGCCTCTCCCTTCAAGAGGAGCAATCGAACCCATTAAAACATGATAGACTCCGCTAAAATTACCTGACTTCTCTATCGCCGTAACATCACTGGGATTTTCTACCACGCATACAACAGATTTATCCCTGCGCATATCACGACAAACCCTACACATATCCGCCTCACTTAGGTTATTGCATATCCGGCAGAAACGCACGCTTTCCTTAGTCTTAGTAATAGCTTCCGAGAGACTTTTGACCTCATCCAAAGAAGCATTATTTAGCAAATACCCTACGATACGTTCAGCGCTCCTTCTGCCGATGCCGGGGAGACGGGTAAGTTTCTCAATTAGTTTCTCAACAGACTCGGTATAAGTCGACATGTTTAAATTATCCTACCTTTAAACGTATCCAGAACCGACTTCATAAAAGGAGTTTCAGCTTCTTTATTCACAGAAGCGTCTTGGCTGGATAAAACGAAATTCATACGCACGGAAGCACTTAACAATTCGTATATTTTTTCTTCAATTAATCTGCGGTTCTCTTTTGTTTCTAATGATTCCTTATGTAAAGAGTAGTTTTTAGGAAAAGATACGGTAATGACATTACCTTCGCATGACAACAAATCTCCTTCGCTAAGATAAGTTGCCACTGACATTTTTACCTTACCCAATGAATTAATCAAATCCTGCCATAACCCCTTTAGCTGCTCAAACGAAATAAGCTGACTTTTATGCGTATGAGGTTCCTCCTTATTAGAAGCAGGCTCTGGGACAGGCTTGCTAACTACTGTTTTATCTTTCTTCTCCGTGGCCTTAGTCACAATCGGGGGCTTAGCCGTGGCGCTGATTGACGGCGCCTTAGGCTGGGCTGCCTTGTTATATGTAATCCTAACAAGGCTCACCTCAAGAGGTATGCGTAAAGAGTCGATTCTTTTTGACATCTCCTGCGCGCCAACCAATATATTAAAAATGCCAAGTATCTCTTCCATACTTAACCGATCAGCCTGAGATTTAAGCTCTTTGCATATATCCACAGGCAAATCAACTAAATCGGCATCCGGTCCAGCTATCTTAACAAGCATTAAATTGCGGAAATGCTCAATGAGGCTGTTTTCAAATACACTTATATCTTTGCCTTCTTCAATAACTTTATTTAAAACTTCTATCGCTCCCCTGGGATCCTTAGCAATCATCTTATCAGTTATCTCAAAGAGTATCCCCTGCTCAACTATACCTAAGACAGAGACAACATCCTTAATCTTTATTTTGTCTTTAGCAAGAGAAGCCAGCTGATCCAGGAGGGATTCAGCATCACGCAGGGAACCGTCGCTTGCCTTAGCTATCGAAAAAAGCACATCTTTATCTATAGACAGGTTCTCGCCGGAACAAATCTTCTCAAGCTGTTGGACGATATCCATCAAGGGAACCCTGCGAAAATCAAAACGTTGGCACCTTGATAATATGGTTGAGATAACTTTATGCGGCTGGGTTGTGGCAAATATGAACTTAACAAACTCCGGTGGCTCTTCTAAGGTCTTCAGCAGTGCATTGAATGCTTCCGTAGTAAGCATATGAACTTCATCGATAATATAAATCTTAAACTTGCCCTGAACGGGAGAGAATTTAACGTTCTCGCGCAAGGAGCGGATTTCATCTATCCCTCTGTTAGAAGCGCCGTCTATCTCGATAACATCAAGGCTTGTGCCTTTTGCTATTTCTAAACAGGATGGACACTTATTGCAAGGCTTGACTGTCGGCCCGTCTTTGCAGTTCAGGGCTTTAGCAAGGATTCTAGCAGTAGAGGTTTTACCTACGCCGCGCGGTCCGGCAAAAATATAGGCGTGGGCAAGCCGCTTTTTCTCGATGGCACTTTTAAGATTGGCTACGATATGGCCTTGACCGATGAGGTCTTCAAAATCTTTCGGTCGCCATTTTAAGGCAAATACTTGATAAGACATAATTGTTTAAGTTTAGTTATCAGAAATTATACAGACACTACGCTCGCTACGGATATTACGTCTAAGATTTCGGCTCGGACGGAGCCAGAGCCGATAAGATACTTTCACTCGCTATCCGCCTTGTCGGCGGATTACGCTCGTTCAAGTATCCGCCAAAATTTTCCTTGTCGGTAAAATTTTGGCGGAGAGGCAGGGATTCGAACCCTGGGGGCCAGTTACCCAGCCCAATTGCTTAGC
>CAYXSY010000012.1:0-56997 GCA_964467905.1 uncultured Planctomycetales bacterium | reverse complement strand
GGAAATTAATTTTCTTCAGAAGCGAGAGGACCGCGTTTTCCATGGCAAAACGGGTAGCCTGACGGATATTCTCCCGGTCGATGATCTGTTCGTTGATAACGCCTACGCCAAAAATACATTTCCCGGTAATCTCAAGGAAGGCTGAATCACGCTGCAGGGCAGTCAGCTTTTTTGAATCATCTATCCGCCCTTTTATCGCCTGCTTAGGCAATGTAACTGCGGCTGCCACAACCGGACCGGCCAAAGGACCGCGGCCAGCCTCATCTACTCCTATAATTAAATCAACACCTTTTTTTCTTAACTTACGCTCGTAATAGAGCACTTATCCCTTTTCTTCTATTTTTGTAGCGCGCTTGCCTATCTTTGATCTTAAGTAATAAAGCTTTGCCCTCTTGACTTTACCGGAACGCACCACCTCTATTCGTTCTATAATCGGTGAACGCAAAGCAAAAACACGCTCTATCCCCTCGCCGTAGGAAACTTTTCTTACCGTAAAGCTCTCCTGGGCCTTAGAGCCTTTTTTAGCAATAACTACGCCCTCAAAAGGATGCAGCCTTACTTTATCGTCGGCTTCAGGGATCTTTACAAACACCCTTACGGTATCACCAACATTAAATGCGGGCATTTCTTTTTTTAACAATTCTGCTTCAATTAATTTTAACTTGTTCATTTCTTTCTCCTTTTCTTATTTTAATAAATCCGGCCTTCTTTGTTTTGTTCTTTTAAGCGCTTCCTTCTTTCTCCATGACTCTATCTTCCTGTGGTCACCCGATAGCAATACAGCGGGAGCCTGCATACCCCTAAACCCGGCAGGCCTGGTATAGTGAGGATATTCTAATAGATTATCCTCAAAAGACTCAAAATTCAAGGAATTTTTATCACCTAAGACCCCGGGGATAAGCCTGATTAAACAATCAACCAAAACCATCGCAGGGATTTCTCCGCCGGTCAAGACATAGTCTCCGATAGATATCTCTTCATCCACAAGCTTCATGCGTACCCGCTCATCAACGCCTTCATAATGCCCGCAAATAAAAACCAGGTGTTTTTCTTTTGCCAGCCTTTTCGCTGCTGTTTGAGTTAATGTTTTACCCTGGGGACAAAGCAATATCGTCTTTGGCTTTGCTTTTAATCTTTTGGTTAAGCTTTCTACCGCCCTGAATATCGGCTCAGCGCACATAACCATGCCTGATCCGCCTCCGAAAGGACGGTCATCAACCTTACGGTGCTTATCCAGGGTATAATCGCGTAAATCGTGCACACATATCTTAACCTTGCCCTTAGCTTGAGCACGTTTTATAATAGACTCATTAAACACAGGAGCAAACATTTTGGGGAAAATTGTAATGATATCAATTATCATAAAACATATATTCTTGAATTTTAAGTTTTAAATGCTTATCTGAAGGTAAACAGATGATTGATTACTCGTGATTAAAAACAAAGAATATTTTTTCTCTAAAAATTACTAGTTACAAGTTACGGGCTTACTAGTTACGGGATTGTTAGTTACGCTCCACATTATAATTACCTAAGAACTCCTTCTTAAACTCCACAAACCTATTATTCTTTATCGCCGCTCTTGTCTTTTTCATCAAATCCAGATAAAAATGCACGTTATGGAGACACAAAAGCCTCAAACCCAGTATCTCATCTGTATTAAAAAGGTGCCTTAAATATGCCTTTGAGAAATTGTTGCAGGTATAACAACTACACTCTTTGTCTAAGGGCGAGAAATCTTCGGTGTAAGGAGCATTTCGGATAACTATCTTTCCCTCGCTGGTAAACGCCGTGCCATTCCTGCCGTAGCGCGTCGGCACTACACAATCAAACATATCTGCGCCTCTCTCTACTGCCTCTAGAATATCTTCGGGAAGGCCCACACCCATAACATAACGCGGCTTATCAGCGGGCAGGATAGCAGCTACCTGAGCTATTGTATTATATACTAAATTACTCGGTTCGCCAACAGAAACTCCTCCTATGGCATAGCCGTCAAAATCAAGTTCCACCAGCTCCCCGGCACACTCTTTACGCAGGTCTTCATAGGTAGAACCCTGGACTATACCAAAAAGCAGGCGGCCGCGTTCTTTGTTCCAGATCTTTTTCGAACGCTTAGCCCAGTAAACAGTCCTCTTCATCGCCACTTGCGCATGGTCTTTGCTTGCGGGATAATGCACACACTCATCAAGAGGCATGACAATATCCGAACCAAGCTCGTTTTCTATTTCTACCACGTCCTCCGGCCTTAAGAAATGACGGAGCCCGTCTATGTGTGACTGAAACTCTACGCCCTCATCATTAATCTTTCTTAAGAGCGCAAGACTAAATATCTGGTAACCTCCGCTGTCCGTAAGTATAGGCAGATCCCAAGACATAAACTTATGCAAGCCGCCTGCCTTCCTTATTACCTCCATACCGGGCCGTAAAAAAAGATGGTAGGCATTAGAGAGTATTATATCCGCCCCTGTATCTTTTAATTCTGCCGGAGATAAAGTCTTTACCGTACCCTGCGTGCCGACCGGCATAAAACAGGGAGTCTCAATTAGGCCGTGGGCAGTAGATATCCTGCCCAGGCGCGCCGAAGAATTATTATCTTTATGCAAAAGCTCGAACATATTTAATTATCCCAGTTGATTTTATACACTATAAGCTCACCGTCTTTTAGTTCTTCCTTGATAAAAGGCTCGAAGTGCTTTAACCCTCTCCCATCAAGATAATAGAGACGGGTGAGCATAGATTTTACCAGATTATCGTCTAAAACCAAGAGCTTATTTTTCCCGTCTTTATCAAACAGTAGAAACGAAGCCCTCCCTTGATCATCGGGTTTTGCTATCTGCTTAAAATCCTGCCCCTGAAAGATATAAATATATTTCGGTTTCTGCCAACCAAGTGTCCTTATGTTAAAAATATAACCTGACTTACCAGCTCGGCTGACCAAAAATCCTCCTGAGAAAAGTTCCGGGTTATCCCCTTCCTGATAAGGAGCGTAATCATAATAATCAGATACTCTCGATACCCAAAGCATAAAATCTTTTGCATCCATAGCAGAAAACGCATCATACATACCATATATTTGCTGATAAGCGTAGCCTTCGGCCTTAAGGAGCGCGGCAAACTCCTGTTTTTTAAGCCTGCTGAATAAAGAATATAGCCTTGCTTTATTAAAATCCCAGGAGCCCAGAAAAGAAATCGCCTTGATTTTTCTGATAATACTTGGCTCAATAATAATATACGCTGGCCTGGGGTTATGCGTATAAGAAAGTATTTTATTTATTTTGGCGCTATCTGAAGTATATTTGGCGAGCGCCTTTCTTGCCTCATCTTTATTAAGCAGGATTATCTCGTTGATAATCTTGAATGTCTTAAATTTATCATAGCCTAGGCTTTCTATCTCTTCGAATGCCTTAGATGAGCCAGAGTTTAGCATCCGCAGTATCCCGAATGCCTCCTCTTCGTTATCTGTAATTAAAGCCCTTGCCATCCAATAGGCAATCTGATTGTTTTGGGTCGCTCCGTCGAATATAACTGGCCGTCCTGCTATTGCCTTAAACCAGTGGCCGTAATCCCACCAGGAATTAATAATGGAGTCTTGCGGAACTTCTTTATCTATTCTTTTTAAGACCTCAAACCAAACCCTGTTCATATCAGGGCCATACCTAAAGGATATCTTAAAAGCGGAATTAAATAAAAATCCTAAAAACACCACGCCTGTTGCAAGCGATACAAATACCGCGGTATGTTTGCTGCCTTTTTTAAGGATTCTATCGGTAATTTTGCGCAGATAACTGCTAAGCTCCCCCATAAACAAGGCAAACGATATGGAAACAGGAATAACTAAAATAAGACTCATCCTGACGACTTTTGTGGATACAAAGAGAAAAAACGCAACCCAAAAAGTAAATAGCCAGCTGATATATTGTCTCTGCGCCCAATCACGCGACTTTTTATCGGTCATATTCAGGAAAAGATAAATCAGGCCGCAGATAACCACAAAACTACCGCCGGATACAGCAATAACCTGCAGGATATCGAATGTTTTTAATTCCGCAACAGTCAGGAAGGTATTTGGCCAAAATTGCCCAAGCGAATAATCCTTAGCGTAAATCTGGCTAAGCGGCGAAGAAAAGAGCTCTTTTAAACGGGAGATGCCTGAGATTGCGCACACTAATACAAAAGAAGAAATTATAAATATCAGCGATGACCAGGCTGCCCTTGAAACATCCACTTTTTTATCGCTATCTTTATTAACAAAATATAAATTAAGTATATAAAAAACCGCTGCTCCTAAAATAAGATAAAAAATATACCACCAGCCATCCCAGGTAAACGAAAACAAGGCGATAATCAGGCCGCCTAAGCTAGAGAATATCGCTCTTTTTCTGAACCTGATTTCATAATTAAGAGACAGATAAAACATCCATGGTGCAAGTGAGGAAAATAGAACAACATAGGGATCAGTATCAAACCATCCTGCCATGCTGCGCCTTAAAAACACATTGGCAAGGCCTAATGTCAAGACCGCGAAGAACCCGCTAAGAATATTTTTATTGGGGCTTATGCTGACCGTAAAGAAAAATGCCGCTATCAAAACCAAAGCAGTTATTAAAACCGGCATAAAAAACGCAAAACTCATCAGCTCCAGGCTTCTGTCAAAGAAACTGCAAACCTTAAATAAAATAAAAGTCAAATAAACGTGCAGGTTACGGTGCAGGCTGACTGCCACCTTAATGCCCGCAGGGGCAAGCATAAAATTATCATAAAGCTCTCCATCTCTATAGAACCCTGTAACCAGTTTAGAGTTTTTAACTAAGTTATTTAACAGCCTGAACCAGTGGTACGGGTCAGACTCCATCAGGAATGTCGTTCCTGAAGAACCCCTGAAATATGACTTGAGCTCCTGCGCCTTTGTAATTAGCTGATGCTCTAGAAGTTTCCTGTTCTCCCCCAACCTCTTCTCAAACAGAGCATCCTTTATCTTGTCTTTTAACTGCGCAGGATAATCTTTATATTTAGCGTCTACCTCTTTATCAACAGAAGACAAGAGTTCGGACAAAACAGTTTTCCTGGCAACCTCATCCATATAAGGAAGCCCTGCTGTCTGCAGGCGCAGGAAGATATTGATTGCCAGAACCGGAATTAACAAAATCCAAACCGTATATTTCTTCATATTTTATAATATAAGCATTGCATCGCCGTAGCTGTAAAACCTGTATTTTTTATTTACGGCTTCCTCATAAGCCTGTTTTACCAGCGATGCGCCGGCAAAAGCACAGACAAGCATAAATAAGGTTGTGCGCGGAAGATGAAAGTTAGTAATTAAAGCGTCAACAAGCTTAAACTTATACCCCGGATAAATAAATAAATCCGTATACGTAGCTTGAGGGTCAGCGGCAAAAGCCTCAAGTGAACGCAGGCTGGTTGTGCCTACGGCAAAAATACGCTTGCCGCTTGAGCGGGCATCATTTATCGCTTCTCGCGAGGCAACAGGTATATTAAAATACTCCTCTTCCATCTTATGCGCCCTGATATCCTCTGACTTTACCGGTTTAAAAGTCCCTAAGCCAACATGTAAAGTAACATAAGCTATACTTGCTCCGTTTGATTTTATTTTATCTAAAAGCGCTTTTGTAAAATGTAGCCCCGCCGTAGGGCTGGCAACCGCGCCTTCTTCTGTAGCATAAACCGTCTGGTAAGCTTCCGTATCGGAATCTAGTGTCTCTCTTTTTATATACGGAGGAAGCGGCATAACCCCTGATTTATAAATCAGGGATGTATCGTCGGTGTTAAAAGTTACTTCGTCTTTGGCGCTGACAAAAGCATGCAGGTGCGCAGAGAAATTTATTTTATCGCCTACCCTAAGACGCCCAGGTTTAATTAAGCTGCGGAACACCCCCGCCTGTTTTCTACCTAAGAGCAAAAGCTCAACTTTACCGCCTGTGGGCTTGGAACCAAACAGTCTACAGGGTAAGACTTTCGTATTATTGAGCACTAACAAAGAAGAGCTATCCAGATAATCAGTGATATCGCTAAAAGTATGGTGCTCTATTCTGGATGTTTTGCGCTCTAAAACCATAAGCCTTGAGCTATCCCTGTTTTTTAAAGGATGCTGGGCAATAAGCTCTTTAGGCAGAAAATAATCGAAGTCGGATAGTTTCATCTAAGATAAATCACTTATCAGGGAAAGCTTTGCTCCCGGATAATAGAAATCAAGTATTTGTTGGTAAGTGTAGCCATCTTTAGCCATAAAATAAGCGCCCCACTGGCACATCCCTGCCCCGTGCCCCCAGCCGATGCCGTCAAAAATAAATTTGTCGCCTTCTTTTCTTACGCCAAACTTAGTGCTGCGTATCAAGTTCGGGCCGAGTGCGTAACGAAAATCCTTGGCCGGAATTCTAATCTCTTTCTCCTGGGAACTAACCTTTATATCAACGATACGGCCTGAAGGATCTTCTCCGGCGGTAGTGATATCCTTAATATCACCGAGCTTGCGTCCGGATGCAGCTAATTTCTTGGCAATTTCGTCGGCAGTTAAAGACACACTCCAGTTAAAATGCGGAGACTCCTTACAGAAATTACAGACCACTCCTTTTAAAGGCGCGATATTGGTATTCCACAACAAAGAAGCATCTTCAGTATGCCCGCCGCAGCAGGAATGAAAATACGCCGGGAAAATCCTGCCTTGAAAGGTAAGCACCTGTCCTGTTGTATATTTTACCGCTTTGTTGGTGCGGTAGCGCTCGGAAGTCCTGCCGCCGTAAACCTGTGAATATATATCAGCGGTCAAATCAAAATCCTTACTCTTATTTTCCTTAATCTGATAAAGGGCATAGGTACGGCAAACAACCGCCTGTGCCTTAAGCACTTCATAAGGCCAATAGTGAGAGACCTCATGATAGAGAATACCTTTTATATAATCTTCCAGATCAAGATAGTTAACGATCAATAAAGCGTTATTGCCTTTATTGATAATCCTGATATTGCCTCTGAAGACCCTGCCGTTTATGGTAATGGCATCAGAATCATGCGACTTAATAAACAAGCTCATATAGCGCATCTTTAATGCGCCTATTGATATCAAGCCTTTACCGGGAGCAACTACCGCATTCAGGTTTTTGCCGCGGTATAATATTTCGTTCTTCTTCGGGTCAATTACCTCATAGAATCCCTTAACCTTAAAATGCAAGGAAGGCGCGTCATTAAATATATTTACCCTTATCGGCAGGCTTTTCTCCTGGGCAAAAAGGCTCCCCAAAGAAAGAAATAAAACCAGAATTAAGTTCAGCTTTATTGTTTTAACTGCTATCGGCGGGACCATAGCCATAGTATAAACGAGAGAACCAGACTAATCAAGACAGATGTTGCAATGGGAAAATAGAACGAAAAGTTCTTTTTCTGGATATAAATATCTCCGGGGAGCCTCCCTAAAAACGGAATTTTCGGCGAGACTAAAAGCAGCAACCCGAAGCCCAACAAAACTACTCCTAAGATAATCAGCGTTTTCGCGATTTCTTGCATCGTTCTATCTCCGAATAAATGCATCCGCAGTAATTCTGGCAGTATATCCCCTTTTCCCTTGCCTCCTCATGGGCGAATTTAAAGCCGTCGCGAAAATCCTGATAAAGAAAGTCTATCTCTGATATCGCAGCCACGCCTTCGCCTATTTTCTTTAACATATCTTGATCCTGATAAGGGCTGACTAAAAGCGTGGTAGTAAACGCATCAAAGCCTTTCTCCTTGGCAAAAGAAGCTGTGGCTCGTAAGCGAAGCGCCCAGCATAAACAACAACGGCCGGGAGCCTGCTCCTTATAATTGGTCTCGCGGAAGAATTCTTCGGGCAGATATTCAGGAAAAAATATCTCGCAATCAGATGCCTTGCCGTAATCCTCAACTGCTTGGCGGCGTTTAAGGTATTCGGCAAAAGGATGAATATTAGGGTTATAAAAAATGCCTTTTACCTTATGCCCGTCCTTTTGGAGTTTCTTCAAAGGATAAATAAGGCATGGGGCGCAACATGTATGGATTAAGACTTTCATTCTAACCTGCCTTCCTAAATAATAATTTTGCTACCTTACTCCCCGAGACTTTTGGCCAACGGGTCCTGCCTGCCGGTCCACCCTTTTCGTGCTCGCCATTAGGCTGCGCGCGAAAAGGGCACTCGGCCCGTCAGTCACCCGCTGGCGAAAATCCAAACCACCCACTATGCAAAATTAGAATAAAAACATCTCTTAATTTTATATTTATTTAGTCCCTTCAATTAAATTAAGTTTATTAAAAACCTCGAGAACTCTACGCTCTGGGTTAATCTCTGGGAATATATTAAATATCCATAAAATATTTCTCACTAACGATGTAGTTATTTTTACAATGTCTCCGCTTATAGCACCAGCTAAAATTATTTCTTTAGAGTTAACTTCGTTTTCTAACGCTTTATAATCAATATCATATCCATTATCCACATACATTAGGGATTGGTTAACTATGTTCTTTAATTTAACGGAAATTTCTAAATTGCCGCTGTATTTGATATTATCGTAAAAAGAACTGGCCTTTTTTAATAAAGAGCCTATGGAAGAAACAATATGGCCAAAATAAATGTACTTCTTTTTTTCTTCTTCAGTCAATCCAGCTATTCCCCATCTAGATGTAATATTATGCAAATTAAAGCATCTGAATACAAGACCATACTGATTGATTTCTATATAATGGTAACCACCAACTCCACTGCTAAATTCACACATTCCATTTATTGTTCTGCTAGCTTGGAATGGTATTAATAACTGACTTTCCGAGTTATTAATCAGACCATGCAAACTCTCTAATGTTAACAATGGTTGATAGGGGAAATTTGGGCATACACAAATCTCTAATGATTGCTCTTCCTTAATAGCAGCGTGGTTATTTATCAATAGGCGTTCTGCTCTTTGACGCGCATCTTGCTTAAGCTGCTCTCTAAAACCTTCTTGCTTGTTTCGTCTATTTAACAAATATTCTATCCTGTCCATCCTCGATAACTCATAAGGCTGGCTAACGCTTCCTGTCCTTACATAGACTTTAGTAGTATTCTCTATTGTGTGTGGAGATTCTAAGCTTTCATGGACTTTTATCACTACAATTACTTTATCTTTTTTACTAGGCACATCTAAAATCTTAACCTCTGGGAGTATGCCTGGATAAATACCTTGTAAAGAACTGTTGATTATCTTCTCCTCAATTCCTTCTTCCCTATCAACACCAAGGATATTTGTAACTTTATTGCTTACTTTCTCAGTTTCAACGCCAATTACTATTATGCCACCCAACGTATTAGCAAAAGCAGAAATCACCTTTGGTAATTCTTTTATGATCTGGCTTTTGTATTCAACGCTGACGCCCTCACTAAAAGTCTTGCAAAAGGCCTCAATATCACTATATTGTATTTGGCTTAATGGCTTATTAAACATTTCCTATATTTATTGATAAATATCTTGTTAATTTTGTAAAGGATTGAAAGCGTTTCTACCTTTCGAAAAAGAAGTAAACAATCTATTCTCCGAAACTATAGTTGCGAATCTCCTCAAGAGACATCGGCCCCTTAACCGAAGACTCTCTTTTCTCAATAACATTTTTCAACTTAACGAAATCGCTCTCCTTTAGTTGAGATTTAGGCGGGTCCACAGTTACGATTGTTTTTACCATACCAAAATTAGATACCTCTTCTTTAATAACATTAAGTTGACTACCGATAGCAGCTTCTAATCGTACTTTGTCTACAAATGTTTTTATATTAGATAAGGCAATATTCTCTTCATATTTAATGCTCCATCGCGGACCATAATGATACACTGCTGCGTAAAAGAGTTTTGCTGTTTTAAAATCCACTCCTGAGGCTAACATGGCATAATAAAAAGCTAAATGTGCAGATTCCCACGAGCGTTTTCTTTCAGAACAAGCGGCATCATGGATAACCGATGCATCCCTATATTTACCCTCATACGGGCCACCAACTAAAGACCAAAAGAACTGCGGGATTGAAGCCCCATCTACAACGAATCCTACAGGCGCCAACCACTCTACTCCTTCACAATCAATATAGCTAAAAGACTTTAACAAACGCATTCTTCTCCCATCTTCTAGCCATTGGACTTCTACAGATCCGATATATTTACCATAATATTCATTATCAACGGAATGTGTATTTCTAATATCAGCGAAACATATCCCTCGTCCGTATATATTAAACAATACCTCAGTTAATGAAACAATCAAAATGATTATTCTCATTTTAAAGAAAATTGGGGGGCGGTTCTGTTTTTTCTAACATCAAAACTAAGCTTTTTTCTAAATCTTGCTATTTACTATTTTCTTTCAATTTGGGCATATAGATCTTCAATTTACTAACTGCCCTAGTAAACTCTGAAGATAAGTCATTTACTTTATTATTGAAAGACATCAAAGAGCCCGTAGGAGATAATGCCAACGAGTATATCTGACTATACACACTATACAAATCCATCAATACGGTATATGCTTCCTGATACTGCATAGGATAACCTTTCAACCCCTGCATCCCACTTTCGATTTTGCTATTATTCTTTTCTAGCTCATCAAGGGAATCTTCAATTTTTTCTAGATACTTTTTTATTTCTGTATTAAAATCTAGCCTTTTATCTATGGACCATCGCCAAATCTCAGAAGTTCCAGCTATCACTGCCAATGAAAGATAAGTGTTTGTTATAACTC
Organism: uncultured Planctomycetales bacterium; assembly: GCA_964467905.1. GTDB lineage: Bacteria > Omnitrophota > Gorgyraeia > Gygaellales > Profunditerraquicolaceae > CAYXSY01. Next base: position 46,275 of record CAYXSY010000012.1, on the reverse strand, counting down.
CCCCGCTAACTTCAAGGAATTTATTCTCGTAATCAGATCTTTTTGCTTCTCCTATACTCTGATTTCTTCTTACCAAAAAATTAGAATACAGAAACCCACCCAAGAAACAAAAACTACCAAAAACTAAACATATGAAAATTATAATATTCTTATTTATTTCTATTCTACTACCGGTATCAGGATTGCTCCTTTGGCCTTTCTTTATTGTTTCAAAGTTTGTACCTGCCCTCATAGATTCTATCTTATTAACGGAGACGACAACTAACCCTTGTTCCTGCAATTTGGTTACAGCATCTTTTTCATCAAACGCTTCAATTATACCGTCATTATCCGCTCCATTTGCATCTTTTGTATGGTATCTAAAAAATAACCCCATGCATCCTCCATCCCCTAGCTTAAATCCTCTAAAATCACTCTATACATTTTCTATTTAGCCACCTACTGTTCTTCGGATTGCGTTAAAACTACTGCCCCCCATACAAAAACTAATCAAAGCTTTTTTAAACTGTTCTGCGTTTTATTTAAACCCGGGAAACTGCCACCTATCAGGACCACGGTCGTAACCATCTTTAGTATTAATCCTTACGATCAAATAGAATACTACCGCACCTACTACAATTATAAGTAAAGCCAAGAGTAAAAAACCTCGTAACGAATCGTCCATAGAAACCAAATAATTGGTGACGGTTATATTTTCCCAGCCTAAAAATTTAGTAAAAACAATTAAAAAAGCAACCCTCTATCTTTTAGAGAGTTGCTTCATAATTTACTATTTTTAACCCATAAAGGGCCCCCGCTATGTTAATATCAAATTCCTAAAATCTTTTTTATAAATATCGGACGCGCATAAAAAGCGCGACTAACGCTTCCATGTCCAGCGCCTTTAGTACGTGGCTGGACGTAAACGCCCATAGCGCCGGTTAAAGATTTAAATCCCTGTGCTTTTATCGTATTTTTTACTAAATCATAGTCTTTTTTAACCTGCTCATATAGCTCCTTATTCCCTAAGTCAAATTTACCTACCGAGATAAGCAAAGATTTCGTCTCATTTATATCATTATATAACCTGGCGCAAATAATCGTCTCCCTCAATTTTGCTAACAAATGGCTGCTCTCGAAAGGCGTATCTTTGACCTGCCCAGGGTTAATCATAGTGATCTGCATCGTCTCTTTGGGAACAATAGAGCCATTCTTCAACTTCTTAAGTGAAACCATTTTTAATTCCCATCGTCCACCATTAGGAGCCTGGACATTATTTATCCCCAAGCCAATGTGCCTTTCTAAAACCTGCCCAGCCCAACCTTTATTACGCCCTGTATGTTTAATTTTATCAGTAAAGACCGTTACGCCAAACTTAGATGCCAAAGGCCTAAGGTCTTTACCAACTAATTCTTTTAATTTTATAACTGCCTCTTCCCTGCTAATGATTGCCACTTAGTTTTTCCTTATCTTTCAATGCGTCTTTTATTCTTTTTATAGAAACCTTTAAATACTCTTCTTCTAATTCGATACCTATGTACTGCCTGCCCTCCCTTATCGCTGCAATTCCTGTAGTTCCGCTTCCGCTAAAAGGGTCAAGCACTATATCGCCTGACCTTGTAGAAGCCAAAACAATTCTATCAAGCAGCTCTATCGGCTTTTGCGTAGGGTGCTTGCCATAAATTTTCTCTGCCGAACAAGGCGCTTTAATAGACCAAAAACTAAGCATCTGTTTATTATTATTCATTTTCTTCATTAAAGAATAATTAAAAAAATGCCGGCTGTTTTTATTTTTGGCAGCCCAAATAATAGTTTCAGTAGAATGGGTAAAATAACGACAGCTTAAGTTTGGCGGCGGGTTAACCTTAAACCAAGCAATATCATTTAATATTTTGTATCCTTGGGCCTGCATAATAGAACCTACTGTATAAATTATGTGCGATGTGCCAGACACCCAGATAGTTCCGTTAGGCGCTAGGACTCGCTGACATTCCCTAAGCCATCGTTGAGTAAAAATGTAGTTCTCTTCTACACCTTTTGATTCATCCCATTTACCTTTATTTACAGAAACCATCTTCCCCGCATGACAAGTAATGCCGCCATTAGAAAGAAAATACGGCGGGTCAGCAAAAATCATATCTATAGAATTATCGGGGATCTTAGGCAAGATATCAAAACAGTCAGCTCTGAATAAAGCCAGATTACGCTTTGTATCCTCAAAATAAGGCTTTTGCATAATATCCTGAGTTAGCTGGAATATACTATGTTTACGTGTAACTTTTTCTTGGGTAACAATAGGCATGTAAGTAAGAAGTTTAAATTCGTCTATTTTATTTTTCATATTTTACCACCTCCTTATTTAAGCGTCAATGTAGCTCTTCTATCTTTAATAGACGCGGGAAGTGGTAAAAATCTAACACAATTTTATCAATAAAATTCGTGGAAGGTTATATTTTTTCCGAGAATCAAAATCGGTCCCTGTTTTTTGTAAAATTGGGGACGGTTCTATTTTTCCTTCCCCTCGCACTTATTGCACAGCTCGGGGTCCTTAGTTGACGGCCGCACACCAAAGAGTCTTGCTGCAATCAGTCGGTATAAAAATCCTTCCAATGGCACCTTGCACTTTTTGCATCTTCTCGGCATAGTATAACTCCTATTTTCCAACAGGCCTAAACCCTTGAATCACCCTTACTTTTCTCTTTGGCGGCAAAAGCAATTGCCTTATTGCCTCAAATATTTGCTGAATCTTTTTATCATGATTAGCGTACTTACGCTCAAGCGAATCAACCTTAATTGCCAAGTCTTTATTGGCCACGAGTAATTCTCTTATTTTTACAAATGCGCGCATAATAAAAATATTTATCTGAATAGCGCTTTTACTATTTAACACTCCAGATAACATAGCTACGCCTTCTTGAGTAAATACAAGCGGCACATATCTTCTGCCTCCCCAATTTGAGGTGACATTTTGGCACCTCAAATTATCAAATTCCTGCCTGCTTAGTTGAAACATAAAATCTTCCGGGAACCGACTGATATTTCTCTTTACCTGACGACCTAAATACTTTGTTTCTACGCCATAAAGCTTTGCCAATTCGCTATCCAGCATTACTCTCTTGCCTCTTATTTCAAAAATCTTTGTCGCGATTACTTCTACAGAAATTGCATTAGGCATATTTATCTCCTTTCTACATATAATAGACGTAGAAAAGAGGTAAAATCTAACAGAAATAATTCGATGGTGATTCTATTCCCACTCCCTCGTGGAAAAAGCAGCTTCGATTTTACACAGAAAGAGGACTACTTTGGGACTTATCCTGAGAAGGCTGCGGTTTGTTGACTTTCGCAGCTTCACTTTCTTTTTTGCTTAAAATTTCTTTACATTTTAAACAAACAATCCATCTTTCGTGTTTTTCCTTTGTCGTCACAAATATCGGAAACAAATAATTATGTTGTAATTTCATCCCGCATCTCATACAGCTATTCATTTTAACTTCTCCTTTATAAATTAACCCGTTGAGCTTGAGGGATACTTCGGTTACTTCATAAAATCAAAATCGGCCCCTAACTTTTAGGAGCGTTTCCTTTTAATTCAGAAACGATTTTTATTTATCTTTCCTATAACTAAAACCTGTTTTCGGCTTACTTTTGCTTCCCCACGGCTTAGATCTACCGGATGATCTTTTCTCCCACGGCTTAGCCTGGCCCTCTGATTTTCTCCAAGGCTTAGAGCTGTCTTCGGATTTCCTCCAGGGCTTATGACCGCCTTCGGCTTTTCTCCAAGGCCTAGATTCCCCTGCCGGCTTTTCCCAAGGTTTGAAACTCTCTTCACTCTTAGGCCCATGCCGATATCCTCTTTTACCCTTTTCCCAAGGTTTAGACTCACCTGCCGGCTTATGCCAGGGCTTCGATTCGCTTGCGCCCTTATGCCAAGGCTTAGATTCGCCTGCCGGCTTATGCCAGGGCTTCGATTCGCTTGCGCCCTTATGCCAAGGCTTAGACTTATCTTTATCTTTTCGCCAGCGCATGGGGTTCTCTTTATTTCTCTGCCACGGACTTACAGGCTTATCCATATCAGTTGAACCATGCCGGCCCACATAACTACGCGTGCGCCTTCCGCCTTTATATTTACCCGGCCTGCTTACCCAAGGCTTTTCTTGTTCTCTTTTTTGCCAAGGGCGTTCTTGGTTCTCGATGCGGACTTCTGCGCGTTTTTTTTCCGGCACATCCACGCTAACCGGCTTCTCTTTTTTCGGACGCGCTATTTCTACAGTAAGCGCACGGCCCATAAATTCAGTTGTATTTAAGGCCGCAATCGCCGCTTGCGCCTGTGTATCATCAGGCATCTGGACAAAACCAAACCCTCTTGATTTACGCTCCTTCTTACCTTCTCTCATCATGATTACTACAGAAGAAACGCTCCCGAACTTCTCAAAAATAGTCTTGATATCGGCTTCAGTTGAATCAAACGATAAATTACCTATAAAAATATCCATTTATTCTCTCATCTCCTAATCTTAAAATTGTGTACGGACCTATTTTTTCTGATTAAAACCAGTAACTATTTCTTATTTAACACGTGTTTCTCTGCATCCCCAGACATCAGGTCTTCATTAATGCAGCTGGCATCAAATAATTTGCCGTTTTTATCATAACGCAGCTGAATAAGCCAGCCAAAAACATCATTGGGCCATTTACCTGCGGGTAAGAGCCGTTTCGGATTTACACCAAGCGCAGATAGAAGATCCGGGATCTTGCCGTGATGCCAGCATATCAAAATATTGCGGCCATGTGGTTGGTTTTGAATATCCGCAGCTAATTTTGCGTATTCATCATCGCTGAAACGGCTGTCAATTTTAATACCGAGTGCCTTGCTAAGTGGCTCTATGGTCAGGCGCGGGCGATGGCTTTTTGAAGAATCCGCTGTAGAAAATAAATAATCAAGTTTTAGAGGTTTACCATCAACCGTAAATTTCTTAAAATACCCCACATAGGCCTTAGCCCGCATCTTCCCTGCAGGAGACAATTCAAAACCTTCGGCCGGTTTCTCCGCATGCCGGATAATAAGAATCACTGCGTCTTTAAGCGGGATAGGATCGGCTGCGGCTGGCTGCTTAGAATAAACCGACGTTGTCACTATCATCAAGAATAACGCGCCGATAAAAAACAAAATGCTAATTTTCCTGAATAAACCAAATTCAAACATATCCCCTCCCTCGCTTATCAACTAGATAAAATAAAATTTACGCAAGAAGCAGCGGAAATCTAACCAAAATAATTTATATCTATATTAAAACAACTGCTCTTGCTGTTCTTTGGAATATTTTAGCCCGAAGTGTTCGAATGTAAGTTTTGTGGCGGCTCTCCCGCGCGAGGTGCGTTTCAGGAATCCTGCTTTTAAAAGATACGGCTCGACTGTATCGACTATCGTATCTATTTCCTCATTAAGGCTGGCGGCAAGCGATTCTACTCCGACGGGGCCGCCGTTATAGGTATCCAAGACGACTCTTAAGACTTTGCGGTCAAGCTCATCCAGACCTGCTTTATCAATACCGAGCTCATCAAGCGACTTTACGGCAATATCAAAAGTTATCTTATCGGCTTTGCCCACCTGCGCATAATCGCGCACACGGCGCAGGAGCCTGTTAGCAATACGAGGTGTGCCTCTTGAGCGCCGCGCTATCTCTTCGGAGGCCTCTTTATCGATTTCAGCCCCGAGAGTCTTTGCCGAATGCCTGATGATTGTAGAGAGGTCTTCGGCTTTATAAAAATCAAGGTTATAGAATATGCCGAACCTGCTGCGCAAAGGAGCTGCCAGAAGGCCGGAACGGGTAGTTGCCCCGATGAGCGTAAAGGGCTTTAGGTTAAATTTAATGGTGCGCGCGTACTGGCCCTTATCAATGACAAAATCAATCTGAAAACCCTCCATCGCCGGATAAAGAAATTCCTCAACCGTCTTTGAGAGACGGTGAATCTCGTCGATAAAAAGAATGTCGCCTTTTTCAAGATTAGTTAATATGCCGATTAAATCGCCTGCGCGCGCAATTGCCGGTCCGGAAGTAGCGGTAATCTTAACCTGCATCTCATGCGCTACGATATGGGCAAGAGAGGTCTTGCCTAAACCGGGAGGCCCGGAAAGAAGCAGATGCTCCAGAGGCTCTTTTCTTTGTTTGGCGGCAGTAAGGCAAATTTTTAAGTTATCGACTGTTTCTTTCTGCCCGATAAATTCGCCGAGCTTCTTCGGGCGCAGCGATATATTTAAAACCGCGTCCTCTTCAGTCTCGGCAACATTATTTACTATTTTACTGCTCTTAATTAACGCTTGCCTGTCCTGGTCTGTCATAAGGTATTATATTGTTCTTGTTTCTTGATATCTCGATTTCGCCAAACATCCCCTTTTGCCCCGCGACTATCTCTTTCATGCGTATAAGCTCCAAGACAGCCAGAAAGGTAACGATAATTTCTATCTTACTCTTTGCCTCCGAGAAAAGCCTGGAAATAGGCACTGAAGACTCGACAAGCATAAGATGCAGGATTTTATGCACCTTATCCTCTACGCTGAACTCATCTTTTATTACCTCGTAGAATAATTCCTTAGGCACGTCTTCTAGCGCCTGGGAGAAAGCAGTAATCAAATCAAAAAGGCTGGCCTCAAAATATACTTCCGGCTCACCCGGGATCTCTTCCTTGGCTATGGGTTTTGGCCTTTTAAATACATCCTTCTGTTGAATCTCTCGCTGGCGCAGCTCTTCGGCGACCTGCTTAAACTTCTCATATTCCAACAGGCGCTTGACCAGCTCATCACGCGGATCCTCTTCTTCCTCCTGCACCTGCTCATCAGCCGGCAGAAGCATCTTTGATTTAATCTGCATAAGGGTTGCTGCCATCACCAAAAACTCTCCGGCGATGTTTAAATCCAAAAGCTGCATCAGCTCCATATACTTCATGTATTGCTCGGTTACTTCTTTGATTGGGATATCGTAAATATTAAGGTGGTCTTTTTTAACCAGATAAAGCAATAAATCAAGCGGGCCTTCGAATAACTGCAGTTTTATTTTATAAGACATATTATAGAAGTTTTAAAACGCCTTTTGCATCCTGCATGGTTGAGGAAGCAAAGTCAGTTGCCTTCTTCCTGCCGCGCTCTAAGATCTCCAGTATCTTATCCTTATCTTTAGCCAATTCCCTGCGCTTCTGTTGTATAGGCGACAAGAAATCAATTAATATCTTGGCAAGATTCTTTTTACATTCTGTGCAGCCTATCTTTGCCTGACGGCAGGCATGGCTGACTTCTTTTTCCTTATCAGGAGCAAAGACTTTATAATAACTGTGCACATTGCATTTATCAGGGTGCCCGGCATCACTGACCTTGACTCTTGCCGGGTCGGTAAACATCCCGCGCACTTTTTTTTCTATCTGATCAGGCTCCTCGGACAAAGCAATAAAATTATTGTAGCTCTTGCTCATCTTGCGGCCGTCTAAGCCTAAGAGGCGCGGGTTATTAGTCAGTATTGCCTCCGGCTCAGGAAAAATATTCTTTTTATAAAGGCTGTTGAAGCGCCGCGCGATTTCTCTGGTTAGCTCAAGATGCGGAAGCTGGTCTTCCCCTACAGGGACAGCGTTTGCTTTGTATAAAAGAATGTCTGCTGCCTGTAAAACCGGATAGCCTAGGAATCCGTAAGTACTTAAATCGCGGTTGGTCACTTCGCGAAGCTGCTCTTTATAAGTAGGGCATCTCTCAAGCCAGCCTAAAGGAGTCATTACCGAGAGAATCATGTATAAATCAAGGTGTTCCTTAACATGGGACTGGATAAAAACCGTTGATTCTTTAGGCGATATGCCACAGGCGAACCAATCAATAACATTATCTATAATATTATCTCTCATTACGGAAGGATTTTCATACTCCGACATAAGCGCATGCCAGTCGGCAACCATGAAGTAACATTCATATTCCTTCTGTAGCTCTACCCAGTTGTTCAACGCCCCGACCAAATGCCCAAGATGTAATTTTCCCGTCGGGCGCATTCCGCTTAAGATACGCTTCTTATTCATAGGCTTTTAAACTCTAAATCCTAAACCCTAAATTCTAAACAAATCCAAAATTATAAATCCAAAATACAAAACAGCATCTTGAGTTTATAGTTTGCTAGGGCTTAGAATTTAATGTTTAGTGTTTTACTCCAACTTTCTTGCTATCTTTTCTATAATATAGGCCTCAATCACATCGCCTTCTTTTACATCTTCAAAATTCGATAAGGTAATGCCGCACTCATATCCTTCTGCTACCTCACGGACATCATCTTTAAAACGCTTCAGGGATGCTATCTTTAATTCCGCGACAAGCTCTCCGTTACGCACAAGGTTTATTACTGCCTGCCTGTTTATCTTTCCCTTAGTAACAAAACAACCGGCAACTAGCCCCGAACGGGAAAGCCTGAAGACCTTCCTTACATCAACCTTGCCTAAAAATACTTTCTTGAGCTTCGGTTCAAGCATACCTTCAACCGCTGCCTTGATGTCATTAGCTAATTCATAAATTATATTGTATGTCCTAACCTCAATACCCTCTTTAGAAATAAGCTCTTTAGACAAATCATCTGCAACCACATTAAAACCTACCACCAGCGCGTTAGAAGCAATAGCTAGTATAATATCAGAGGTATTGATATTGCCGACACCCTCATGGATAATATCAAGCTTGATCTCGGAAACATTGAGCTTATTTAAGGTATCTCTGATTGCTTCAATTGAACCCTGTACATCGGCTTTAATAATAAGCTTTAAATCCTTGATTTTGCCTTCCTGAATCTGGGCGTGCAGGTCTTCAAGGCTGATTCTTTTTACTTCCCTAAGCTGTTCCTGCTTTTCTTTCTCCTGGCGCAAGAGCGCTAACTCTTTGGCCTGCTTTTCATCAGACACAACGAAGAACTGTTCTCCTGCCTGCGGGACTCCTGATATACCTAATATCTCAACCGGAAATGACGGACCGGCCTTGGTAACTGCCCTGCCATGATCATCGAACATCGCCCTTGTCTTGCCGAATAATTTGCCGACTATTATATTCTCATTTAAATGCAAAGTACCATTCTGGACAAGCAGAGTAGAAACCGGCCCCTTGCCTTTAGTCATTTTGGCTTCAATAACAACGCCCTTTGCTAATCTCTGTGGATTTGCCTTCAACTCCAGCATCTGCGCTTCAAGCAATATCATTTCCAATAAAGTATCTATACCCTGGCCTGTTTTAGCAGATACCGGTACGGTTATAGTCTTTCCACCCCAGTCTTCAGGAGATAAACCCGCGCCTGAAAGCTGCTTTTTTACTTTATCAACATCTGCTCCCGGCTTATCCACTTTATTTAACGCAACTATAATTGAAACTCCTGCTGCCTTGGCATGGTCAATTGCTTCTTGCGTCTGAGGCATAATACCTTCATCGGCAGCAACAACTAAGACTACGATATCGGTTGCCTTTGCCCCGCGGGCGCGCATAGCAGTAAAAGCTTCATGGCCGGGTGTATCTAAGAAAGCAATCTCTCCTTCCGGCAGCATAACACGATAAGCACCTATATGCTGGGTAATCCCGCCATGCTCTGATTCGGCGACCTTGGTTTTACGTATCGCATCCAATAAAGAAGTCTTGCCATGGTCAACATGCCCCATAAAAGTAACTATGGGAGGTCTCGGTTTTAACAGTTTCGGATCCTCCTCTTCCTGATGGGCACTTAAGATTATTTCTTCCTGACCAGGAGCCTTCTTTATCTGAAAACCAAACTTCTTTGCTATATCCGTAGCCGTTTTCTCATCCAGAGACTGGTTTATCCCGGCAAGAATCTTCATATCAAGCAGGGATTTTATCAAAACAGAGGGCTTTTCCTGAATCTTTATTGCCAGGTCTTTAACAGTAACGGGAAAATTAATCTCTACTTCTTTCAGCTGTATCTCAGGAACAGAGACTACCGGCTTTTCTTCTTTAGGCGGTTCAACAACGGCCTCATGTTTCTTTACTTCCGGCTTCTTATGAAGTTCTTCTTTGGCAACATGGCTTGGCGCAGGATGCGCGTGCGGCTTTTTTAGCTCTTCATGAACTGCGGGAACAACTTTAGGTTTTTCCTGTTGGATAATCGGCGGCTGTTCATGAACTTTCTGAACTTCAGGAGCAGCAGCTAAAGGAACTTTCTCCTTCTTTTTGCTGACTTTGGCTTTTACTGCAACAGAAACAGCTTCTTTAACCGTCTTCTTTGCGGCCTTGGCGGCCTTAACCGGAGGCTTAGGCGGTTTTTCTTTCTGCACCTTACGCACAGAAGAAGTTTTCTTTTCTTTCGCCACAGTTAATTTCTTAGGAGATGCTTTTTCTTTCTTGGCTTTTTTTATCATATTTTCCTTTAAGCTTTGCTTGCCTTGCTAAAAAGCTTTTTTGCCTCCTTTATCAGAGACTGTGCTTTCTTTTCCCCTACTCCCTTTACTTTTGTTAAGTCTTCGGGGTTGGCATTTGCTATGTCTTCGACGCTAGAGAAACCTGCTTCTTTAAGCGCAGCCTGAGTCTTTTCTCCTACGCCGGAAAGTTCTTCTATGCCGGCTAAGACTTTTGTTTCTACTGCCGGCTCTTTCTTTGTCTCCTGTTTATCGGAATCTTTCCCCTTGCCGCCTAACACTGCCTCTGCAATAGCGGTTTTCGAACGGATGTCAAGTTCCCAGCCGATTAAACGCGAGGCCAACCGCACATTCTGCCCGTGTTTACCGATTGCCAGAGATAACTGGTCATCGTCAACAATAACCTGCGCCTTGAGATGCTCCTTATCAAGCTTAATCTCGGAGACTTCAGCCGGGGAAAGTGCCGCTTTTATATATTCTTTTGTATCATCGTTAAACCGTATTATATCGATTTTCTCGCCCTGCAGTTCATTAACGATATTTCTGACGCGGCTGCCGCGCATACCGACACATGCACCCACGGAATCAACCTTTTCATTCTTCGACCAAACCGCAATCTTGGTACGTTCTCCAGGTTCGCGGGCTATGGATTTTATCTCAACTATACCCTCATAAATTTCAGGCACCTCCAACTCAAAGAGCTTCTTAATAAAATTAGGGTGTGACCTGGATAAAATTATAGCCGGCCCCTTAGGCTCTTTCTTGACTTCGGCAATATAAGCGCGTATACGCTGGTTCTGCTTAAATTCCTCCTTCGGCGACTGCTCTTTCTTTAAAAGCAGGCCTTCTGCTTTGCCCAAAAGATCAACCACGATATTGCCCTTCTCAAACCTGTATACGGAGCCTGAAACAATCTCCCCTACCCGGCCCTGAAACTCATTAAAAACCACGTCCTTTTCGGCTTCGCGGATCTTCTGAATAATCACCTGCCTGGCGGTAGAAGCGGCAATGCGGCCGAAATCTATAGAGTTTATCTCTTGATTATTCTTATAAGCCTTAATTTTTCCGTTTGACCTGTCAAGCTCAATACGCAAATCCTCATCTGGCTTTAAGTCGATAACCTTTTTTGCCGCAGCCAGCAGAGCGCTTTCGACTGCCTCAATAAGGACCTCTTTCTTAATCCCTTTTTCTCTCTCTAATTGTTCCAATATTGCCAATAGTTCTTGACTCATAATAGACTCCTCAATTTAAATCTTGTTTTGATTTTCCTATGTTAATAATCGGTATCTCCAGGATACCTTCACCTATATCTATCTTTACCAGCTCGTCACTTACTTCGGTAATTATACCTCTTAATTCCAGCTTACCGCAAACAGGTTCTTTCAAGAAAAAGACTGCTTTCTTGCCAAGGCAACGCAAGAAGTCGTTCTTTGTCCTAAGCGGCCTGTCTAATCCGGGAGATGAAACCTCAAGTATATATTTCTCGCCGATTAGCTCCTTCTCATCAAGAATGCTGCCTACATATTTATTTATCATGGTACACTCATCTAAAGTAATACCGCCCTGCGGCCTATCTGCGAATATCTTGAGGGCGAGATTATTACCTTCATATCTTACGACAAGATCGACCAAGACTAACCCCTGGTTTTCTAAATAAGTATTGATGATGCCGAAAAGCTGCTCTCTTAAAAGTTCTTTATCCAATTTTATATTCCTTTATTTTTGACATTAATTCTTCTTCTGTGCCTACCGTACGCTGCTGGGTGCTCCTGAATTTTAATTCAAGCTTCCCATTCTTAGAAAATTCCTGCCCTACAATTACATGAATAGGAATACCGAGCAAATCCGCATCTTTGAATTTTACACCTGCCCTTTCATCCCTGTCATCAAGCAAAACCGATATACCCGAAGATGAAAACTTCTTATAAAGACTCTCTGCCTTACCCATAATATTGACATCCTTGACATCCAGAGGCAAGACCATAACATCATAAGGAGCCACTTCAGCCGGCCAAATAATGCCATCCTTATCATTATTCTGCTCGATAATCGCAGCGATTAATCTTGAGACCCCTATCCCGTAACAACCCATGATAACCGGTTTTTGCTTGCCCTGGGCATCCAGAAAATTTGCCCCCAGTGACGCGCTATATTTGGTCCCGAGCTGAAAGATGTGCCCGACTTCAACGGTATTAACCTGCTGGAGGTTCTTATGACATTTAGGACAACTGATATTTTCCATGTTGCCCGGCCTGACAACACCACAGGAGGCACACTTTAATACCTTATCTTCGCCGCTTTGCGATTCAACCATGAACTCATGAGAGACTTTACCGCCCATTACCCCGGCATCAGCTTCAACCACCAGAACATTCAACCCGCATCTCTTAAATATTCTTAAATACGCATCAAGCATCTTATCATAGTTTCCTTTAAGCCCTTCCTCATCGGCATCAAAACTATAGGCGTCTTTCATAATAAATTCGCATGCCCTTACTACACCAAACCTCGGGCGTATTTCATCACGGAATTTAGTCTGTATCTGATAAAGTATAAACGGCAGCTGTTTATATGAAGACAAATAACTTGCCGCCAAATCGGTAATAACTTCTTCATGTGTAGGGCCTAAGCAGACATTCCTTTTCTTGCGGTCCTGAAACCTTATCATTACTTCGCCGATATCCTTATCGCGTCCTGACCTCACCCACAGATCAAGCGGCTGCCAGGAAGGCAGAAGAAGCTCGGATGCGCCTTTGGCATTCATCTCCTGGCGGATAATATTTTCTATATTGTTTAGCACCTTAAAACCTAATGGCAGATAAGAATAAACCCCTGCCATAAGCATGCGTACTAGTGCCGCGCGCAACATAAGCTTATGGGAAACAGATTCTGCTTCCTGAGGGTCTTGTTTTAAAGTAGGTATAAAGGCCTTTGTCCAATACATATTATCCTATTGCTTAAAAATATCCGGCGGAAGTTTTATCCCGGATTTCTTAAATTTCTGCACGAATATATTTGCTAAATTTGCCCCCGTGGCTACCCATCTGCCGGAAATCTTCCCTTCAGGGCTGACATCATCGATATCGTATCTGAAGATATCTTCTAATGCTGTCTGTTTATCGCTCAAACCGTTTACCTGCGTAATATGCGTTATCTTGCGCGTGCCGTCGGTAAGCTGAGACTGCTGCACAACAAGATGTATGGCGCTGGCGATCTGGCGATGTATTGCCTCCAGAGTTATCGGGATACCCGCAGTCAAAACCATGGTCTCAAGCCGATAAACTACATCCTGCGGTGATTCCGCGTGTAATACTGCGAACGCCCCGGTATGCCCTGAACACATCGCCTGTAACATATCCAATGCCTCCGAGCCCCTGATTTCACCTAAGATAATTCTGCCCGGCCTCATGCGCAGGGAATTCTTGAATAAATCCCTTATGGTAATCTCTCCTTTACCTTCTATGTTTGGCTGTTTTGTTTCAAGCCTGACTACATGAGCCTGGCTCAAGTGCAACTCTGCCGTATCTTCAATAGTTATAATACGCTCCTCGGAAGGTATATAAGAAGATAGCACGTTAACCGTAGTGGTTTTACCGGAACCGGTGGCGCCGGCGAAGATAATGTTCATCTTGGCCTTAACACAAGCAACCAGAAAATCAGCCATCCTTTTATCAAGCGTGCCTAAGTTAACCAAATCATCTACGCTCTTAATCTCTTTAAGGAATTTCCTTATGGTTATGGTCGGTCCGTCTAATGCAAGCGGAGGAATAATAATGTTAACACGAGAGCCATCCTCAAGGGAAACATCCGTATAAGGCGTCGTCTCATCAACATGCCGGCGGGTAGGCGAAAGTATCTTATTAATTACATACATAAGCTGTTGTTCATTATCGAAGGTAGTGTTTATAAGTTCAGTCTTGCCTGCGCGCTCCACATAAATTACTTTTGGCCCGTTAATCATAATTTCGGTGATACTCGGATCCCTTAATATGTTCTCCAGGGGCCCTAAGCCTATAAATTCATCTATCAGTTCATTAATCAGCTTTTTTCTTTCCATTTCGGTTATATTCAGGTGCTCATTCATGGCAAGCTTGTCCAATATCTGCCTGACGGAATTCTCAAGATCATGAGCATTCATCTTCTGCCCGGAAAATAAATTGCTGTGATCAGAAAGCAAGAGGCGCCTTACTTTATCTTTTAATGTAGTAGACATTTAATCTCCCCTTTTTTGTTTAGCAATCAGCCCTTGATTAGAGAACGCAATTCTTTTAAAAGCCTGGACTTTGCTTCATTGAGTTTTACTTTACCACCCGCACGGCCCTTCTTAAAAATAATACCGTCTTTCCTGCCAAAAGCTATCCCTATATCAGATTCCTTTGCCTCGCCCGGGCCGTTTACTACACAGCCCATAAGAGCGACCTTGACCGGCTTCTTATAAGAAACAAAGTTTTCTTTTGAGAGAGCTTGTTCAAAATCTCTGACTAAGCTGACCAAGTCAACTTCACACCTTCCACAGGTAGGACAGCTGATAATTTCAGGCCCGAAATCCCTCAAATACAACGATTGCAATATATTACGGGCCGCCTTGACTTCTTCCTCGGGGCAATCAGTCAAAGATACCCTTATAGTATCACCTATGCCGTCTAAAAGCAAGCTCCCTATAGCAATGCTGGACTTAACAATCCCCTGCCCAGGACCGCCTGTGGCGGTTGTGCCTAAATGCAAGGGATAATCACAGAGTTTTGAAATCCTGCGATAGGAACCGATAGTATCAAATATATCCGAACCTTTCAAAGAAAGAACGATATCATGAAATTTAAAGCCTTCCAGTATCTTTATATAATCAAGTGCGCCTTTAACCATACTGGAGCTAACCGCGCTCTGCCCGCTTTTTACATTCGTGCGACTGATTCTTACCGAACCAGAGTTAAGCCCGATCCTAATGGGCACCTTATGCGCCTTAGCAGAAGCCACAACCTCTCTTATCTGCTCTCTCTTATATATATTGCCCGGGTTTAACCTTATTTTATCCGCGCCGTTATCAATAGCCTCTAAGGCAAACTTCCAATTAAAATGTATATCAGCCACCAATGGCAGGCTGCTGTATTGTTTAATCCTGCGTATAGCCTTAGCATCCGACATATCTTTTACTGCCAGGCGCACTATATCGCAACCGCAGCTAGCTAACGAAGCAATCTGTTTTAATACAGATTCGTAATCAGAGGTCTTGCATTTGGTCATTGACTGTATAGCGACCGGATTATTGCCTCCGATTGATACGCTGCCTATTTTTACTACCCTTGAGGGCCTTCTTTTTATTTGAGCCACGGTATAATCTTACTGCCGAACTTTACCAAATCATTATAAGTAACAAATAATATCAACGTTACTATTATCACAAATCCTATACGCGTAATTATGCGTTCGGTCTTTATACTGATAATGCGGCCTCTTATTTTCTCGATTGCCAGCAGCATAATATGCCCACCATCTAATATCGGCAGAGGCAGAAGGTTAAATATGCCTAAACTTATACTAAGAAGCCCTATGAAATTAAGGAGCGCGTTAAATCCCTGGCTTGCAACTTTCGAGGTTATAATAAAAATACCTAAAGGACCGGTAACTGATTCGCGCATAGACATCTTGCCGGTAACCATCCTCCAGAGACCCTTGAGGGTTAATAAAGTAATGTCGTATGTTTTCTGTGAGCTTAGCATAAAGGATTCGATAAAACCATGCCTTACTTTAACAAGCTGGTCGTATGATGGAGTCACGCCCAGAAGGCCCACTTTCTGCTTCTGGCCGAAAACATCGTTTACCTGCTGAGGCTTTATCTCAACATCAATAAGCTGTTCTTTGCCGTCTCTTAAAACAGAGAGCTTGACCACGCTCATCGGCTCTTTGGCATGGATTAACTTCTGAAGCTCTTCCCAGTCGCCTATTTTCTTACCGTCAACAGCGGTTATCGTATCATTGACTTTCAATCCGGCAGCCTGCGCCCCAAAACCGTCAATCAGTCCGCCTACCCTAGCAGTCAATGAAGGATAGCCCGTAAAAAATACCGCCCAGAAACACAAGAAACCAAGAACATAATTCAGGAAAGGCCCGCAGAAAACTATCAAAGCCCTCTGCCCCGGCTTCTTGAAGAAATACTCATCGTTTAATCCTTTGTATTCCTCAAGATTATCTCCCGCTAACTTTACATATCCGCCCAATGGTATGGCAGAAAAAACATATTCCGTATCTTTTTTCTTTTTAGACCAGATAACAGGCCCGAATCCTACGGAAAACCTCTCTACCCTTACACCCTCGCGGCGGGCAGCCAGAAAATGCCCCAACTCATGCACAATAACTAATACGCCTAAGACAAAAAGAAATATAAGCAAATTAATCATCTGAATTTTAACCTTCCTATAATATTGACCGCTTCCCGACGGGCCCAGCTGTCGGCGCCTAAAACATCAGAAAGAGAACTCCTCGGAGAAACTTTATGCCTGCGCATAACCTTTTCTATAACCTTTGGTATATCCGTAAAACAAACCTCCCCGCCCAAAAAGGCGTCTACGCTTACTTCGTTAGCGGCATTAAGCACGCAAGGCATAGTCCCGCCTCGCGAAGCTGCCTCATAAGCAAGTCCTAGACAAGGAAACCTACTAAAATCCGGTTTTCTGAAATTCAGGCTCTTTAACTTTAGAAAATCCACCTGATCATAACCGTTAGATAACCTCTTCGGGTATGTCAAAGAATACTGTATCGGTATGCGCATATCAGCAACAGACATCTGTGCTAAAATTACACCGTCTATAAATTCTACCATAGAGTGGATTATGGCTTCCGGATGCACCAAAACTTCAATATCCTTATGGCTAACGGAAAATAAATGCAGTGCCTCAATCAGTTCCAAGCCCTTATTCATCAGAGTTGCGGAATCAATAGTAATTTTCCTACCCATTTTCCAACGCGGATGCCTCAAGGCATCATCAACCGTTATCTTACTGAAGGCTTCCTTCCCAAGAGAAAGAAACGGACCGCCGGAGGCAGTCAGAAATATGCGCTTTAATTTTGTCCTATCCTGCCCCTCTAAGCACTGCCATATCGCCGACTGTTCGCTATCAACGGGAATTATACGCACGCCTTTTTTATGAGCCTTACGCATAATCAAGTCTCCTGCCATAACCAATGCTTCTTTATTTGCAAGCGCAATATCCTTACCTGAATCTATCGCCTGCAATAAAGGCGGTAATGCTGCCGATCCGCTTACAGACATCATTACCTGATCAATAGACATGTCAGAAACCATCTGGCAGAGACCCTGATTACCGGAGAAAAATCTGATTTTCAAATGAGCGAACCGGGATTGTAAATCCGTGATAAAGCAACCATCATGGATACATACAAAACGCGGTTTGAATATCTTTATCTGCTCACAAAGAACATCTATATTGTTATTTGCGCTTAAGGCAATTACTTTTAGTTTATCCGGAAATTTACTGATTACCGCCAAGGCGCTCCGGCCGATTGATCCGGTTGAGCCAAGCACCGCTATTTTTTTCATAATACAAGCCTGTTTAAGACTATCATCATGTAAAAATAAAATGCCGGGCCGGTAAAAAGAAGACTATCTATAAAATCCAATACTCCGCCCATCCCAGGTAAGATATTACCTGCGTCTTTAACGTTACAATCGCGTTTAATCAGTGACTCCGATAAATCACCTAATTGAGCAAGCATCCCTAAGCCTAAGCCAAGCCATAGAAGCTGATGATAACTTAATCCCAGAAGCGGCCTGCTGGCAAAAGCCCCCAGAACACTAAAGATGAGCCCGGCGATAGAACCTTCCCAGGATTTATTAGGACTGACTTTAGGGATAAGGCGGGTCTTGCCGAAACGCGATCCAATAAGATACGCTCCTATGTCCCCTAATTTGGTGATAATTAACACACCCAACAACAATCCCAGTCCGCCGGGTAGATAGCGCACGCGGATAAGAAAACTTAAAAGCCATGAAACGTAAACTATGCCGAATATAGTAGTGGATATCTCAACTACCACCCCAGAATTATCGCTGCGCCTTAACTGCATAGTAATAAGAAATAACAACGCCACAACAAGCAAAAGAAACTCCCAGTTTTTAGTCAACTCAAAACGCAACGCTATGGATAAAGGTATTATAATGCCTAAGACCAGCCCGAATAATTTGTAAACCCTGATTCCTTTCTTACCCAACATGGAAAAGAATTCGTATAACCCGATGGCGATGAAAGCGGTAATCATCAAACCGCAAAGCCAATCCACGGACATAAATATGCCCAGCATCGCCAACAGAAAAACCGAAGTTATAATTCTTTTGGTTAACATAGCATTAAGAATTAACTGATATTACCGAATCTACGCTGCCTTTTTTTATATTCTTTCAATGCCAGAAGAAAATCTTTTTCTTTAAAATCTGGCCAGTATTTCTTTACAAAATACAATTCGGTGTAAGCCAACTGCCAAATAAGAAAATTGCTCAAACGTAACTCTCCGCTGGTGCGTATAAGCAAATCCGGATCAGGCAACCCCGCGGTATAAAGAAAATTTGCAAACCTATCTTCATTAAGCTCATTGACAGACATGCCTGCGGATGAAATTAAAGAATAAGCTGCTTTTACGGCATCGATAATCTCCTGCCTTCCGCCGTAATTTAGAGCCAAGACCAACTCCAGCCCATCATTACTGCTGCTTTTATCTTCAAGCTGCCTTATTTTTAATCTTATACTCTCAGGCAACGGATCATCCCTGCCGACAACTCTAAGCCTGACGTTATTCTTAAGCAATTCCCTACCCTGACGATCCAAGAAGCCTTTAAGATAGCGCATAAGGACGCTTATTTCTTGTTTTGGCCTTGACCAATTCTCAGTCGAAAAAGCAAATAACGTTAATACCCTGACCTTGGCTTTTATTGCCGCGGCGATGATTTCCCTGGCGCGCTTAACGCCCTCCCTATGCCCGGCGGTCCGGGGCAGATTATACTGCTTTGCCCAGCGGCCGTTACCGTCCATAATTATTGCAACGTGTTGGGGTATATTGTTATTATGCATTGTCCGTAACTAGTACGCTAGTAACTCGCCTGCCTCACCGGTGAGACAGGTAACTAGTAATTTCAAATCAAAAAATTTTTGTTTTAATTACGAGTTACTAGTTACGAGCTTACGAGTTGCTAATTCACTGATGCACCCTATAATCTATCTCGGGGAATATGTTATCTTTATACTCGATATCACTAAGCCAGCTCTCATCTATAGAATTAGAGCTTATTTCTTCATATAGGCGGTTAAAACGCAGGAGATGATCTTTAGTGCGGCGCACAGCATAACTGGTATGAGTCCCTGTCCCCATAATAAATGCCCAATCCGAACTTTGTGCAAGAAGAAGCTCTCTTAGTGCCTGATTCAATGCCCTTCTTGCTAGGCCGTTGGTATCGGGAAAATTCCTGACTAACTGCGTCATCCTCTCTGATGCCGCGTGTAAATGCCTGTATATCCAGTCATTTGTCCCCTGAAGCCACATCTCACTATAGCCTTTCCAGCCCCAGCTCGACATTGACGGCGTTACAACCTGATTGCGTGGGTTTTCTGCCAAATACTCCGAAGGAGTAATAAGCCGTATCTCGTCCTGATCGAAAACAATCTTACGTATTAAAAACTCAAGCCACATCACACCCTCATACCACCAGTGGCCGTATAATTCAGCATCATAAGGAGAAATAATTAGAGGCTTCTTTTGCATAAAATCAGACAAATACTCTACCTGCCTCTGACGGTTAAACATGAAATTACCGGCATGATCTGCTGCCTTCTGGCGCGCGGTATGCGGCTCGTACGGCTGCTTATGGTCGCTTCCGGTGATGCGATAATATTTTATCCCAGTATTAATTCTTATACCGTCAGGATGTATATAAGGTTTTATATAATCGTAATCGAGATCAAAACCTATGTCACGGTAGAATTCTCTGTAATAATAATCCCCCGGATACCCTTCTACTGAAGACCACACCTGTTTGGAAGACTCCAGGTCCCTGCCAAAACAAGCCACTCCTGACTTACAATACACAGGAGCAAACACTCCGTATTTAGGGCGCGGGCTTGCATGTAAAACGCCGTGCGAATCACTGAAGAAAAACCTTATGCCCGCCTCTTTCAGTATTGTATCATCACCGGGATTAAAACCGCATTCAGGTAACCATATCCCGTTAGGCTTCCTCCCGAATGTCTTTTCATAATGAGCTACAGCAACTTTAACCTGCGCTCTTATCGAAGGCTTGGCTATATCCATAAGAGGAAAATAACCATGTGTTGCCCCACAAGTTATAATTTCTAAGTTACCTGCGTCCTGAAAACTCCTAAACGCCCTAGTTAAATCACGCCCATAGCGCTCAAAAACATTCCTGACTTCATAGAAATGCCCCAAATACATATTGGCGAGGTTCTGAAAATCCGGCTGCCAACGCGTTCTCTCTACTTCTTTATGAGATAATTCTATAAGCCTGTTGATGTGCTTCAGGAATCTCTCTTGCAAAAGGCTATCCTGCAGCATAGAGATAAGCGTCGGACTAAGCGACATAGTAATCCTGAAATTAACCTTATCCCTGGTCAGGCGTTCAAAAGCAAGAATTAACGGAACATAAGTTTCGGTTATTGCTTCATACAACCAGTCTTCTTCAAGAAAGTCTTCGTGTTCCGGATGGCGAACAAACGGAAGGTGGCTATGTAAGACTATGGAAAGATAACCTTTATTCATATTTATTTCGTAACTCGTAAATTCGTAACTAGTAACTCGTAATTCTAAAAATTAATATATTTTTTCTTATTGTTTTTTTAAATTACTGGTTACGAGTTACTAGTTTACTAGTTACGGATTACTTCGTTTCCTTGTTTACAATCGGGGTTATTGTGCGTTCTTCTAAATTATCGCTGGATACAGCATTAACAGGAATTACCTGCTTACCATCGGGTAAGGCAAAGCGCAGGCTAAAGGTCCCGTCAGGCCTCAAAGATATCGGCTTGCCCTGCACAGTAACCTTAGCATCCGGTTCCGTAGCTCCGTAGACAATCAGCTCGGTATTAACTACAAGCCAGAATTTTCTTTCCTTGGGCAGTACCTTGACCGGGCTGGACAAGGAACCGACCCCGGGAGAAGAAAAGAATTCTTTCCTTATTTTCTCCTGCCATCCCTTGCCTACAGGAGAACTTCTACCGAAACCAAAACCCATGCCATAAAGCCGGGCAAACATGTCTTCTGGTATCATCCACTCCTCATCAGTAATCCAAGATGGCCCCGCCAGAGGGGTAGAAACAGTATTTGAGCGCAGTATGGTTATAAAACGCCCGTCGGCTAACCTTAAGCCAAAATCAACACACCATGATTTTCCCGGCTCGCCGATATCGATATACCAGCTTGTAGCATCAGGATTTATTTCAAGATCAAAAAACCGGTGCGCATTATTACCGTTAAAAATAACCAGACTGACATCATATACCCTTAAAATTCTTTTAGCGCTGTAATAAGCATCGCCGAGTTGATCTCTTAAACGGCTAAAGTTATGTTCTGAAACCTCCCAGTAAGAATGCAGCCACCATGGATCCCTGACCTGTAAAACAATCCTGTCGTAACCATAAGAACCGGGCAACTCCTGCGGCATATAGCGCATCTTAACCTGGCTAGGCTGCGGATAAGAAAACTTGCTACTGCCTACCGCGACCTCTTCAACCCCCAGACCAGTATGCGCCTCTTTTTTGGCTGTATTTTTCGGAGCTGCTAATTTCTTTTTTAACCGGGAAGAAACTTTGGCTTTGCGCTCTTTTACGATATCTTTTATTTTACTGCTTATTTTCTTGAGCGTTTTCATAATAGCCTACCACCTCCTCAATAAAAAAGGGGATAATAATCCCCTTTTTCTAAAGAACAAACGCCGTTCTTTTGTTTGTCAATCTATCTCATTGCTTCTTTCCCTTTGTTGACTTATCTTCAGGGGTCTCTTTATTTCCTACTACCTTATAGAGTTCTTCTTTTAAGCTTTGAGTTACGAGGCGTTCTTGGATCAGCTCTTTCTTTAATTCCTGCGACAAGGCCTTTTCGGTCTCAAGATCTTTAGTTACATCATTTAATTTGGTTTCAAGGGCTGCTTTATCCTGTATCGCCTTAGTCATCTTTTCTTCCAGGTCCATGCGCGTAAACATTTCCTTGTCTCTAGATGCCTTTAGCCTGTTAGCGCTGATACACGAACCGATGGATGAGATAAAGAATATCGCGGCCAAAATAAGCAGAACTAAAATAAATCTATTCTTCAACAGGTTATTCATATTTATTACTTATAATTTCCTTCCGAGAGAGGACTAGCCTCAACCGAAGATGCATCTTTGACTTTAGTCACAGGTGGTAAAATTACTATTTCCACCCTACGGTTCTTTTGCCTACCTTCCCTTGTATCATTGGAGTCAACCGGCCGGTATTCACCATAGCCTATGGCCGAAAGACGGGATTCAGCGACCCCTTCCTTATCGGCTAAATAATGCAAAACACTTAAAGCCCTGGCGGTAGAAAGCTCCCAATTGGTTTTCCAACCTGACGACTTAATCGGAACATTATCAGTATGGCCTTCTATGCCAACATTTAAATCAGGGACGTTTTCATTAAGGATCCTTGCTACTTTATTTAAAATAGGTTCGGCATCGGTCTTGATTTTTGCCTTCCCCGAATCAAATAGAACATCGGCCAAGAAAGTAATAACCAAACCCTTGTCTTTAAGCTCCAGGCTTATCTGCCTATCGCCTATTTCCTTGGATAATCTTTCCTCAAGAAGCCTCTTTGTCGCCCTTAAATCATCGAGCTGTTGAGACAGCTCCTGAATCTTTTCTATATCTGAACGGCGCCCTTTCTGAAATATAAAAGTACACCCCGATAAATTAACTGTTAAGAATAATATTATGATTAATAATCCGGCTCTCATTTTGCATCCTCCTTTTTTTAAACTGGAACATAACTATATCATACATAAAAAGTTTAGTCAAGATTTTTTGGGATATTAGACACAGATAGTCTCTTCTCTGGCAGACCCAAAAGAGACCATAGAAAACTTTACCCCAAGATTATCTTGCAGCATATCCAGATAATCTCTGGCCCCGGCCGGAAGGTCCCTGTATGCTTTAATCGGCTTATCGGGCTTACGCCATCCCGGGACCTTCTTATACACGGGCTTAGAGCCGGTTAAAACATCAAAATCACAAGGAAAATCCTTAAAAACCTTACCCTTATATTTATAGGCAACGCATACCTCTATATTATCTATATTATCCAATACATCGAGCTTGGTAATCGCTATTTCGTTGATCCCATTTAACAGCACAGACCTTCTTACCATAACAGCGTCAAACCACCCGCACCTGCGCGGCCTGCCCGTAGTCGCGCCGAATTCATTTCCTTTAGTACGCATAAATTCTGCGAATTTATCTTTAAACTCTGTGACAAAAGGCCCTTCCCCTACCCTTGTGGTATATGCCTTGGCAACGCCTATTATCTTATCAATCCTGCGCGGAGACACACCGCTTCCCACACACGCCCCAGCTGATATAGCCGAAGAAGACGTCACAAAAGGGTATGTCCCGAAATCAATATCAAGAAAAGTCCCTTGTGCTCCCTCAAAAAGAATATCCTTATTGAGCGAACAGGCCTTATCCAGGACAACGGCAATATCATCTATATATTCGCAAAGGAAATCCGCATAGCTTAAATATTCTTTGTAAATCTTACGGAAGTCAAACGCACGATACTGGTAGGCTTTCTTAAAAACTTCATTCTTTTCTCTTAAGTTGTCTTCCAGTTTCTCGCGGAAAATACGTTTATTCAAAAGATCTATCATGCGTATACCGCAGCGCGAAATCTTATCCGCGTAACAGGGCCCAATACCCCTGCCTGTAGTCCCTATTTTCTGGGCGCGCTTGCTTTCGCGGAGCTGATCCAATACCTTGTGGTAAGGCATAATGACATGCGCAAGAGAAGAAATCTTCAACCTCCCTTTAGAACTTATTCCTTTTGCAGAGAGGTCTTTTATTTCCTTAATCAAGACTGCGGGGTCAATAACAACACCGTTTCCGATACAGCATACCGCGTCTTTATGCAATATGCCCGAAGGAATAAGATGAAAAATATATTCCTTATTCTTAACAACTACCGTATGCCCGGCATTGCTACCACCCTGATAGCGTACGATATAATCAAAATCAGCAGATAATAAATCTATTATCTTGCCCTTGCCTTCATCGCCCCATTGTGTGCCGACTATTATAGTATTCATATTTTTTCTTTAAAACCTTGTATTTTACGGTTATGGATTACGGTGACATAGTAAATATCTTACGCGCAATCTCCGGGTATTTTGCTATAAACTTAAGCTCATCATCAACAAGCGGTTTTTGGTTATGCACATTAGCGTATCTAACCAGCTCCAGTATATCGGTTGCCTCTTTATCATCACGAAAAGCAACCTCAAGCTTGTCATAAACATTTCTAAAACCCTTGATACCGGAATATTCGCCTGCGGTAATCTTCCTGCCTGTTTCGATAATTTCAGGCTCTCCCCTGCCTAACTCTTCAAAATCATAGAGTTCATAGTTACGCCTGTCCTTTAATGCCCCATCGGCATGTATACCGGATTCATGGGCGAATGCGTTAGCTCCTATACCGGGTTGGTTTATAGGTATCGGAACACCAAAAGCATAAGAAGCGTAAGTACAAATCTTCCATGCCATTTTAAGGTCGACTTTTTCATCTAAAACATAATCCTGCATCTGACTGCCGTATTTCAAAGCTAAGATAACAGATACTAAATCCGCATTACCTGCGCGCTCTCCCATACCGTTAACACAGGTATTAATATAAGCATCCACTCCACACTCCAGCGCAGCCCTTGCCCCGGCAATAGAATTAGCGATAACTAGGCCCAAATCATTGTGGCCATGAATTTCAACCGGCATCTTAACTGCTTCGGCCAAAAGTTTTATTCTTTCATACATGCTAAAAGGCGTATCACATCCTAAGGTATCACAATAACGAATCCTGTCTGCTCCGGCGGATTTGGCAGCCAAAGCGAATTCAATTAAATAATCCATTCTTGTGCGGGAAGCATCCTCGGCATTAACACCAATAGATTTTGCCTTATGTTTACGTGCCTGGGCAACCGCATCCTTCATCTCCTGGATAACAGAGGCATGGTCAAGTTTACCCTTAAACTTATGGATAATCATCTGGTCGGAAGTAGAGATAGAAAGGTTTACATGTTCTAATCCCGGGACAAGTTTAAAGGCATTTTTTACATCATCTTCCGTAGCCCTAAGCCATCCCCCTAAACGGATAGAACGCAATCCGCCTTGCTTAACCAAATTAATATTAGCATTTAGATAGTTTGTCTCATGATGCGTGAGCGGAAAACCAAACTCCGACTGAAATACGCCCATCTGGTCCAGATAAACGTTGAGCATAGTCTTCTGAAGTTTAGACAGGCATATGCGTGAAGTCTGTACTCCGTCACGGTTGGTAACATCGATCAAATAAATTCTCGGTTTTGACATTATCCTTACCTCCTCATACTATTTCTTTATAACTTTATTCAGCTCTTCCTTGGTCGGCGCTCCGCGCGTAGAGAATACTTCCTGGTTATCCAACAGATAGGTTGGGCCAAACATAATCTCAAGCTCTCTATTAAGTTTAATATTCTCTCTTAAAAGGACGCTTCCTTCCTCCGAGCGGGCGCAGGTTTTTATTTTATCTGTATTGCAATCAGTAAGACAATCCTCCCACCAGGAACTATTTATGTTTCTAGAACGACAACTTATATAATCATAGAAACTCTTTGGACAGTATTTCTTAACGCATACAGATCTTATATTTTCTTCCAGCTCCATATTGCCTTTTGCGGCTTCAAACCGGCCATTATTTTCAATAGCCAGAAAATGTATATCTGCGCTTTTGTCTTTTAGGACATTCAAAACTGCAGGAGCAGAATAATCAAACAGACTTATAAAGACGTCGAGTTTTCCGTTAATTCTTTTTCTCCCGGGCAAATACGAAAAACCAACAAGCTCTGGCTTAATCATATAAAGATTGCCCTTCTTATTCAGATTATCCTTCAGCCCTAAAAAAGCCTTATCTTTTTCTATTTCCTGACCAAAGAAATATGCAGGCAGACCTTTAACATTAAAATCCTTAATTATCTGCTTGGCCTTAGATGAAGAGCTATCAAGATAAGAAACTTCCAAACCCGGAAACGGCCTTTTAAAAGACTTAATTACCTTATCCGTATCACAGGTAATACAAGAAGCCGGTTTTATCACGGTAAGGCTGATTCTCGGCGCCTTGTCAAATTTACACTGCGCCTTAAGTGTCCCTTGATTGACACAGGCCCCAAGAAAACCTTCCTTCCTGCAGTTTATATCGGAGAAACACTGTGGCAAAACAGATAATATAGCCGCATCGTCCTTTATCTTATCTGAAAGGCGCAGGCCCTCTGCCTTATAATCGATAATTTTAGCCTTGTCCATCTTTAAAGTAATCTTGCCTAAATTACGCCCCTGCCAGACGGCAGACACAGCCATAGCGGTGCCGATTTTAACAGGCCCATCCCTGTGTCCTCTTTCATTCGCGCTAACGAGAAGGTCTATACCGTCAAAACTATTGAGCAACTTGACCTCTAAATCTTCATTCAAATTACTAAGCAATATTACGATATCGGCCTTTTCATCATCTTTTAATTTTGAAAGCGCGTCTTTAACCGACACAAACAGATCATCGGAAAATTTAACCTTTTGGGCCTTGCGCTTGGCGGAAATAGAAGTTACCCCGATAACGCCTACTTTTATATCTCCTATACGCCTTACATAATAAGGTTTAACAAAATCAGAAATCACATTACAGGAAATAAGATTGATTTTATTTTTAAATATATTTTCTTTTAAGAAGCCCTCTCCGAAGTTAAACTCATCTTCCCC
Source organism: uncultured Planctomycetales bacterium (assembly GCA_964467905.1). GTDB lineage: Bacteria > Omnitrophota > Gorgyraeia > Gygaellales > Profunditerraquicolaceae > CAYXSY01. Next base: position 18,901 of record CAYXSY010000012.1, on the reverse strand, counting down.
CAAAGAAATAGCATCATAACGCATCAATTCTATAGCCTTAAGATTCACTTCCGTACGCTGCATATCAAGCTGGGTATTCTGCGTATATTCGTCAAGCGCTCCGCCCGCGAAAAAATTACCGGTATCAAGCAATATAGCATCGGGATCAGACTGCCTGATCTGTTTTATTAATGAAGCTCTTCTGGATACGCCGCCATCCGGCTCCTTAGGACAACTGCAGGGATAAAGCATGGCATGGGTATTGCCGGTAAAAATTATGGTTATGTCTTTAGCATAAAGACGAGAGAAACCAGATATAGGCAAAAGACAGAAGACAAGAAACAGAAATAAAACCAAGAAGACAAAGTTTCCGAAGTTGCAATTTTTATTTTTCATCATACCTCTACCACTTTCGCTGAAATTATATTCTCTAGCTTCTTTATTTTCTCTAAAATATCGGGCGTTATCTGGCTGTCTACATTTAAAACGCTTACCGCTTCTCCGCCCGGGGTTTTACGGCCGAAACTCATTGCCGCTATGTTAATATTATGCTTTCCTAATAAGCTTCCAAGATTACCGATAATGCCGGGCTTATCAAGATTCCTGATCATAAGCATCTCGCCTAAAGGCGTAGCCTCTACATAATAGTCGTTTATCTTAACTATACGCGGTTGTTTATTTGAAGAAAGCGTGCCACAGACAATTCTCGTTTCCTTATCTGTTTTAAGTTCAAGTTTAATCATAGTTACAAATTCTTCTTCACCTGTAGCTTTTGCTTCTTTTATTTTTATACCTCTTTCTTTAGCGATATTTACCGCATTCACAAAATTAACCGTTTCTTTTAATATCGGATAAAGCAGGCCCTTAACCAAAGCCAGTGTCAGAGGCGTCAACTCATATTTAGTAAACTCCCCGCTGTAAGTAATACCGACCTCTTGGAATCTGCCTTCTACCAGCTGACTGGTAAAAATACCAAGCTTCTCTGCTAAAATAATATAAGGTTCGATTACCCGGCATACTTCTGCTTCTAGGCAAGGATAATTTGCAGCGTTGCGTATACCTTTGCCTAACAAATAATCACGCACACACTCGGCAACTTCAATAGCTACATTTACCTGCGCTTCTTCAGTTGAGGCCCCCAGATGCGGGGTAACTACTATATTATCAAGCTTTAATAATTCGTTCTCCGGCTTAATCGGCTCATCTTCAAACACGTCCAGAGCAGCACCTATTACCTTACCATCCTTGACTGCCTTAACTAAAGCCGCCTCATCAATAATTCCGCCACGGGCACAGTTGATTATACGCACACCGTCTTTCATTATCGCAAATTCCTTATCGGAAATAATATGCCTGGTTTCATCGGTAAGCGGAGTATGCACGGTAATATAATCGGCCTGCTCCAAGACTTTCTTTAAATCAGCGACTTCTATGCCTAAGCTATCAGCAACCTCTTTTGAGAGAAAAGGATCATAAGCCAATATTTTCATCCCGAATGATAAAGCCCTTTTGGCAACTTCCTTACCTATACGGCCCAAACCGACTATCCCTAAGGCTTTCCCGTAAAGCTCAACGCCCATGAACTTCGAACGTTTCCACTCGCCTTTTTTAGTTGAGGCATTTGCCTGCGGTATATTACGCGATAAAGCCAAAATCATACTGACAGTATGCTCTGCGGTAGAAATAGTATTGCCGGCGGGAGTATTCATGACAATAACCCCTCTGCCGGTAGCTGCAGCCAAATCTACATTGTCTAAACCCACCCCTGCCCTACCAATAACCTTCAATTTATCGGCCGCATCAATTACATCCTTGGTAACCTTTGTAGCGCTTCTGACCAAAAGAGCATCGTAATCTCTAATTGCCTCTTTTAGGGCGTCACCTTTTAGATCGGTCTTAACATCCACCTGAAAATCCTTATTACCTTTAAGGATTTTTAAACCTTCTTCTGACAATTGATCACTTACTAATATCTTAATCATCTTGGCCTCCGCACATTATTGTAAATGGATATAAGTTGGCGTACCGATAAAATAACTCTTTGAATTGACGCCTTTGCGGTCTTATTTCAAAAATACCTCTTCTGCTGCCTTGACGCCCGCGCCGAGATTAAATTTATAACCCATCTGAGCCAGGACTTTTTCAAGACAGGAAATACCCGCTACTATATCGAACTCCTCGATAAAACCCATATGCGCTACTCTAAAAATCTTGCCCTTTAATTCAGACTGACCTCCTGCAATGGTCACGCCATATACATCACGCATAGTCTTTACTAATTTCTCACCATCAACGCCTGCTGGGACGTTTACTGCAGTAACTACATCCGATGCAGCCGACGGTGCAAACAATTCTAAACCTAAAGCCTTTACTGCCGCACGGGTAGCATCGGCCATTTTCTTATGACGCTTGAAAATATTCTCCAGTCCGTCTTCCTTCATCAGTTTTAATGCCTCGCATAAAGCGATAATCAGGGTAATCGCCGGGGTAAAAGGAGTATCCGTACTAGCCCAGGCCTTCTTTGCCGCCTTGAGGCTGAAATAATAGCGCGGCGACTTAGAAGCCTCGATTATCTTCCAGGCCTTTTCGCTTACCGAAATAAAAGCTAATCCCGGAGGAAGCATGAGCCCTTTTTGGGACCCGGAAACTACCACATCGCAATTCCATTCATCGGCGGCAAGCGGTATCGCGCCAAGCCCGCTAATAGCATCAACCACTAAAGCAGCACCGTATTTCTTCACAACTTCGCCTATAGCTTTAATATCATTGGCAACGCCTGTCGAAGTCTCGCAAAGAGTCGTAAAGACTGCCTTTATATTGGGGTTGGCCTTAAGACATTTCTCTATTTCCGAAGGATCAACTGCTTTGCCCCATTCAACCTTGATAACTTCCGCGTTAATTCCATAAGCTTTGCAAAGTTCAGTCCAGCGCTCACCGAATTTTCCGCCTTCAACAGTTATGGCAGCATCACCCGCAGAACATAAATTTACAACTGAAGCTTCCATCGCTCCTGTACCGGATGAAGTGAGTATAAATACATCGGATTTAGTCTGGAAAACATACTTCAGCCCTTCTGATGCCTCCTTAAGTATCGCCTGAAACTGCGGAGTACGATGGTGTATTATCGGACGAGACATTGATTCGCAAACCTGAGGTGGAAGCGGTGTTGGACCGGGCGTAAGTAAATAGTTTTTTCTCATAATATGCTCCTTTAAATAATCAAAGTGTTATTTCTTTTTATTAACAATTACTTCATCAATGATGCCGTAATCACGTGCTTCCTGCGCTGACATAAAATAATCTCTATCGGTATCTTTTTGTATCTTCTCTAAAGACTGGCCTGTATGCAGGGCGATGATTTCATTTATCTTATCGCGCATCTTTAATATCTCTTTTGCGTGACGCGATATATCTTCAGCCGCTCCCTGAACTCCGCCCCATGGTTGATGTATCATAATCCTGGAATTCGGAAGAGTATGCCTTTTGCCTTTGGTCCCGGCCATCAAAAGCAACGCCCCCATGCTTGAGGCCTGCCCCACACAATAAGTAGCAACATCACATTTTACAAATTGCATGGTATCATATATCGCAAGTCCTGCCGTAACCGAGCCTCCGGGTGAATTAATATACACGCTTATTTCCTTGGTAACGTCTTCCATCTGCAAAAACAGCATCTGGGCGATAATCAGATTCGCAATCATATCATCTATAGGCGTACCGATAAAAACTATCCTGTCTTTTAAAAGACGCGAGTAGATATCGTAAGCGCGTTCATATCCGCGCGATGTCTGCTCGATAACCATCGGAACTAATGTCTGATTTTTTATTTCCATACACACCTCCGTTTTTAAGCTGTTTCTTTCCACTCTGCTTCTCTTAATAAAAACTCTATGACTTTACCTGTGACATGTTCATCAACTACGATATTCTCTTTTTTCGCAATTTCCGTCAATATAAGATAGACCTTAACCTGGTTTTCTGCCTGTGGGAGAAGTTCTTTGCGCATATTCTCTTCTTCCTGATCTATTTTATCCTTAGGCAAACCCTTAAGCGCCAGATCAAGTTTGGCCTGCCTCAACAAATCTTCAAGCTGCCTGTCAATCAAAGGCTGAGGCACTTTAAAATCAACATCTTTAGTCAACTGCTGGATAACTTCATGCTCTATTTTTGCGCGCTGCTGATTTTCCTTCTGTATGAGCATCTGTCTTTCGACGGCTTTCTGAAATTCTTCCAGGTTGAAATAGCCAAAACCTTTTGCGGTTCTATCATCAAGACTATCTATCTTACGTGATTCCTTTATGGAATCAAGGCTTCTTTTTAACTCATCAGCCGTAACTTCTATTTTCTTATATCCCACCTTAAGCCCTTTATATTTCTTAAGGGATATTTCCGGTATGACTTCTACCGTGGCCTTGAAAGAAAGGCTTTCTCTATCCAGTTTTACATCGCTTATCTGCGGCAGGTCAACCACATCAAGCTTCTCGCTTTCGAGCGCCTGGTTATAAATTTCAGGAACCAGCTCCTTTAAAACCTGCTCGTGGGCAACAGACGAGAAGTTCTTTTCAATTATATCGCGCGGCGCATGCCCCGGACGGAATCCGGCGACCTTGGCCTCCTTGGATATCTTGGATAAAACATCTTCGAATTTATTTTTGACAACCTCGGATGAGGCTTCAATAATTAATTCTCTTTTTGCTCCATCAATCTTTTTGACTTCTACCTTCATGACAATAAACCTCCTCTAGGCTACTTCGCTGTATCTTTCTTACATGCGGAATTTCTCACCCAAATATAGCTGGCGTGCCTGAGGATTATTAATTAATTCCGCGGCAGTCCCGGATATCAGGATCTTTCCTTCAGCAATAAGATAAGCTCTATCGGTTATAGAAAGTGTTTCTCTAACGTTATGGTCGGTAAGCAAAATTCCCAAACCTTTTTCCTTTAATTCTTTTATTATCTCCTGTGCCTCGCTGACTACTATCGGATCTATCCCAGAGAAAGGCTCATCCAATAAGATAAAAGATGGATTTGTAACCAATGCTCTGGTAATTTCAAGCCTGCGCCTCTCCCCGCCTGAAAGCGTATAGGCTTTAGCCTTGCGCAGATGCGCGATATTCAGCTCATTAAGCAGCGCCTCAAGGCGCTTTTCCCTGTCCGTCCTTGAGAGGGGAAGGGTTTCTAATATCGACATAATATTATCTTCAACGCTCAGTTTTCTGAAAATAGACGGCTCCTGCGATAAATAGCCTATACCGTAACGCGCCCTCTCGTGTATAGGCAAAGAAGTAATATCATTATTATCAAAGATAATCTTGCCTTCATTCGGCGGGATAATGCCGACTACCATATAAAAAGTCGTAGTCTTACCTGCGCCGTTGGGGCCGAGGAGCCCGACAATCTCGCCGCGCTTGACTAAGATATCTACACCTTTGACTACCTTTCTGCCGTCATAGGACTTAGAAAGGCCTTTAGTTTCCAGCAGATGCATTACTTAATCCTTCTGTTGAACTAATTACTAATCTGGGCTTTCCGCTTAGGATAATTTTCTTCTCCGGAACAATATAGGTTGCCTCATCGCTGTAAGAAATATTCTCTCCGCGCACTATCCTGACATTATCGCGCGCGACAATTTTCTCTACCTTGCTACCCTCCATACCTGAAGGCATACCCATGGCATCTGATCCCGAATCAGCCTTAGTTTTATCTTTATCGTTATCCTTATTTTTACTGGCAGTAGTAAAATATACGTCCATAGAATCACTGTAAATCTGGGTGCTGTTTCTATCCACTTTGACATTATTATTAAAGGTAGCAATATTCTTATCATAATCTATAACCAAAGGCCCATCACAGTTAATGACAACTTTATTATCGGCGTTAGTTTGAGAACCCTCTTTAGCGTCCTTATTCACCGGAAGTATATCCACCTGGACATCCTTCTCTAGCGTTACTTTCTTTAAAGCCGGGCTTCCGTTTATCCCTACGCCGGTTGTAACCATATTATCCTTAGCTATATTCACCGGATCCTTAGTCGAGACAATTTGATTCTTCCTATCCCAATCCAGCGAATCGGTAGTCATCTTGGCTCCGGATGTCGTAGTAATTACAACATTTTTCTCAAGGTGTACCTTAGCCTGAGCCTTATTAAACTCCCCCTTATCGGCAACCAGATTAACATTTTCCTGCTCTCCGTACATATTCCCGGTTATATCGTTAAGTTTTATCACATCATCGAATATATCGGCTGACTTCCCGGATATATCCCAAGTCTTTTTACCCCTCTCTCCGTAACCTGCCAGAGAAAAATCATTAATCTGCTGATCGACATTACTATCGGGATTTTTCTCGGCCTTCTTTTCAGCATAAACAGGGGCAATGCTAAGAGAAACAACTAAACAACAAATTAATACCGCCGATCTAGATGTCATATTTACTTAGCGCCTCCTGCCATTTACCCTGGGTCTTTAAGATTAATTCCGCAACTTCGCGCACTGCCCCTCTACCGCCATGTTTCAAAGTAATGTAGTGGCTTGCCTGCTTAATTTCCGCAGAAGCATTAAAAACCGCTACTGCAACTCCCACGCGTTTCATTAAACACAAATCCACCAAATCATCACCTATAAAACATATTTCATCCAGCGAGACATTGTATTTCTTAAGTATCTTATCGAGGGCTTTTGTCTTAGGGGAAACATCAGCAAAGACTTCGGCTACGCGCATATCTCTTGCGCGCGGTTTTATTGCCTTAGAGCCCTTAGCGGTTATAAGCACTGTGGGTATACCGGACCTACTAAGCAGATAGACACCCAGGCCATCATGCACATCAAAAAATTTCATATCGCGGCCGCGGCTGTCATAAATAATCCTGCCGTCAGTCAAAACCCCGTCTACATCCAAAAGCATCAGCCTGATTTTCTTCAGGCGCTCGGAAAGTTCCTGTGTCACACTGCTGTTTATCATAAAAAATTATCCTATCCCAGCCCTTAAGATATCCTGGATATCTAGCAGCCCTACCGGACGCATATTTTCATCCACAACCGGGATTTCGTCAATCTTTTTCTCTTCTAAGATATGCATTGCCTGCGCTGCCAAGATATCATTACGTATAACTATAGGATTCTTAGTCATAACGTCTTTTATGGCACGGCTAGTCAAATCTTTATCACGCCCTAAATGACGACGCAAATCACCGTCAGTAAATATCCCGGCTAGCTTACCTTTTTTGTCCACCACTATGGCAGAACCGGCATGAGCCTGAGTTATTTTCAAAAGTGCGTGGGAAACAAGTGCTGTATCTTTTACTATCGGGTTGGCTCTACCCTTGCGCATGATATCTTCTACTTTAATTAAAAGTCTTTTACCCAAAGCCCCACCGGGGTGGAAAAATGCGAAATCTTTTTCCTTAAAGCCGCGGCGTTCCAAAAGACAAACAGCCAAGGCATCAGCCATAGCAAGAGTTGCGGTAGTCGAAGCTGTAGGCGCCAATCCTAAAGGACAGGCTTCTTTTTTTACTGAAACATCCAGAACCACATCGCTGTATTTAGCTAATACCGAATTCTTGTTACCGGTAAGGGCGACAATCTTTGAACCTATCTTTTTTAATAAAGGCATTAATTGTTTTATCTCTTCGCCCATGCCGCTATTAGAAATCACTACAACAACATCATCGGCAGTAACCTTTCCTAAATCTCCGTGGATAGCTTCGGCTGTATGTAAAAATAAACTCGGCGTCCCGGTAGAAGCAAGAGTAGCCGATAATTTCTGGGCGATAATCCCAGTCTTACCCATGCCGCTTACCACAACTCGCCCTTTAGTCTTCAAAGCCAGACTAACTGCTGTATCAAATCCTCTGTTTAAGCGCGATTTCAAATTCTTGATTGCTTGAGCCTCGATATCTAAAACTTCCCTGGCTCTTCTGATTGTATCAATTTTAGCCATATTATAATCCTATCTACTTATCAGCGCTTAACGCCTCAAAGGTCATGCCGCTAAGAGCCTTCTCTGTATCTATCATGACTGATGGAAAAATTTCCTTATTTGCAGAAATCTGAATCTGAATAGCTGTGCCGTCTTTTACAAAACAATATACGTCACCCTGGATATCTAAAACCTTACCGTTATTATCCTTGGTCTTAGCCTCAGTAACCATTTTAACCCAAGCCGCATTATTAATCATCGTCTCTTCGGGGTGCACTATTATTTTAGTCATATTATCCGAAGAAAAAGCAGCGGCTAGCATAAAAGCAAAATCCTTTGTTGTTTCCTCTGGAGAAACCCGCATCGTCTTTAATATCATATAGGCTCTGCCTTGCGGATATGCCTTATGCCAAATAACTTTTGTCTGGCTCATCTGTTCCGGTACATTTGACCTTTCCCACCCGGAAGGAGCATATATCTTAAGGCCGGTATCGTCATCTAAATAAACATCGCCTCCAACATTAGGGGCTTGAGCAAAAAGCGAAACCGTAAAGCCGAAAACTAACATAGATAAAATTAACGCTTTACTTATATTCTTCATTATTACCGGTCGATCCTTTAACAATAACCTTAACTTGTTTAATAAGTTTATCCAGCTCTTTATAATCAATCATATTCGGCCCGTCGCACGGGGCGCTATCGGGGTTATTATGCACCTCAAGAAATAACCCGTCGCATCCGAAAGCAGCTGCCGCACGAGAAAGCCCTGCGACAAACTCGCGCTGTCCGCCGGAGGAATTACCTCTACCTCCGGGCAACTGAACGCTGTGCGTAGCATCATATATAACCGGATAGCCAAAAGAACGCATAATAGAAAGCGCTCTGAAATCCGTAACTAAATTATTATATCCGAAACTGACCCCCCGCTCGGTAATTATGATTTTCTTGTTACCGGTTGACTCGACCTTTTTGATAATCGGCAGTATATCCCACGGAGCTAAAAACTGCCCCTTCTTGATATTGATTGCCTTACCGGTCTTGGCTGCTTCAAGCACAATATCGGTCTGACGGCAAAGAAAAGCCGGAATCTGAATTATATCTAATACTTCCGCAGCTTCCTTAATCTGCGCCTGGCAATGCACGTCGCTTAAAATAGGTATTTTTAAAGTCTTCTTAACCTTGTTCAAGATTTTTAAACCCTTAGCTATCCCCGGACCGCGGAAAGAATTTAAAGACATCCTGTTTGCCTTATCAAAACTAGATTTAAAAATAAAAGGAACATTCTGTTTCTTAAAAATCTCTTTTAACTTACCTGCCATATTAAGACACGAACTCTCCGATTCTATAACGCAGGGTCCGGCTATAAAAACAAAATTACCTTCTCCGCCAACCTTTAAATTCCCTATATTAATCTGCTTTGTCATATTTTATCTAACCTCAAATGTTCTTTCAGGCGCTCAAGATCAGCCGGGGTATCAACCCCGATAGTCTCATACTTTGTGGGGATAACCTTAATACGAAAACCTTCTTCAAGGACTCTTAGCTGCTCGAGGCGCTCAATCCTCTCGAGGTTTGAAACGGGAAGATTTTTATAAACAAAAAGAAAATCCTTGGTATAGCTATATAGGCCTATATGCTTATAATAAGACTTCTGCGCCACTTCAGTATTATGCGCATAATAGGGAATAGGCGCCCTTGAGAAATAAAGCGCGAAATTATCTTTATCAACAACGACCTTCACAACATGCGGGTCTAAAATCTCCGATTCATTATCTATCTTCTTGCTTAGGGTAGCCATGCAGACTTTATTATCATCAAGCAAAGCCCTGGCCAAAGTTTCAATCATAATCGGATGTATCAAAGGCTCATCCGCCTGGATATTAACCACAACCTTTACGTCTATGGGGTTGATAACTTCGATAATACGGTCGGTTCCGCAGGCATGGCCCCTAGAAGTCATCACTGCTTTTGCGCCAAAGGATTCAACGCAAGACACGATTCTTTCATCATCGCAGGCAATAATTAAATCGTCCAGAATCTTAGCCTGCTTGGCTCTCTCCCATACATGTTGAATCATGGGTTTACCGCCGATATCCGCAAGAACTTTTCCCTCAAACCTGCTTGATGAATATCTCGCCGGTATAACACCGATTACGTCCATTTATTTCTCCTAATTACCGTAACTCGTACAATCGTAACTTATAACTAGTAATTTTAAAGATAAAAAATATTTTGTTTTGAATTACGAGTTACTAGTTACGGGCTTACTAGTTACGAATCAATTTTCTTAACAACTCTTGCCTATTTGTAACCGCGGTGCCCAGTTTGCCGACTACGATACCGGCAGCAGCATTCGCTATCTTTGCTGCATCTATTTTTCTGGCTCCGGAAGCCAAAGCCAAAGTAAAAGTCGCAATAACCGTATCGCCTGCGCCTGAAACATCAAAAACCTGCTGGGCAACAGTAGGAATATGGTGCACAGTATTATTCTTCTCGAATAAAGACATACCCTTCTCGCCCAATGTAACAAGGAGAGAATCCAAACCCAAATACTCTATGACTTCGCGGCAAGCAAGTTCAATATCCCTGTCGCTAAAAAGCTTATCGGAATTAAAACGGAATCTGTTAGCGGTATCTTTTATTTTTAAGTTTCTTACCGCATTTTCTAGCTCCTTGCGGTTAGGAGTTATAGCGGTAACCCCGCGGTAATACTGAAAATGTTCTTCCTTGGGATCAACGGTTATAATCTTGGAATTACGATGGCATAATGAAATAAGTTCATCAAGCAGCCGTGTATTGATAACGCCCTTACCGTAATCTTCGATTATAAGCGCATCAAAACTACTTACCTTCTTTTTTATAAAAGACAGGATTTTATCGCTTAGCTTATCGGACAATGCCTGTGTGTGCTCCCAATCTACTCTGACTACCTGCTGGTGCCCGGCGATAACACGGGTCTTAAGAGTAGTGGATCTTTTATTTTCTGTAAAGATACTCTGCGTAGGTATTCTTCTTTTTTTCAGCTCAGCTGCAAGCATCTTTCCATGTATATCATTGCCACAGACGCCCACAAGAATGACTTTAGCATCGAGTGAACGTACATTATAAGCAACGTTAGCCGCGCCTCCGGGAACATAACTACGTCTATTGGCCCAGACTACCGGAACAGGCGCTTCCGGAGAAACTCTGTCTACCGAACCCCAGATATACTGATCAAGGATAAGATCCCCGATAACCAATACGCGCGCCTTAGAGAATCTGGAAATTATCTGTTTTAAATTACTCATATTTTATATAGCGTAACTCGTAATCTCGTAACTAGTAACTCGTAATCCAAAACAAAAGCATTTTTTTATCTTTAAAATTACTAGTTACGAGTTACTAGTACACTAGTTACGAAACTCATTTGGCTTATATTTTCTCAATTACTGCCTGCGCCAACAAAGGAAGCATGATTTCGTGGTGGCCGATAATATAATATCCTGCTCCGGAGCCGTCAACAGGACGACTGACTATGTTAACTTGTGGGCGGTAATGATGTATCATATCAAAGTTGGCAGTAGTAAAATTCTTTACGCTTGAGCCTAGATTACGCGCCAAATTAAGCGCTTTTAAGAAAACTTCCGGTAATATCACTGCCGAACCAAAATTTAAAACTACTCCTCCGTTATTCAGGCGGGATGTTTCCTCAACTAAACGATGGAAATCCCTTAAAGAGCCTTCCGCGGTCAAAGATGCATCAAAAGACGGGTGTTGGTGGATGATATCAGTACCTACTGCCACAAAAGCACATACCGGAATCTTATAAGCATAAGCGTTGTATAGAATACTTATATTGCGATTAGGCAGCCTGGACTCCGCTATCTTTTCAGCAACAGAATAACCTAAACCGAGGCCTTCAGAAACGCCCGTGTTTACCGCTTCATTTATAAAATCGGCTGTTTCTTTACCCATTCCGAAGGTGCCATTTTTAAGGCTTTTACCGACGTCTTCGGAAGTAGCCCCCTGATAAGCTATTTCAAAGTCATGAATTAACCCTGCGCCATTCAAACAGACACAGCTGATAATTTTCTTTTTTATAAGCTCGGCTAAAACCGGGCCTAACCCGCATTTTATTACATGGGCCCCGCACATAAGAATAACCGGCTTCCCCGCCTTATGGGCCTTAACGACAGCGTTGACTATCGCACGCAAATCTCGGGCTTTCAAGATATTAGGCAAAGAGTCAAGGAACGCCTTAAAGCTAAGATTGCGCTCAGGGGCAGCGGCAAAATCGCCTTTCTTAACCTTGCTGTAGCGCTTCTTTATGGAATATGTCTTGACCTTATTCAGATTAATCATACGAAGTTATAATTGTAGCATAAAATGAACCCAAAGCAAAACAATTTTGCTTACAAAAATAGGCCGTGATGGGCTGCTTTATTCCTTTGGCTTCCCATAACAATTATTCAATAACCAGGCCATATTGATACCGAGATTGCGCATGGTTGATATGCCCTCCTGGTCCTTTTCTACTTCCTTGGCTTCGCGGCCGATGCCGATATTCCAGTAGGATGAACCAACGATAATCATCTGACCTATAGAGAAAAAATGATTTAGCGAGTCAAATGCATGTATTGCCCCTGACCTGCGCACCGAGACTACTGCTGCGCCGATTTTACGCCTGAACATATCGCCATTGGCTCTGGCAACCATACCGCAACGCTCAATTAACGCTTTCATCGATGCGCTGCAATCAGCGAAATAAGTAGGTGAACCCATAATAATACCATCTGCCTCAAGCATCTTTTTAATGCCTTCGTTTACTACATCGTCTACTATAACGCATTTTTTGTCTTTATTAGAAAAACATTTATAACAAGCAGTACAACCTTGTATCTTCTTTCCGGCGAGCTGGATTAGTTCGGTTTCAATTCCGCATTTCTTTAACTCTTCGAATACATGCCTTATTAAAATAGCGGTATTGCCATCTAAGCGTGCGCTGCCGTTAAAAGCGACAACTTTCATTACTCACACCTCCATTTTATCGCAAGATACTACTCAGACGCGCCGACGAACATGACTTCCCTATCATTAGTAACTTTATAAATAACGGAGTGATCGTTCTGCACAGGATGAATAAACTTTATCTTCCAAGCCCATTCTTTTTGATATCCTTGCTTAAAATAATTAGTATATTCTGCAGAAATAACTATGTATTCTGACTTCGGGAATAAATCGGTATCTTTAAGCCTGTATTCGCTATCACAGAGATACCGCCCGGCCATATCAACTGCTTCCGATATCGATAATTTGGGGACAGGTATAGGAGGACCCGATTTAGCGAAGATAACCACGGGGATAATGAATAAACACAGAAAGATAATTATTTTCCGGTAATTCATACCACTGTCTCCTTTTTAAGCTATTTCTGAACCTTGCCTTGCTTGGCAACTGCTTCCATGGCTTTTTTTACCTCTTGCGGATCTCCCAAATAATAGTTCTTTAAGGGTTTAAGATTATCATCAAGCTCATACACCAGCGGCATGCCGGTAGGGATATTGAGTTTTACGATATCTGCGTCGGAAATATTATCGAGATATTTAACCAACGCCCTTAAACTGTTGCCATGGGCAGCAATAACTACATTTTGTCCGGATTTAATCACCGGCTCAATAGTCTGATGCCAGTAAGGTAAAAACCTAGCAACCGTATCCTTAAGGCATTCGGTCAAAGGGATATCCTTGGGATCCACGTCCTTGTAGCGCGGGTCATTCCTCGGCGAACGCGGATCATCCGGCTCCAGCGGCGCAGGAGGCACATCATAACTTCTTCTCCAAATCAAAACCTGCTCTTCCCCGAATTTCGTGGCCATTTCGGACTTATTAAGCCCCTGAAGCGAACCATAATGACGTTCATTCAGTCTCCATGAATTATAAACAGGTATCCACATCAGGTCCATCTCATCTAACGTCATCCACAGTGTCCTGATAGCTCTTTTTAAAACCGAGGTATAAGCTACATCAAAGACAAAGCCTTCCTTCTTCAAAACCTGGCCTGCTTTTCTCGCTTCCTCTTTACCTTTATCGGATAAGTCCACGTCTGTCCAACCGGTAAATCTGTTTTCCTTATTCCAAACACTCTCTCCATGTCGTAAAAGCACTAGTTTATAAATGGTAGCCTCCTTTTTTATTCAAAATCGCGCACCGCAGTTCTGAGTTTTTTCTTTTCTGAATGCATGCGTTTCGATTCCAAAATCTTGAGCTTCGCCCTTCTTGATCTTCTTCTTTTCTGCCGGCGTATTTTCTCAATACGCTTTTGTTCGGCGCTCAATCTGCCTAAAATCGCTGATTCTATTTTCTCAAGGAGAATCCTGCGGGCACGATAACGATTTGCTGCCTGCGAACGCTCTTCTTGACATTTAACTTCGATGCCGGTAGGGACATGGCGCAGATAAACACAGGTAGATACCTTATTCACATTCTGTCCGCCCGGGCCCTGTGCGCGGATAAACCTTTCAATAATATCCGTCTCCCGCACGCCCAGACGCGACATAAGCTGCTGTAAGTATTTTTCTTTTTCAAGACCTACCATTTTTTAACGAACCCAATAAACTTTATCACCCTATTTTCACAAGATCATAATCGATGTTACCTATGCCTAACTTATAAGCATAATCAAGATGCCTTCTGCCGTCGCGATGAGGATGCGACTCAAGAAATATATCCTTACCGCAGCAGCTGTTTATCAAGTCAAAACTTGCCTTATCAACGCTAACCGGATCAGAAGATGCCAATATACCGACATCAGGGGCGATTCTGGGATCATCTTTAGCAAGACAATCGCATTCTTTAGTAATTTTAATGGCAAAGTTAAAAAAAGCAGCTCTCTCATGTTTATTTTTCATTACCGCAAAGGCATATTCAGTCATCTTCTCCTGCATCGTCTTGCCTCCGGACTCCCAAGGCACATCTATTGCCGCGACAGGGCAAACCGCAATACAACTGGCACAACCGATACATTTTAAACTGTCGATAACGGATTTCTTATTCTTAATCACTATAGCCCCTGCAGGGCAAATCTTAGCGCACTCGCCGCATCCGATGCATTGCGAATCATAAACAATCGGTGAAACATCGGCATGCTGCATAAGCTTGCCTTCCCTGGTAGCGCAACCCATCCCCATATTCTTCAGGGCCCCTCCAAAACCGGTCATAATATGGCCCTTAAAATGGCTTATCCCGACTATAGCATCGGCATCAATAAATAAACGCACGACTTTCGCAGTCTTAATAAACTTCTTATTAATCTCTAGGTCTATAGTATTCTCTTTTTTAGAGTCATCGGGGATAACTATATCTACGCCGACAGCTTCTTTAGTAAACCCGTGTTCTGCGGCGATACCCAAGTGATCTTTTGAATTTGTGCGGCGTCCGCGATAAAGAGTATTTGTATCAGACAATACTGCCTTTGCACCCTTATCAAGTATGCTTTGGCAGATTAAACGCGTATATTCAGGCCTGACAAAACCAGTGTTGCCTTCTTCGCCAAAATGAATCTTCACTGCTGTTTTATATCCCGGATTGATAAAATCTAAAATCCCGCTATTATCAATAAGGGTTTTTAATCTCGCCGAAATAACTTCCGGGCTGTCTGTTTCTTTAACGGGGATAAAATATACTTTGCTTTTCATGTTATTTAATACCAAGTATCTCCTCTGCTGCGTCAACAACCTCATCAATAGTTATCGCCTTAAGGCAGGCGAACTCTTTTATACAATTATGCGCCAAGCATTCAACACAGCCGATATCTTTATGCAAAACCTTATTTTTAGCGCCTACCGGGCCCCAACGTTTTGGGCTTAAGCCTTTCTGCGACCTGCCAAAGATAGATATGACCGGAATATCTAATGCCGAAGCAATATGCACAGGCCCCGAATCATTAGAGATAAACAACCGGCTTCTTTTAAGAACGCTGGCCAGCTGGCTGACTGATGTCTTGCCGGCCAAATTAACCACAGGATGTTTGATATAAGACATAAATTCGTCGGCTAATTTTACATCCTTAGGCCCGGAAAGAACAACTATCTTAAAATTATGTTTATCTGCCAGAACGTCGGCTACATGGGCGAATCTATCTGCAGGCCAAACCTTAGAAGGGCAACTTGCCCCGGGATTAATAGCCAGAATCTTATCATGCTGCTTAATACCATTTTTTCTCAATACAGCATCAGCCCATATTTCAGATTCCTGCTTCAACGGCATATGCAACGCCCTGTCTTTAGGTAAAATACCTATCGGCCTTAAGAGATCAAGACTATAATCAAGCTCATGCTTTTCGCCGAGGTGCTTTGTATGCGCGACCCTCTTGGTAAGCAAGAATCCTAACTTACGGTCATAACCTACTCTTTGTTTTATAGCGGCAAAGAAAGTTACTATGTGCATCCGGTTTGTCGGATGGAGGATAACTGCCAGGTCGAAATCTTTTTTCTTAAGGGCTCTTGAAAACCGCCACGAAGAAAACCAACCCTTATGTTTTTTATCCTTGTCATAAACTAGAACCTCATCAACATGAGGATTGCCGTGCACAACATCTTTAGCATAAGGAGAAACTACCACCGATATATAAGCATTCGGATAAGCTTCCCTTAATGCCTTGATTGCTGGGGTTGAAAGCAATACATCCCCTATCCTGTCCGTACGCGAAACGAGTATCCTCTTTATCGGCAAATCCATAATAGGTTCGGATATCCTGCGGCGATTGTTAAGAAGAAAGTTGGCCTGCGATAATACATCGCTTACCTTTATTCTTTTCATGCACTCTAAAGTCCCGAATCTACACTGCGCTTTCTGGCACGGCCGGCAGAAGACGCCCTTGGTAACCACACTATAAACCTTCGACCATGGTCCGTACTTTAGTTCATTTGTAGGCCCGAATATGCTTAGAACCGGGACATTCAGATAGCTTGCGAAATGAGCGACCGCGCTATCGTTAGTAATGACTAAGCTGGATATCTTAAGAAGATAGACCAACTGATGCAAGCTTGTTTTACCGGTCAAATCTAGGACTTGATTATCCAACCTATCAGCTATATAAGAGCTAACCGGTATATCATCTTTATCCCCGACAAGGACAATCTTAACTGCCGGATCGTCTTTTAATGAAGCTGCCAATTCCGCGAAGTTAGACTTCGGCCAACGCTTGATATCGCTGCGCGCACCCGAAGAAAATATCACTATTTTATCCTGCTGGCTTATACCGGCCTCTTTAAGAGCTTGATCTATATACCCTTGATCGTCCTTACTGTGATGAAGCATCTTTCCTAATGTAAAATCCGGAAGCCACCTGCGACTCAAGCCTACTTTAAGCATTTGATAAAGATTGCGGTATTTCATATGCTTTATAACTTCAGGCATAACTAAAAATGGGGCATTCCTGTATCTGGCCGGAAGAAATAGTCCGTAGAAACTATTACGCAAATCTATAACCATATCGAATCTGTGCTTTTTAAGCTCCATAAAAAGCCGCATTTTATTCTTTAATGAAGAATGTTTGTCGTAGACAATAACTTTATCTATATTCGGGTTTTTCTCAAATATATCTTTGGGTCTAGGGCCAACCATAACCGTAATCTTAGAATGCGGAAACGCATCCTTGAGATAATCAAGCATAGGCAGGCTTAAAACAACATCGCCTATGTTGCTTAAAGTTATAAAAAGTATTTTATTTACGGTTCCTCTAGTCATCGCTGGTTTCCTATATGTAAAATTTCATGTGCCCTCTTCAACACTGCTTCGGGAAGTATAGTTTTCATACAACGATTATCTTTGCACCCGATTACATAACAAGGTATCTTACAATCAACCTGTCCGATCATCACAGCAACATTCTTATCCGGGAACGGCCCGGTTATACTAGGCGATGTCGGCCCAAAAAGAGCAATTATCGCCTTTGCTCCGACGGAATTAGCGATGTGCAAGGGACCGGTATCAGCTGTTATAAATAAATCTAGTCTTCTGCAAAGTGCACCCAACTGTTTCACGTTAAAAACACTACAGGCCACAATCGGCTTATGACGCATAAGAGCGGTAATTTGACTGACTAAGCCTGTATCATTGGTGCCACCGGTAATTACCACCTTTAATTCAGGATTATCCATCATTATATCAGCGAGACGCGCCCAATACTCTTTAGGCCAACGCTTAGGCAGCCAATTTCCTCCAGGATTAAGCCCGATTAATAAATCACTTCCCTTAATACCCTGCCTTGCGATAAAATCATTTACGCATTTCTCGTCTTCATCGGAAAAGAAAAATTCCAGATACCTATCCTCAACCTTAAGGCCTGCCTGCTCAACAACGTTCAGATAATAATCTATGCGGTGCATAGAATCTTTCTGGGCAGCAGGTATACTCTTAGTTAAAAGAAAAGCCCTTTTCTTGGAATGATAGCCAATTCTCTCCGGGATATCCGCAAGACGGCAAAGTAGCGCCCTAGTAAATGAACGATGCAATAAAAACACTATATCAAATTTTCTCGCCTTCAAGGACTGGATAAACTTCAACTTCGCTAAAAGGCCTTTATCCCTGTCTTTTTCGTCAAAAATCAAAACCTCATCCAAATGCGGGTTGCCTTTTAATATAGGATAACAACGGCTCGGTATGGCACAGGCAATAAAACCATCGGGAAAATTCCTGCGTATATTTCTTATCGCTGCGGTAGAGAATAAAACATCCCCCAACCAGTTAACATTAAATATCAAGATGCGTTTAGGTTCGCTCATGTGTTAATATTTTATAATATAGAGATTCTGTGCCGCTAGACATCTTATCCTGCGAGAAATTACTGACGATATATTCTCTTGCTGCAGCAGACAGTTCTTTAGCTTTTTTGTTATCGCTAAGCAGGGCTACCACTACGGATGCTATTGCCATAGCATCCCTAGGCTCAACCAATACACCGTTTTCTCCCGTCTTAACTAAATCTATTATACCACCTACTTTTGTTCCTACAACCGCTAAACCAA
>CAYXSY010000011.1:0-58015 GCA_964467905.1 uncultured Planctomycetales bacterium | reverse complement strand
TTACGGCTAGGACTACCAGGGTATCTAATCCTGTTTGCTCCCCTAGCTTTCGCAGCTTAGCGTCAGAGCTAGACTAGAGAGCCGCTTTCGCCACTGGTGTTCCTCCCGATATCTACAGATTTCACCCTTACACCGGGAATTCCGCTTTCCTCTTCTAGTCTCAAGCCATGCAGTTTTGAAGGCAGTTCTTTGGTTGAGCCAAAGGATTTCACCCCCAACTTGCATAGCCGCCTACCTGCCCTTTACACCCAATGAATCCGAGTAACGCTCGCCATCCCCGTATTACCGCGGCTGCTGGCACGGAGTTGGCCATGGCTTCTTCTCTAGGTACCGTCAGTTTCGACGTTTCCGCCGAAAGTTTCTTCCCTATCGAAAGAGGTTTACGATCCGAAAACCTTCATCCCTCACGCGGCGTCACATAGTCAGGGTTTCCCCCATTGCTAAATATCCTCGACTGCAGCCTCCCGTAGGAGTCGGGGCAGTGTCTCAGTCCCCGTGTGGCTGACCACCCTCTCAGGCCAGCTACCCGTCAAAAGCCTTGGTAGGCCATTACCCTACCAACTAGCTGATAGGACGCAAGCTCATCTCTAAACATCTACTCTTACGAGCAAACTTTACTCAACCTCCCTTATGGAAGGCGGAGCACATCAGGTATTACCCTCGTTTTCACGAGGCTATCCCCGACTTAGAGGTAAATTACTTACGTGTTACTCACCAGTCTGCCGCTATATCTTTTTCCCCTTGGCAGATCCACCTTACGGTCTCACTACCTCAAGAAAAAAGTATCGCTCGACTTGCATGCCTAATCTACGCCGCCAGCGTTCACTCTGAGCCAGGATCAAACTCTCCGAAAAATCTATGGATAAGTTCTATAATGGCTCTTATGATTCTTTTTATATCCCGTTACAAATACCATTTTACCAATAGGTATTTGTAGTTTTGTAACGGGACGTACCTCTACTTATCGCTTGGCTATTTTCAATTTAGAAAGAACAGTATATTGTCAACGCGTAATCGCGGACAAAACAAAAAAACGCTCCGACACAATCCGGAGCGTTTATAATCTAACGCTTTGCGTCAGTAAAAATTAACTACCCAAATTTGTCAATTCTAGTCTTCTTTATCTTATTCACAATTATTTAGCTAAACCCTAAAGAATGGCTAAAGATAAGTGTTATATATATACTAGATAAAGTACTTCTTGTCAAGCACTTTTTTAATATTTTTTTCTAATGCGTAACTTATTAGAAATATGCGCGTTTTGTGCCTAGGATACTCCCCAATGGCTTACTTACCTAATAGCTCGGTAATCTTAAAAATAGGCAGGAATAAAGCGATAACAATACCGCCTATAACAATGCCTAGAAAAGCGATAACTAAAGGCTCAATCATGCTTGTTAAGCCTGAAACTGCGGCATCCACCTGATCATCATAAAAATCGGCAATCTTAGAAAGCATTTTCTCAAGCTGGCCGGTCTGCTCACCAACCGAAATCATACGCGTAACCATCGGAGGGAATACCGTGCCCTTAGATAGCTGCTTAGCAATCGGCTCGCCCTCACGCACAGAAGTACGGGCCCTTAATATTGTCTGCTCTACTACCTTATTCCCGGATGTCTTAGCTACTATATCCAAAGAATTAATTATAGAAACTCCGCTCTTAACCAATGTAGAAAGCGTACGGGAGAATTTGGCTAAAGCAACTTTCTGAAATAACGTCCCGAGAACCCATACCTTTAATTTGAAAGAATCAAAATTATACTTGCCCTTTTCCGTGCTTACATACTTCTTTAGTAAAAACGCTCCGATGATAATGCCGATAACTATAAATATAAAGAACTGTTTAAATATCTCGCTGACTCCGATAAGAATCTGAGTCGGCAAGGGAAGCTCTCCTCCGAGGGTATCAAATATCCCCTTAAAAGTCGGAACAACTTTAAGCAGCAGAAATGCTGTAATCATTATAGCCATACTAATAACAACTGCCGGATATATAAGACTTGAACGTATTTTTCTTGCCAAAGCCAGGGATTTCTCGGAATAAGAAGCCAACCTATCCAATACTTCATCAAGCGTACCAGAGGCCTCTCCTGCCTTAACCATATTTATGAATAATTCGGAAAATGCTCCGGGATGCGAGCTTAAAGCATCACAGAAGCTTTTTCCTGATTCTATATCCTGGCGTACCTTCAATATTATCACCTGCAACGCCTTATTCTCTATCTGCTCACCCAATATGCTCAAAGACTGCACAAGCGGGATACCCGCATCAATCATGGTTGCCAGCTGCCTGGAGAAAATAACCAAATCATCAGGCTTAATCCTGACATTCTTAACTTTCTCTTTATGAACCGCTTCTGAGGCGCTATGCTTGCCTTCCTCAACAGAAACAATAATCAACTCTTTCTTATGAAGCGCTTCAATTACTTCCGCTTCGGTATTAGCCTGAATACTGCCAGTCAATGTTCTTCCGCTTTTATCTTTTGCGCTATATTTGAATTCGCTCATATGTTTTATATTTTGTTTGCTACCTTTAAGAATGCATCAACAATCTTAGGGTCAAACTGTTTCCCGCTGTTAGCCTTGATTTCTTCTATTGCCTTTTCTTTCGAAAAAGGCTCTTTCCTGTATGAACGCGCTGAAGTCATCGCCTCATACGCATCGGCAAGATGAATTATACGCGCGCCTAAAAGTATGTCTTCACCTCTTAAGCCATTAGGATAACCTGCGCCGTCATAACGCTCGTGATGCTGCCTGACAAGCTCTATAACGCCATTTAAAAATGTAAGCGGTTCAAGTATCTGGGCACCGGTGATGGGATGACGCCTTATCCTTTCCCACTCCTGCTCGTTCAAACTCGATGTCTTACCTAAAATGTCATCACCCACGCCTATCTTACCTAAATCATGCAGTTCGCAAGCCTCACTTATCCTTTCAATCTCGCTTAATGAAAGATGTAATTCTTTTGCAATAGTTACCGCGTATTTGGCTACGTTTTCTGAATGGCTATGCGTATAATGATCCCTTGCATCTATCGCATGAGCAAGTACCTTTATGGTGCGCATATAAGTAGAACGTAAATCTTCGTAAAGCCGCGTAAGATTCTTTGTTGATTCTTCTATTCTCCTTGCCAAAAGGGTGTTTTGTTTATGCAAAGATACATTTTGTTCCTTGAGGCTACCTATCAGTTTATTATGCGAAGCTGTTAATTCCCTTATTTCAATACCTTTCTTAAGAAGAAATAGAAGCTTATCCACGCTTACTGACTTAGTTATAAAATCATAGAGTCCGAACTCCACAAGTTCATCTGGAGCCAAAGCAAGATCCTTATCTTCAAACAAGCTAATTATTATGCACTCAGAATCTATAGCCCTTAATCCTTCCGTAATCTCCTTAGTATTCATATCAGGCATGCCGCGTTTTAAAATTATTATATCAAAACGCTCTTTTGCCTGGGCCTCGATAGCGCGTGAACCTAAGTGCTCAATGGTAACTTCATAATCACTTAGCTGGCCTATCTTCTCCTTAAAATACCTAGATACTGTCTCTTCGTCATTTATAATTAATATTTTAGGTTTTGCGCCCATACTATTCTTCGGTTGTCACTCTCAAAGCTTCTTCCAGAGTTATAACGCCTTCCTTAACCTTGATGAAAGAATCATCTCTTAACATAACCATCCCATTGCCGACCGCATATTCCTTTATTTCATCAAGAGATGTCTTTTTTATAATCATTTCGCGTATTTCATCATCAATCATAACTGTCTCAAGGATTGCTATTCTACCATAAAAACCGGTATTGTTGCAATATTTGCATCCTTGAGAATTATAAAAAATTATCTTTCCCTTATCAAGCCCATGTTTGTGTATAAAATCTGAAAAACCTATTTTATCAAGAAACTCCTGCGGTATTTCAGCCGCCTGGCGGCATTTAGTACATAGTTTACGGCAAAGCCTCTGGGCGCAAAGCATAACAAGACTGGAAGCTACAAGAAAAGGCTCTAACCCCATATCAATAAGACGGGTTATACTTGATATAGCATCATTAGTGTGTAAAGTTGATAAAACCAGTTGTCCTGTTAAAGATGCCTTTATAGCAATGTCTGCGGTCTCTGAATCTCTTATCTCGCCAATCATTATGACATCAGGGCTCTGCCTTAGCAAAGCCCGCAAGCCCGAAGCAAAATCAAGGCCTATTTCCGGTTTAACCTGAATTTGAGTTATGCCCTCTATCTGATATTCTACGGGGTCCTCTATAGTAATTATGTTTCTTTCGGGGGTATTAAGCTGATTTAAAACCGAATACAAAGTGGTTGATTTTCCTGAACCTGTAGGCCCGGTAACTAAAATCATGCCGAACGGCTTGGCTATGGCTTCTTTGAATATCCTCATAGGCTGCTCAGAAAAACCAAGCTTATCCAATCCGATGGATAGATTTGACTTATCTAATATACGCAAAACAAATTTCTGCCCGAAAGTAGTAGGCAAAGCTGAAACCCTGAAATCAACTTCTTTGTTTTCAAAACGCACCTTAAAACGCCCGTCCTGTGGAACACGACTTTCGGTAATATCAAGATTAGAGACAATCTTGACCCTAGCTAATACCGCATTCTGGTTTATCTTGGGGATTTTAAATATCTCATGTAACGCCCCGTCAACACGATACCTGATGCGCAAACAGTCTTCTTCCGGCTCTATATGAATATCCGAAGCCCTTTTCTTTAGCGCCTGCGTAAGCATAAGGTCAACTAATTGGACTATCGGAGGCTTTTCGCTTTCTTTAATCACGCTGCTTAGCTCCAGATCCTCCTGTTTCATAAGCTCAACGTTTGTCTTATCTTGAGCAGCGTCTACCCCTGAAAAAGGCGATTCATCTAAAACCTGCTGGATATCTTTTGCCTCATGATGATAATTATTGTTTATAGCGCTAAGTATTTCTTCCCCCGGACTTAAAACCGTATCAATAATACATCCGGTAAGTATCCTTAAATCATCGAGGGCAAAAATATTTAATGGGTCAGTCATGGCTACCGTAAGGGTGTTGCCCATACGCGATAGCGGTATCATACGGTATTGTCTCGCCGTATGTTCGGGAATTAATTTTACAAGATCAGAATCAAATTTATATTTTCCCAAATGCAGGGTAGGAATAAATAATTGTTCGGAAATAAGCAGCAGCAGCTTATCCTCAGAAATAATACCCTCTTCAATAAGCACCTGCCTCAAGGGTATCTGCTTATCTTTCTGGATGGCAAGCGCCTTATCAAGCTGCTCTCTGGTAATGTGTTTACCTTTTAGAAGAATATCGATTATATTTTCTTTTAATTTCTGCATATTTTAATAGGCAGCTATTTTACCCTGCTGCTTCGCTTATTCATCCGGGGCAGTTACTCTTAGAATTTCTTCTATGGTAGTAAGGCCTTTTAGAGCCGCTGCAACCCCGTTTTCTCTTAGGGTCATCATCCCTTCTTTACGCGCCTGCTGCTTAATAACATGTTCCTGCGAATGTTTTAATATCAACTCGCGCACCTGCGGGCTCAAAATCAATAATTCTCCTATGCCTATACGTCCGCTGTAGCCAGTGTTCAGGCAATTCTGGCAACCCTTAGCCCTGAAAAACTTATATTCCTTGTTTGGGTCAAGCTTTACCTTCGAATTATTTAACAGTTCCGCAGTCATCTTGTGTTCTTCTTTGCAATAAGGGCATAATTTACGCACCAGCCTTTGCGCCAGGACACAAATTAAAGAAGCATTAATCAAATAAGGCTCAACCCCCATATTAATTAATCTTACGACCGAACCACTGGCAGTAGTGGTATGCAAAGTCGATATAACCAAATGCCCGGTAAGTGCACTTTTAATAGCGATATCTACTGTTTCAAAATCGCGAATCTCACCAATCATTATAATATTTGGGTCCTGCCTTAAGATAGAACGCAGGGCTGCGGCAAATGTCAAGCCGATCTCAGGCCTTATAGTAACCTGATTAATACCCTCCAGCTGGAACTCAACCGGATCCTCAACGGTAACAATATTTTTATCAGGAGAATCGACATACTTTAAGACGGAATATAAAGTTGTAGTCTTGCCGGAGCCCGTCGGACCGCATACAAGGATCATTCCATGCGGGATCTTAGCATTCTTCTTCAACCTGGAAATCGTAGCCTCATCAAATCCTAACTTCTCTACATTTAAAGGCGCCTGCGATTTATCAAGAATTCTAAGCGCTGCCTTCTCCCCGAAACCCGAAGGCAATATTGAAACCCTAAAATCAACTTCCCTGCCTGACACTTTAGCTTTAAAACGTCCGTCCTGAGGTAATCTGTGTTCGGCTATATCAAGGTCTGATATAACCTTGATTCTTGAAATTATTGAAGGATGCATAACCTTAGGCGGAGATGACTCTTCATGGAGAAGCCCATCTAAGCGAAAACGTATCCGCATTTTATCAGAAAGCGGCTCAACCAAAATATCAGATGCTTTTTTCTTTACTGCTTCCTCAAGGATAAGGTTGGTTATTTTTATTACAGGGGTTTCATTGCTTATGCGGCCTAAATCAGCATCGCTTATCGCTGATTCTCTTTCTTCTTTAACTAATTCAAGTCCGGCTGCTGATATTTCCTTCACCAGATTGTCTATTACGCCACCTGTAGCATCCGGATAAGAAAGCTCAATGGTCTGCAATATATCCTGGCTGGATGAAATTATGGGATTTATTTTATATCCGGTAAGCGTGCCGACATGGTCTATAGCAAAAATATTCAGGGGGTCGGCCATAGCCAAAGTAAGGGTATCGCCCATCTTTGATACCGGGATTATCTGATAATGGCGGGCAACATCAAAAGGTATGATTCTTGCGATAGCCGGGTCAATTTTGAATCTCTTTAAATCAATTAAGGGGAAACCCAACCCCTGGCTTAACGTAGAGATAAGGTCGCTTTCCTTAATAAAACCCAGCTTAATAATAATATCGCTTAACCTGCCGCCTTTTTGTTTCTGCGACTCTAGGGCCTTCTTAAGCTGCTCGGCAGTAATAAGCTTATTGTTAATTAATAATTCTGTCAGGCGCTCTTTTAAGGAGATCATAATTTTAGTAACTAGTACCCTAGTAACTCGTAACTAGTAATTTAAAAAAGATAAAACCTGTTTGTTTGGAATTACGAGTTACCTGCCTGCCGGTAGGCAGGCTAGTTACGAGTTTACGAGTTACGGGCTTATTCTTTCCCTTTGTAATATTTCTCAATTGCCTTCTTAATGTCCGATGACGTAGAAACAAACGTCTGAACGTTGCATCCCGAAAGAACCTCAACATCCTCTATGGCCTGAACATTTAAAGGATTAGACATCGCTATGGTAAGATTATTACCAATTTTATCTATAGGAATAAGCAAATATTGTTTAGCCACTCTTGAAGGTATTATCTCTATAATTTCGGGGCTGATTTCGTAATTGCCTAAAGGTAAATACGGAAACCCGTATTCAGCAGTCAGGGCTTGAGCGATATCTTCTTCCTGCGCATAATCTAATTCTACAAGAATCTCGCCGATAAGCCCGCCCTTTTCCTTTTGTATAGACAGAGCTTTATCCATCTGGTTTTGATTGACTATGCCCCGTTCAATCAGAAGCTCGCCTAATTTTTTATTAATTATTTTTCTTATTGTCATTTATTTTCTCTTTAAAACCGAATACTGTATTCTTATGCTTCTGCCCTGCGGAATCCAATAGCTCCTTGGCCTTAGTTACCAACTCTTCAGCAGTTATGCCATCTAGAGGATTTTCGGTAATAGAGCCGCTTATGGTTATGCGCCTTCTTGAATCAGGATCCTCATTAAAGGTAAATTCCACCTTCTTCCTGATATCTTCGGCAACCCCGGATGCCTGACGCTTATTCTTCTCAGGCAAAACAACTGCAAAAGAGCTGTCCGAAAACCTCGATACGCGGTCTATGTCCGTAACAGAGTCTTTTATCAGGACCGCAACTTTCTTCAGCGCATTCTCTGATTGCAACGACCCGAATGCATCATGATAGCCTTTAAAATCATCAATCTCAAGCAAGATAAAAGAACACGGCCTTTGATAAGCAATAGCCCTTTTTATTTCCTCTTGAAGACGGTTGCGAATA
The DNA here is from genome assembly GCA_964467905.1 of uncultured Planctomycetales bacterium. Taxonomy (GTDB): domain Bacteria; phylum Omnitrophota; class Gorgyraeia; order Gygaellales; family Profunditerraquicolaceae; genus CAYXSY01. The sequence continues at coordinate 49,893 of CAYXSY010000011.1, read as the reverse complement.
TAATGCTCATTATAAAGACCGGTAAGCGAATCCTTTATCTCGAGTTTCTCTACGCGGTGCACTAATATATCGTTTTCAACGGCTATTGCGGCCTGCTTAGCGAAAATATCCATAAGCTCCAGATCTTCTTTTCTGTAAGAATAGGTCTCGTGGGTATTGCCTATACCTAATACTCCGACAACCATCCCTCTTACGAATATCGGAAGAGCTACGGTATTCCTAAGCCTGAATTTATCTTCCAGGTCCTTTCTTATAGCCCCCTGCACAGGATGCTGCTTATCTATTACCAATACAGAATTTGTCTGTATGAGTTTCTTGAATATCGCCGGCTCGCTATCAAGCCTTACAGCAAGAAGATGCTCCGCGTTAATGCCATCAGCAACTTTCATAATAAAATCAGCTTTGGCCTCGGACCTGAAAAAAAGATAGGCAACTTCCGAATTTGCCAAAAGCCGCGCCTTCTCTGTAACCAGTTTTAATATATCATCGAGCGGGGCTGCCTGCGAAACAAGCGAGCTTATCTGCAACAAGCTGGATAAAACCAAAACGCGCTTCTGAATTTCTATATTTATCTCGTTTGTTTTTTCACCATAGTTTTTAAGCTCATCCATATTACTGCGTATACGCTGGGTGAGCTGATTTAACGCATCACCCAAATCACCAACCTCGTCATCATGCGGGATATCCAAATGACGACTGACATCTCCGGCGGCGATTAATTTAGCTTCATTTGAAACCGACATTACCCTGTCAAAAATCTGCTTTACCACAAGAAATCCTATAACCGCTATAAAAACGCTTACTAAAATAACAGTCAGTATGTCTATGGATAGCCCGGCTTTCGGCAGGATATAATTAGAAACCAGATAAAAACAAACAAGCATCGGCAGGACAGACATAAGACTCACCGCAACCCTCAGCTTATAACTAAGGCTATGCCGAAACGATTCTTTTGTCCGCTTCACTGACATCTTTAATCTCTCCTTTTTAATAAATATGTTTGTTATCTGCTATATGCGGCTAACATAAAATCTGCATTTTGATTATACATCGCATCTTCTTGTATAGCAATAGTTTTATATTCTAACCCTATATGAACATTACAGATAACACATAAATATTTTATTGCTCTCCTCTTACTAAACGAGCTTCCCGTACAAGAAAACACCTATCTACGCCCGTATCTATAAAATCCCAGGGAAGAATTTCATCAAATTCCCTGCTGCGCAGATAGAAATCAAGATTAAGGCCTGCGCTAGCAAATGCCTCGAGCCATCTTTCAAAGACAAAATAATTACCCCAAGAATCAAATCTCGCTCCCATTTTGAAAGCGCTCAATATAACTTCTCCTAGTCTCCTGTCTCCGCGGGAAAATGCCGCTTCAATCAAACTCATATAACGATTATGAAAATCAATTTTTATCCTTCGGTTCTTATTATTTTTCTTAAGATAATCCTGCCTTTGGGTTATTTCTTCCAAAGAAAGCATGCCTTCCCATTGGAAAGAAGTGTGCGGCTTGGGAATAATCGTATTTATGCTTAAATTTACTTCGGCTGGACCCTTACCGATTTTTTTTCTTAACATAGACATCTCATTGGCCATGCTGATAATGCTATCTAAATCTGATGTGGTTTCTGAAGGAATTCCAATCATAAAATAGAGTTTTATATGCTGCCATCCCAGCTGATATGCATCCTCAACTGCGCGCAAAAGATCTTGTGCATCGAAATCCTTACCCAAGATTTCCCTTAATCTATCCGTTCCTGCTTCAGGAGCAAATGTAAGCCCGGTCTTCTTGACTGTCGATATAAGCAGTGATAAGTCTCCGACTAAATCCTTAGGCTTAATAGAAGGCAATGATATACCTACGGATTTCTCCTTAAAACAAGATACCATCTGCGATACAAAATCTTTTATATGAGGATAATCGCTGACAGATAGCCCACCCAGAGAAATCTCTTCATACCCGCTGCAAGCATACGCCCGAGAAGCAGTTTCTAAAAGAACTTGCGGATCTCTGTATCTAAAAGGAGAATAATACTGCCTTGCCTGGCAAAAACGGCAACGATTAGGGCAACCGCGCATCAATTCTAAAGTTATCCTGTCATTTACAATCTGCGAATATGGCACCAGCCACTTAACGGGGAAATGGGAAATGTTGAAATCCTTAACGTATATCTTCTTCACTTTAGGCCTAACCCGGCTATCATTCGCAGAGAACATTTTTATACGACCCGAAGAATCATATTCCACATCAAAAAGCGCAGGGACATATACCCCTTCTATTTGTGATAATCCGATTAAAAGGTCCCGTTTATTTGCCTGCGCAACCTGAACGCTATCCTTAAACCTGCGGCAGGTGTCGATTATTCGGATTATTGCATCTTCTGCTTCTCCGATAACAAATAAATCAAAGAAATCTGCCAACGGTTCAGGATTAAATGCTGCAGGTCCGCCTCCTATTACAAGCGGATGATTAATGCCTCTTGATGATGAATTAAGCGGTAAGCCTCCCAACTCAAGAAGATTCAGAACATTCGTATAGCAGAGTTCGTGGCCAAGCGAAAATCCGATTATATCAAAACTAGAAAGTGGCGCTGACGATTCCAGAGAAAGCAACCTAAACTTATCCTGACGGATTAAAGCTTCCATATCCATATCAACGCTAAAGAATCTTTCGCAACAAACACCCTCTTGCTCATTAAGCAGAGAGTAAAGAATGCGCACACCCAAATTGCTCATCCCGACCTCATACAAATCAGGAAAGCACAGTGCGAATTTCATCCGGCTTGATGGAAGGTCTTTTTTAGAAACATTCCACTCGTGGCCTATATACCGTGATGGTTTATGGACTTGTAATAGAATATCGTCTGTCATAATTTTAGTAACTCGTAACTAGCCTGCCGGTAGACAGGTAAATTGTATGCACGAACTTATCCCCGCTGCTTCGCCTTGCGAAGCAAAGCGGCGGGGATTAAATTCGCATACGCTTCGCTACAACTTGCGCTCACTATCGTTACGCAAGTTGTATGCTCATTTAAAATACTCCTCTTCTCTTATCTATATTAGCCAATATCCCCAGAGCGATAAAATTAGTTATCATTGCTGAACCGCCGTAGCTCATCAAAGGAAGCGGAATGCCGACAACGGGAGCTAACCCTATGGTCATGGCGATATTAATAAAAATCTGCACAACCAACATCGATACTATTCCTAAGGCAAGAAGTTTGCCGAAATAATCTGTAGTCCTCAAAGCAATATTTATCCCGCAGGAAACTAATATATAGTAAAGAGAAAATAAAGCGACCACCCCTAAAAATCCCCACTCTTCGGCAAAACTGGCAAATATAAAATCGGTGTGAGACTCCGGTAAAAAATGCAGCTGCCCCTGGGTGCCGGAAAGCCAACCCTTACCGAATATCCCTCCTGAACCTATTGCTATCTTAGACTGAATTATAGTATATCCTGCTCCTAACGGGTCCATATCCGGATTCAAGAAAACCATGAGCCTTTCCTTCTGATAATCTCTCAAGAAATGCCAAAATAACGGCAGAGAACAAAGGCCTAACCCGACAAGAAGAATAATATATCTTAGCCTGACTCCCGAAAGATAAATCATAGAGATAAAAATAAATATCACCATTAAAGCGCTACCCAAATCCGGCTGCTCTATAATCAATAAGACGGGCATAGCTACATAAATAGCCGGAAGAATAAATGCCTTCCATATACCAAACTTAGCTACGATAAGTGATATATCGCTGAAAGATTTCCTGCTGAAATACCTGGCCAAAAATATAATCATAACCAGCTTCATAAATTCCGAGGGCTGGAAGTTAAACCAGGCAAATTTAAGCCAGCGCTGCGCCCCCAAGCGGGTAATGCCTAAGATAAAAACCAGAAATAGAAGCAATATCCCGACACCGTACAACACATATACCCCGTCCCAGAAACGACGGTAATTAAAATTAGCGGCCAGGAAAAAAAATACTAAACCAAGAAATATCCAAAATACCTGTTTTAGATAAAGCCCTTCCCATACCGTATCTTCCTTGCCATAAGTGCTGCTATATATAGACAGCGCCCCTATCGCCGAGATTAACACAGCACACGCCAATATTAATAAGCCTGCTTTCTGAATAACCTTCATATCAAGCCTTCTTCTAACATCTGCTCCAATATCTTCTTAGTTACAATACATGAGACCTGCCCGGAAAAACCCCGCTCCAGGAATACACAAATAACATATTTCGGATTTTTATAAGGGAAGTAACCTGTAAACCACGCATGAGATGGACCGCCATCAGCTTGGGCTGTTCCGGTCTTGCCGGCAACTACAACTCCGGGAATATTAAGCACGCTTGCGGTACCGCCGGGTTCGCTAACCGCACCCCTCAAACCCAGTCTGACTAAATCTATAGTGGAGGTTTTTACTGGCAGCCTCAAGATATGTTTCTTATGCATAGTCACATCCTGACCGTCTACTGCCTTAATTAAAAATGGAGCTACCAATAAACCCCCGTTAGCAAACACAGACATGGCCTTAGCTATCTGAATCGGGGTCGTCAGGAGCTCGCCTTGTCCTATGGAAAAATTGGCTGTGTCGCCGTCAAACCAATTCTTCATTTTGGATATTTTTCTCCACAAAGGGCTTGGCACAAAACCGGATGCCTCATAAGGGATATCTATTCCTGTAGGTTTACCTAAGCCAAACTTAACAGCGTAATCATAAATTACCTGCGCGCCCAAAGCAAGGCCGGTCCTGTAGAAAAAGACATCGCATGAATACGCCAGAGCCAGAATAACATCCTGCCTGCCGTGAGTATTCCAGCATTTAAAATCGCGATTACCTACCCGTAATTTACCTAAACAGTCATGGGTAGTATTACGTTTTATCTTGCCTTTCTCAAGCCCGGCAGTAGCAACTACTATCTTAAAAACCGAACCGGGAGGATAAACCCCTGAAATAGCCCGATTAACTAACGGCGATCTGCTATCGTTTAATATAGAAGGTAAATATTTATTCTTCTTATCTATAATCTTATCGGGATGAAAAGAAGGGCGGCTTACCATGGCGATAATTTCTCCTGTATACGGGTCCATTACTACGGCCGCACCCATCCTGTCTTCCATAGCAGTTTCAACTATCTTCTGTATTTTTAAATCTATAGTAAGAGAAATATCCTTCCCGCTTTTGGGAGGCTTAAACCCCAAAACCCGGATAAATTTACCGCGGCTATTTACCTCAAAAGATAATCCCCCTTCCTCCTGACGTAAATAATAATCGTATCTTTCCTCTATGCCGCCAAAACCAACGATATCTTTTGTGCGATAGCCATAATCCTCAAGTTTAGTAAGCCGCCAACGGTCGATCTCATCAAGGTAGCCTAAAATATGCGACGCAAGATCTCCGTATGGATAATCGCGCAAAGGTTGCATCTGTATTATAATTGCGCTGGAATCAGCTTTTATTTCTTCGAGCGCCAAAGCCTTCTTTATATCTATATTACTGATTATTTTTACGGGCATGAATGCATTAATACGGCCCTTATTTAAACGGTTCCTTAACTCCCCTTGAGATAACCCGGTCACCTTCGAAACTTGTACAAGCGCTTTCTCCAGTTCCTGCTGATCTTCGGGAGAAACAAACACATCAAAAGAAAGCTTATTGCCTACGATAATCTCTCCGTTGCGGTCAAGAATCTTGCCCCGCGCCCCTCCTTGAGGTAGAAGGCGTATGCGATTTCTATCGCTTATGTTCCTAAGCCTTTCTCCGTTTATTATCTGGAGACTGAAGAGAACTAAACCGGCGATAATAAATATTAGGATTACAAATATTCTGAATATCTTAATTCTCATTTCTTAAATTTGAATTTACGTAGCGCTAACTTATTGTACTTCCTACTAATGGTTTAACTAACCTGTATACAACAAAAAATAATAGCGCTGTATAAATAGAACCGAATAGCCCTATGCGGAAGAATGATACGGGAGCAACCGATATGCTCTTAAAAAGAAATACGATAAATAATACTAAATTATTGGCAAAAGCAACAGCAAAGGCTAATATAAAACAACTTAATTCGTCTTCAATGAATATTCTTCGGGAAAGCTTATATATAGAAAATGCCAACAAAGTAAATAAGACTGCGTTTACGCCAAAACGCATAGCGAAAAATATATCTTTTAATGCCCCACAGATAAACGCAAAAGACATCGCCCACTTAAAATCAAAAGAAAGAGCAGAGATAATCATAGCTATCAAGAGCAGATCTGGTTTCACACCCCAGACCCTTATCACATCAAGCACGGTAACCTGCAGGACGGCCAATGCTACTATTATACTAAATAATAATAGTTTCTTCATTCTGCCACCACCAAAACATCTTCAATAGCACCTAAAGCTACCTCTGGCTTAACTATCGCGTAACGGCTTAATCCGGAAAATTCATCTCCGAAACTCACAACCGTACCTACTGCTAATCCTTTGGGATACATTTCAGTAAGTCCGGAGGTAATAATTTTGTCTCCCGGCTGAATATCTGCGTCCTTAGGCAAATAACGCATAATCAAAGTATTACCGAGAGTACCCGAGACAAGACCTTCCTGTCGCGTGCGCTCGATTATCGCAGACACTCCAAGATGTGGGTCGTTTATCAACATAACCTTACTGGTTAAGTCAGAAACTTCTATAACCCTGCCTGCCAACCCAGCAAAAGTTATGACCACATAACCTTTTCTTATGCCCTGCCTTGTGCCTTTATTGATAATTATTAAAGAAACCCAGCTGTCAGCTGAACGGGCAATAACTTGCGCAGCGATAACCTTAAGAGGCATTTTTTGCTTTAAAGAAAGGAGATTCTTCAGGCGGTCGTTCTCCAGGCGGTATTCTTCTTGTTCTAAAATCTTCCTTTTGAGGTTATCATTCTCCGTTATCAGCCTGCGGGCTGCCATCATATTACGGTGGAAGAATATCAAGCCCGTTATCTCGCGCGCAATAAAAGAACCTGCGACAAGAGGTAGTTTTAAAATATTTAAAGCTGGTTTTCGTAAAGGGGGGATTATTAAAGCAGATACAAGTAATGCACAGGCAAGAATACTATACCTGACTAGATTGTTAACTTTAAGCTTAAGCACATCTTTTAAGGATTGATTAAATCTTTATAGTTACCGTAACGTCTTTGAGCAGACGCGGCATATCCAAGACTTTCCCGGTACCTTGCGCGACAGCAGTAAGAGGGTCATCAGCTATATGCACGGGGAGCCCGGTCTCTTCGGATATTAACCTATCTAGGCCTCTAAGTAAAGAGCCTCCTCCGGCTAAAACGATTCCGTGCTCAATCAAATCCGCCGCTAATTCAGGAGGGGTCCTTTCCAAAGAAATCTTAGTTGCCTCAACGATAGCACGCAGAGGCTCCTGCAACGCCTCCCTTATTTCTTCAGAAGTTATAGTAACAGTTTTCGGAAGCCCAACCACCAAATCTCTCCCTTTAACTTCTAGCGTCATCTCATCATCCAATGGGTATCCGGAACCTATTTTAATCTTTATTTCTTCGGCAGTGCGTTCCCCTACCATAAGATTATATGTCTTTTTCAAATACTCAACAATTGCGTCGTCCATTTCGTCACCGCCGATACGAATAGACTTTGAAAATACTATGCCCGCCAAAGATATTACTGCAATCTCTGTAGTACCGCCTCCGATATCAATAATCATATTACCTATCGGCTCCTGTATCGGAAGACCTACGCCGATAGCTGCGGCAACCGGCTCCTCCATTAAGAATACTTCACGCGCCCCGGCACGTTCGGCTGAATCTTTAACTGCGCGCTTCTCGACTTCAGTAATCCCCGAGGGAATAGCGATAACAAGTCGCGGACGCCTTAACACCCTGCGGTGATGAACTTTCTTTATAAAATAACGTAACATCGCCTCTGTTACTTCAAAATCAGCGATAACCCCGTCTTTCATCGGGCGTATCGCCGATATGTTCCCCGGAGTCCTGCCAAGCATTCTTTTCGCTTCTTCGCCTACTGCCTCCACCCTTGCCGTATCCTTACGGATAGCCACAACCGAAGGTTCGCACAAAACAACACCTTCGCCCTTGACAAAAACAAGGGTAGTTGCTGTGCCTAAATCTACACCCATATCATTAGAAAAAAGCCCTAAGATATAATTAATCGTTTTTTTGGCTATCTCTTTGAATTTTGGCATTGTCCTATCTCCTTATTAGAGTTAGGGAAGCATTGTATCAGAGATTAAAGTGTATGTCAAATAATAAATTAGGATAATAATCTAGAATATGATGCGGATAAAGAATAGGATAGTGGCGAGCTGCTACTTGAGAGCCCTGAAGCCCCTGATCAAGTTAATAAATCCCGGAAAAGACTTGCTTATACAAGAAACATCATCTATATACGTAATACCCTCTGCCGCAAGTCCGGCTACTATCATGCTCATCGCACTACGATGATCGCCGAAACTCTTGACTCTTGCGCCCTTAAGCAAACCAACCCCATCTATTATAATATCTTCGGAACCATTGACGTCTATTACCTTAATTTTAGCCCCCATGCTGCGTAGATTATCGCACATAGACTTTATGCGGTCAGTCTCTTTTACCCGTAATTCACTGACACTTTTTAATACTGTCCTGCCTCTTGCAAGGCTGGCAGCTACCATCAATACCGGTAATTCATCTATCAAAGAAGGAACCTCTTCCTTGGTTACTGTCGTCCCCCTCAATTTACTGTATTTTATAAATAAATCGCCTACAGGCTCCCAATGATTAAGGCTGCCGGCATCGGATTTCATAACCTTGATATCCGAACCCATTCTTTTTAATACCTTTATCAAGCCTACGCGCGTTGGATTTAATAAAACACCCTTGATGGTAATTTTAGCCCCCTTCACAATAGAACCCAAAACCATAAAAAATGCTGCTGACGATATATCTGAAGGAACATTAAGGTTTGGTAAAGATCTAAGCTTATCTGTCTTAGCTATAATTATCTTATTACCCTGCTTCTCTATATTTGCCTTAAATATTTTAAGCAGGCGCTCGGTATGATCGCGGGTTTTAGTCTTTTCTATAACCGTAGTACTGCCTTCAGCGTATAGCCCGGCTAATAACAAAGCAGATTTTACCTGCGCTGAAGCAACAGGCATACTATAAGTTATGCCTTTAAGTTTAGATGGATTAATAGCAAACGGAGCAAACTCTTCTCTATGCGATTCTATAGTTTTGTGTTTCTTTGATTCTATAGAAGCATTCATAAGCCGCAAAGGATATGTCACTCTGTGCATCGGCCTTTTTAAAAGCCCTGCGCTTGCCGTAATCTTGGAAGAGAAATTCTGGGCAGATAATAAGCCAAGCATTAATCTGATCGTCGTCCCTGACTCACCGGCAGACAAGATATTACGCGGCTTAGTTAAGCCGTGCAAACCCACCCCCTGGACGACACAAATCGAATTTCCATATCTATCAGCTGCGGAAACTTTTATAGCTACGCCAAGACTCTTTAAAATCCCGATTGTAGCTTTTAGATCTTTATTTAATGGAATATTTGTAATACGGACTTTCTGACAGGATAATGCGCTTAAGATTAAACAACGGTGAGCTATCGACTTGTCCCCGGGAAGTATTATTGTGCCGCTTGGGGGGACTAATGGTGCGCGGACATTAAAAGAACTCATCTAGACTTTAATATAACCTTATCGCCTTCAAAAACTTTATTTTTCATATCCGCTGAAACAAAACCTGCTGCCGACATGGAATCATGGATCTTTTCTACTTTTAAATCACCTATATTTTTATTGTCATGATAAACGGTAAAAATATTTCCTATCCCCACGCCATCCTTACTGCCTAAATTGATAACTGCAAAATTATATTCTTTATTCACAACCAAAACCTTACCTTCGGCGTTTATATTCTGGGCTTGCTCAATTTGCTTCTTCTGCGTAGGATAAGACTGCGGCGTCTGTGCTACAACATCATTAGACTGATTAACCACAATTTTACCCAACTCAACATCAGCTGAACCTGCCTCCATTTCCTGCATCCTGGACTCAAGAGCCATTCTCTTGGCATCAAGCTCTTTAAGCTGCTTCTTCATCTTATCAACATCTTTTTGGGCCTGTGCAAGTTTACTCTCTAAATCGGAGCTTAAGCTTTTATGTTGCGCTATCTCTTCATTTAACTTTGCTATTTCTGAAAGGGCCTGGCTCTTAGCGCTTCTCTCCTGCTCGACAAGAGCGTTTAACTCCTGAACTTTAGAATCTGCAGACCTCAAGCTTTCCTCAAGGACAGATATTTTATTTCTGGATTCTGACAACTCTTTCTCGGTTACCTTTTGCTTAGCCCTGACATCTTCTAATTCAAGCTGCAGAGAAGCTGTTTTTGCGCGCTCCTGCTGGAATAAATAAAATATCCCGCCGGCTGCGGCTAATGCCAACAAAAAAAGCAAGAAAAATAATAAGGCTGACCCCTTAACCTTACTTTTTGTCATTTCTCCTCCGTATGAATATTTTGTTTTTTATAAATACGTTTTATCTTTATCTCGTAGTATATCATTCAGTTATGAAAAATCAAGATAAATCTTTTAACTTGCTTATCGGATTATAACTTGAGAATTCGATGAAATCACCAGGTATAGGCAGGCTGAACTTCATAGGCTTGGCAGTTACCGGATGGACAAATTCAAGAGAATATGCGTGCAAAGCAAGGCGCTTGAACTCGTTGTTGCTGCCGTACTTATTATCCCCTAGAATCGGATGGCCTATATGCGCCAGATGCACCCTCAACTGATGAGTCCTGCCGGTAAAAAGCTCCAAATCAAGAAGGCTAAAAGCCGGGGTTCTCTTTAATGTGCGGTAATAAGTCTTGGCATATTTGGTATTTTTTCCAAAACCGACTGCCATGCTCTTTCTTTTTAAAGGATGCCTGCCTACCGGCAGCTCAATAACGCCCTCGTTATAATCCACACAACCTCTCACCAAAGCAATATAACGTTTCTTAATAGTATGCTTTGCAAACTGCCTAGCCAAATCAAGATGAGAAGAATTATTTTTAGCGATTACCATCAGCCCGCTTGTTTCTTTATCCAGCCTATGTACTATCCCCGGGCGCAGAGGATTAACTGTAGAAAGGCTCTTAAAGCGGCTCAATAAAGCATTAACTAAAGTATGCTTGGTATTGCCCGGGGCAGGGTGAACGACTAACCCCTGCTGTTTATTAATTATTGCCAAGTCATTATCTTCGTAAATAACATCCAAATCTATATCTTCGGCAAGTAAAGAATTATCCCGCGGCATACGATAAGATAATATAAACTCCTCCCCGTCCTTAATCTTATAATGCGGAGTTAACTTAAATCCGGAATCTTTAAGCCTGACATCGCCTGCAGTAATTATTTTCTGTATCAGAGTACGGGAAAACTTATCTTTAAGATTAGATAGTTTTTTGGTAAGAAAGATATCCAGGCGCAGTCCGTCTTCGGTTTTGGAAACCCTAAAGTCATATTCACTCATACAGCTGTTTTCTTATTTTTCGCCCCGAAGATAAACCACAGGCAGGAAATGACAAAAGCGGCAATGCATAATAACTGGAACAAGGTTAATCCAAATAATATATGCGGGTTATCTGCCCTTAGAGTCTCAATAAAGAATCTCTGCATGGAATAAAGCAACAGGTAGGTAAAAAATACAGCGCCGCTCCTGTGCGGCTTATCCTGAATAAATCTTAAGATGATAAATATTGTTATCAGAAAAAAAGAAGCGTAGAGCTGGGTAGGGATAAGTACTGCATCATGTACGGGGAAATAAATTCCTACTTCAGAATGCCTGCCATAACAACATCCGTTTAAAAAACAACCTATCCTGCCTATGGCCTGGCCAAAAGCCAAAAAAGGAGCAACTAAATCAAATACCTCTGAAACAACCAGCTTCTTGAGCTTTATATATATAACGCCGAATAGGCTTCCTGATATCAGCCCCCCGAACCAGGAAAGCCCGCCATACTGCAGCATAACGATTTCCATGGGGTGTTTAATATAGTATTGTATATGCTCAATAACGTAAAAAATACGCGCCCCTAAAACACCCAATAGAAAAGTAAGAAATAGAAGGTTATAAAGATACTCGGTATTAAAATTTATCCTTTTTGCCTTTTGCCCGCACAGATAAGATGCAGTCAAAAAAGCAATAACCATCATCAGGCCGTATGAATAAATTGTAAATCTTCCTATGTGACAGATAACAGGATGCATATTTTAAATTAGAAGTCTGGGTTAATTTCGGGTTAAACTTTATTCTTTATTTTTGCAGCTTGTTTTCTTAGAACTTAATATTAGAAAAACCAATAATAATGTCCCTACGCTGATAGCGCTATCAGCTATGTTAAAGACCGGCCAAATACGAAAATCAAGAAAATCCACGACGTAGCCTAAAGAAATACGGTCTAACAAATTACCTATTATCCCGCCCAAAACTAAACCTAAGGCCACATTATATACCGGCTTTGTTTTCTTAGCTCTTGAGCCGGAAAGATTAAAAATAATAATAAATATAGCTACTAAGGCTGCGATGACAAAAATAATGGTCCCATTCTGGAGGATACCAAATGCCGCGCCTTTATTATAGACTAAAGTCAGATGAAATATATTTTTTACTACCGGGACGGACTCTCTTAAAGTTAGATTTTGACGGATTAAGTACTTACTGAGCTGATCAAGGAAAAATACGGATATCGCAATAATAAACGCCATCAAGGCAACCTGCTATCTTCTTTCTTTCTTCTCCTGGCATTTTATGCAAAGGTGGGCATAAGGAACGGCTTTGAGCCTACTTTTAGAAATGCTTACCTTGCAACTTTCGCATACGCCGTAGATGCCATCCTCTATTCTTTTTAAAGCATCATCTAACTCATAGAGAATATCCCTCTCGCTGGAGGCCAAACCTAATGAAAATTCACGGTCATAATTATCAGTTGCCACATCAGCCATATGATAGGTGTATCCGGAGATGTCTCCGGCTGCTTCCTTCTGGGAATTCTTAAGCGTATCTTCGGCTATATGCTTTATGCCTTCGGTTATGTCTTCTTTTCTCTTAAGTATGAGCTTCTTAAAAACAAGCAGATCCTTTTTGCTAAATTTACTCTTTAGCTGACGCTCGGCTTTTCTAACCAACGGCTTTCTGGAAATACGGGCAGCTTTTCTTTTAGCCTTCTTAATCTTTACTTTTCGTGACAATTTGTCTTCTCCTCTGTAATGGCCTGAAGGCATCTTTGACATACCAAAGGATGCTGAGCGTCCTGGCCTACGGATAATGAATAATTCCAGCAGCGCACGCATTTTGCGCCCTGGGCTTTTCTTACCATTATGTAAACATCGCTATAAAGAACCGTCTTAGAGCTGCCTGAAAGCATATCCTGATTATATACCACATCAACAGCAGAAACTTTAAAAATCTCAGGCAATTCGGACTCTAAGCTTTCTAAACTTTTATAACGGTTTTGATTATTTGTCAATAAAATAATTTCGGCGTCAAAAGAACTACCGATTTCTCCTTTTACGCGTAACCCTTCCAGCAATTTAGCCACATCAGAAATTATCTCCATAGGGACCTTTAATTGCTGGCCTATATTTTCTTCTCCGACAGGTGTATTATCCTGCGCAAATATTCTATTGACCTTAGGAAATTCCAACAAATGCACGCTCTTGAACAAATTATCAGACTCCAGTTTCGGCATACTCTGCCAAATCTCATCGGAAGTAAAAACTAGAATAGGCGCCATCATCCTAACCAGGCAATGCAAAACTTCATAAATAACCGTCTGCGCAGAGCGCCTGCCAACCGAGCCGGATCCGTAAGTATATAACCTGCCTTTAACCATATCCAGATAATACATGGAAAGCTCAAGATTACAGAAATCATAAATACCCTTGTATGCCTTATAAAATTCAAAACCAAGGCTGCTATCTGTTCCATAGGCCTCTCTTACAGATATTAATACCTGCTGCATTTTCCATAAAATCCATTGATCCAGTTTTTTCAATTGCTCATACGCAACCTTGTCGGTGTTAGGATTAAAATCATAAAGATTGCTTAACATAAAACGGGCTGTGTTGCGTATCTTACGATACCCTTCGGAAAGCCTTGTAAGAATTTCCTTAGAAATACGTATATCCTCGTTATAATCGCTTGATGCTACCCACATCCTTAAAATATCAGCGCCGTAATCTTTTATAACTTCATTCGGCGAGATAACATTACCTTGAGACTTAGACATCTTCTTGCCTTCGCCGTCTACCACAAAACCATGTGTAAGCACGCTTCTAAAAGGCGGTTTATCATCAATAGCGACAGCCGGGATAATCGATGACTGAAACCATCCGCGGTGCTGATCAGAACCTTCCAGATAAAGCTCTGCCGGAAAGGCAAGTTCTTTTCTCTTCTTTAATACTGCTTGAGAGCTTACTCCGGAATCAAACCAAACATCAAGAATATCGCTTCCCTTTGTAAAACTTTTTCCTTTATTGCATACAGGACAAACCAAGCCATCGGGTAAGAAATCTTTTATATCGCGGCTAAACCAGCTATCTGAACCCTCACTGGCGCTAAAAGCCGCAAACTTCTCTATAACATGGGTATCGAAAAACTCTTCCTTGCATTCGTTACAAACCAGCGCCGGAACAGGCACACCCCAATAGCGCTGACGCGACAAACACCAATCCGGCCTTAATGATACCATAGCCGAGATCCTCTCTTTACCGGCAGCAGGAATCCAGCAAACCTGTTTATCTATATTATCAAGGACTTTATTCCTTAAGCCATTATGATCAACTATTAAGAACCATTGCTTTGTGGCGCGGAAAATTATCGGATTCTTGCAGCGCCAACAATGAGGATATGAATGCGATATCTTTGATTCTAATATTAGAGCACCTGAATTCTGCAACTTCTCAATGATTGTTTTATTGGCATCATAAACATTGAGCCCAAAGAACTCACCTGCGGTATTATCAAATTTTCCCCTAGCATCAACAGGCATAACTATATCAAGCTTGTATCTTAACCCGGTTTGATAATCTTCTGCGCCGTGCCCCGGAGCAGTATGCACTAAACCAGTACCGTCTTCAGAAGAAACATAATCCGCTAATACAACCCTGCCCTGCCTTAGGCCGAATGGGTGCTCATAAAGAAGCCCTTCCAGTTCTCTACCCTTAAACTCCTTTATCACCTCATAATTATCAATGCCTGCCTCTGACAGGATCGAGAGACGAACATTAGCAATAATAAGGTTGCCCTTGGGAGTCTTGACGTATGAATAGACAAAATCTGGATGCACTGCCACAGCAACGTTAGCAATCAAAGTCCAGGGGGTTGTAGTCCAGATAACAAGATGCGTATCGTCTCTGAAACCTTCTTTGTTGAGAAGCTTAAATTTAACGAATACCGAAGGTGAAACATGGTCTTCGTATTCGACTTCGGCTTCAGCCAAAGCAGTCTCGCACTTAAAACACCAGTTAACCGGTTTAAGCCCGCGCTTAATATAGCCACTCTTTACTAGCTCGTTGAAAGAACTAATAATCGCCTCTTCATATTCATGACTAAGAGTCAAATATGGATTATCCCAATCGCCGAATACGCCGAGACGCTTGAATTGCTCACGCTGATTAGATACATATTTCATTGCGTATTCATGCGCTTTTTTCCTGAAGTCAAGCTGCGGAATCTGATGTTTTGACATTTTTAGCTCTTTAAACAATTGATGCTCAATAGGGAGTCCGTGGCAGTCCCAGCCAGGCACATAAGGAGAATCATACCCCTGCATAGTCTTATACTTTACTACTATATCTTTAAGAGTCTTATTCAGAGCATGGCCCATATGGATATCTCCGTTGGCATACGGCGGGCCATCATGGAGGATATATTTTGGGCGACCTGCAGATTTTTCACGAATGAGTTGATATAAATTATCTTTATACCAATTCTCCAGAAAAACCGGCTCCCTTTTAGGCAAATCCGCCTTCATGGGAAAATCGGTTTTGGGAAGATTAAGAGTATTTTTGTATTCCATTTATCTACCTACGTACTTTGATATTTAAACTTACTTGATATATTTTCCGATTATTATTTTTAAATCATTCTTAATCTTTGCCGGTATATATTTTCTATCGGTAACAATAGCATCAGCCAAAGCGCTACAACATTTGCAGCTTCTTTCTTGAGGTATATTTTTTATTACTTCGCGTAATATTTTCTTTGCATTATCCACATTCTTAAGCAAGTTCTGAATAACCATGTCCACCGTAACCTCATCAGTTTTAGGATGCCAACAGTCATAGTCGGTTACTGCAGCCAACGTAGAATAACAAATTTCGGCTTCTCTGGCTAATCTTGCTTCAGCCATATTAGTCATCCCGATAATATCCATACCCCAACTGCGGTAAAGATTAGATTCGGCCAAAGTAGAAAATGCCGGGCCTTCCATATTTATATATGTGCCTTTCGGATGAATGCGCACGTTTATTTTTTTGCCGGCGTCATAAATACATTCTGACAAATCTTTGCAAACCGGATGCGCCAACCCTATATGAACAACCATACCATGCTCAAAGAAAGACATATCCCTGCCATGGTTAGTACGATCGACAAACTGATCAGCTACCACAAAATCCATCGGCCTTAACTCTTCTTTCAGGCTGCCGCAAGCGCTAACTGAAATAATTCTTTCTACTCCCAGCTTCTTCATCCCAAAAATATTCGCCCGGTAGTTAATATAAGTAGGCGGTATACGGTGGCCGACATCATGCCGCGGCAGAAACACAACCTCTCTATCCTCCAATGTGCCTATGGTATATTGTCCTGAGGGCGCCCCAAACGGAGTCTTTATGGTCAAGCGCTTTTTAATCTCAATTCCCTCTATATTATATAAACCGCTTCCGCCAATAATCCCGATCTTTCCCATCCCCACTCCCTTTTTGTCCCTTTTTGCACCGTCTGCAAATTTATGCTCGTACCTGCCCCCTAGGGGACAGGTACAATCTTGATTCCGCAGACGGTGCTAACCCACTAACCCATTGATAATTCTTCTGCGCGTTTTTTTGCGGCAACCGCAGCATCCGCCCAAGAAGCCCCCTCTTCCAATTTCTTTATCGCTGCCTCAGTAGTGCCACCCTTAGATGTAATCTGCACTCTTAATTCCGATAAGCTAGATGCTGATGAGGCAGATAAATGCAAAGCAGAAGCAGTGGTGCTCACGGCTAAATCAAACGCAACCTGCGGATCAAAACCAACCTTTTCTGCCGCTTCTTTTAGACGCGCGACATACTCCTTTTCTATTTCCGGAGGCACTTTCTTGGGGTCACTTCTCTTCGTCTCAAGATCATAATAGATATATGCCGGGCCGCTTCCAGAAATAGCCGTTGCTGCATTAAGCATTTTTTCTTCCATTGTCCAAGTCTTACCAATACAATCAAATAATCTCTGGGAGAAAAATAAATCTTCATCAGAGGCATTCCTGCCTTTGCATAGAACGGATTCTGCTTCGCCTATCTTTGCTCCAATATTCGGCATGGCCCTTACAACCTTAACAGAACCCAGCATCTTTTCGATCTCACGAGTAGTTTTTCCGGCGGCTATAGAAATAATTAATTTATCTTTTGTATCATCTCTAATCTCGCTTAAAACAACTTCAAAATCTTGCGGTTTAATTGCCAAAATAATTACTTCACTGCCTTTAACCAAACTAGCAATGCTATCCTGTACATCAATGCCAACGAGACTTTTGGTTTTCGTTTTGTCTTTATCAAAAACAGAAATGATATATTCCGATTTTATGCGCTCGGCAATCGCCGAACCCATATTCCCGAAACCGATAATCCCTATTTTTATCTTTTTCTCGTTCATTTTATTCAAATATCGCCCTTCCGATTCTCACCATGGTTGAGCCTTCTTCTATTGCTACCTCAAAATCATCAGTCATACCCATAGATAAATCCCCTAACTCGTAACTCGTAAACTCGCTTGCCTGCCGGCAGGCGGGTAACTCGTAAATTCTATCGCGTAATTCTCGTAAGGTTCGAAAATAAGGGCGCGCGGATTCCGGATTCTCCACAATCGGCGCGATAGTCATCAAGCCTCTCAAGCGGATATTCTTTAACTGGTTAACTTCTTTTACAGCCTCAATTACTTCTTCTTCCTTAAAACCGTATTTTGTCGGCTCTTCCGAAGTCTTTACCTCTAAAAGAATATCCTGAACCTTACCTATTTTTTGCGCCTGCCTGTCAATTTCCTGCGCCAGCTTTAAGCTATCCACAGAGTGAATTAAATCAAATATTCTAACCGCGTCTTTTATTTTATTGGTCTGTAAATGGCCAACCAAATGCCACCTTATATGCCTTTGAGCCAAAATGTTATATTTATTTAATGCATCCTGGACGCGGTTCTCGCCTATATCTATAATACCCGAATTAATTACCTCTTGAATCTCATCGGCAGTCCTGGTTTTGCTTACCGCAACGATAGTGATATCATCGGGATTTCTGCCGACCCTGGAACAGGCAAAAGTAATTTGTTTCTTTATTTCAGAGACGTTATCGGGAATCATTTTGTATTTTGAATTATCCCATATTATACACCATAAAAGCTACGGGTCAATTGCTAAAAAAACAAAGAAGGCGTCTTCGTATTAGAAAACGCCTTCTACTCCCTAAAGCCTTAATATACTTAAAACTTGTAGCCTAAACTCATACTAGCGGATGTTTCATCAACAAATGCGCCTTCAAAATTCAAGAAAAAACTGTCTTTGTAAAGATAGCTTAAACCGCAAAATGCCCCAACTTTATTTCTTGAAACATAGCCTGCAGGCAAAGTAAGAGCATTGCCGGCAAAACCCTCCATGCCGGACTGCGTTTCCTTATCTTCTAAATTCATATGCGAATATTTTGCCCCCAGATAAGGAGTGAGCGCACCAAAGCTCTTTAGATTAATTTCTTTGGCAAAATACGGAGCAGCCTGCCATTCCTCATAAGTTATTTTTCCTTTAGTGGTAAGGGGAAAACCGATACCGAATGGCGCAACTTGACCGCTGTAATCTGAAGCGTACCTTAAATACTGCAGGTCACACCCAACAAGAAAATCTAAAGGCAGCTTCAATGCTCCTTTTAGGCCTCCGCCATAGATTAAACTAGTATCGCCCTTAAGTTTAGCATTGAGCCCGATAGGGCCTATCGGTACCTCCTGCCTGCGGTAGAATGTAGGCGTAACTACACCAGCCCTAACATAAATATCTAAGCCGCTAAGTATCCCGTAAGAAAGCTTAAGTAAAGTTTGGTTAGCAGAAGTAATACTTAATTTTGAAGTAAGAGTGCCTACCGGCCCACCAATAAAGAAATCCTTACCCTTATTAGTTTCCCGATTAAACACATACTCTGAATCAATACCTATAGAAAATTTACCTTTACCTTGAGTAGTTGCCCCGTTGATATTCATCGCATAAGATAAACAAGGCAAGAGCAATAAAAATAATAATGATGACGTAAGTGCCTTTCTCATTCTTACTCCTTTTTACTTATAGAATTTACATAACTATCTTGTTAACAAATGCTTATATTGTCAAGCTATTTTTTATATATAATGGGCTATTTTACTAAATCTGCTTCTTTCTTGAGTAAGATAAACAGCGGGACAGAACATAACTGCATAAGACAGGAAACAACAATTAATGCGGTTATCGAATAATCATATAAAAAGCCCATAAGCGCACTACCGAAAAACATAGCCAGGCCATAGGAAGCATTAAATATACCGTATCCTGTGCCGCGCTTACGCAAAGATGTAATATCAGCTATAGCCGACTTCATTATAGTCTCATGCGCACCCATAACTACACCCCATATGCAGATTCCGGCAATAGCAAAAATATAATTTCTGGAAAAAGCAAAGATAGCGATAAAAAATGAAAAAAACGGGATAGCTATAAGCACCGAGAGGCCGGAATTATCGTTTTTGTGTTTTCTTTTTAAGATATCATAATATTTCCCTATAACCAGAGCC
Source organism: uncultured Planctomycetales bacterium (assembly GCA_964467905.1). Taxonomy (GTDB): domain Bacteria; phylum Omnitrophota; class Gorgyraeia; order Gygaellales; family Profunditerraquicolaceae; genus CAYXSY01. The sequence continues at coordinate 29,831 of CAYXSY010000011.1, read as the reverse complement.
ACTATCCCGTCTATTGCCATAGCAATGGCATAAAAAAAAGGAATCTGGGCATCGCTTAACAGGCCTTTTGCTTTAAAGTGAAATCCCAATATTGCAAAATTAATGAAACCTAATGTAGTCAGGAAACCAAAAACGGTATAGAGCCAGAATACCCTTGAGAGTTTATCGGGAAGTTGTTTATTAACAGCAGAATTTTCTAAAATAGCCGGGTCTGGAACCTTACGGTAAGCAATAGAAATACAAATCATAAGAATAAAAAACGGAATCCACATAAGGGCATAGCCGTTTTGGTATCCATGCACGCCCTCATCTTTTGAGCCCAACAAAAAGAATATAGCAGAAAAAATCAACGGCCCGGCAATAGCGCCTATTTGATCCATGGCTTCCTGTATGCCGAATCCGAATCCTGTGCCAATCTGCTTTGTCGCCTGCGAAACTATAGTATCCCTTGCCGGGCTGCGTAATGCCTTACCTAAACGCTCCATCACGATAAAAACACCCACCATCTGCCATGAGCCGGCTATAGAAAGTAGCGGCACTGAGATAAGCATGGCATACCCTAGAAAAGTAAAAACCCAGTAAGCACGGGTCTTGTCAGCAAAATAACCTGATGCAAGACGTATGCCATATCCTAAGAACTCACTTAAACCCGCAATCATCCCGACGATAGCGGCATTTGCCCCTAGAGTCTTAAGGTACTGCCCGTTTACGCTGCGCGCCCCCTCATAAATAATATCTCCGAATAAGCTAACCAGACCAAAAATAACTATTAGCTGTAAGGCTCTTTTCCTGTAGCTCTGCGGATTAGTAATAGTAGTGTCAGACACTAGAAATACTCCTTAATGATTTTTCTATAATGTTTGCTTTAGCGCTTAACAAAATAATGCCTAAAGCACACACTATTCCGCTTATAAATAATGTGTGAGGAGCGCCTATTTTGCTGGCAAGGCTGCCGGCTAATAAACTCCCGAAAGGGCTCATCCCCATAAAAGCCATAGAGTAAAAACTCATTACCCTACCTCTCTTATCATCGCTGGTAAGAAATTGCAATATTGTATTACTGGCAGCAACTTGCACAATCATCCCGAATCCGGCGCTAAACATAATCAATAAAGATAGAAATATATTGCGCGAAAATGAGAAAACAATCAAAGAAACAGCGAAAATCCAGGCGGCCTTAAAAATATCGCTTTCAAGCCCCTGCATATTTTTTCTCTGCGCAAGATGAAAGGTGCCTGCCATAGCGCCTAAGCCGATACTTGCCATTAAAAAACCTAACAGCGATGAACCGCCTTTTAATATCTCCTTGGCAAAAATAGGCATCAACACCACACAAGAAATACCCATCAAGCTTATAATAACCAGAAGCATAAGTATATATCTGATTGCGGCATGCCCAAAAACATAAACAAATCCCTCTTTTAATTTAGAAAAAATATCAAATACTTCCGGACCCGATTCCCTGCGCTTTATCCGCATTTTTAATAGCGCGGCTATCGCAGCCAGATAACTTATGCCATTGATTAAAAAACACACCCCCTCCTTCATCACGGCGATAATAATCCCAGCTATGGAAGGACCGATTAATCTTGCCGAGTTTACCATCGATGAATTCAGGGCTATTGCGTTAGCTAAATCCTCCTTATTATCAACCATCTCAACCACAAATGACTGCCTGGTTGGAACATCAAAGGCATTGACTATGCCTAAAAATGCGCTAAGAAACATAATATGCCATACTTTTATCAAGCCGCTGAAGAATAAGAATGCAAGTGCCAACGCCTGAAGCATTGCCAATATCTGTGTAGCTAGAAGTATTCTTTTACGATCAAAGTGATCCGCGATAACTCCGGAAAAAGGAGCCACTATAAAGATAGGAAGCTGCCCTAAGAATCCCACTAACCCCAGCAAAAATGCAGAATTAGTCAGACGGTAAACCAACCAGCTGGCAGCAATAGTCTGCATCCAGGTACCAATAAGCGATATACTCTGGCCGCAGAAAAATAAACGGTAATTTTTATGCCGAAGCGCCCTGAAAATAAATTTCAGAGCGCTTCCGGAAGATTCTATATTCATTAGACGTTGACCTAATATACCTTATCTGTATTTATTCAAAATCTCAAGCAGTTTTGATGCGGACTTCGGCATTGAACCTTTATTATCTATAAGTATTTCCTTTGCAGAAAGTCCCTTGCCATAAAGCTCTTTATTTGCATCCCAATGTTGGGCCATAACATCCCCGGCTAACTTGACGCCGGCAAAAAGCCCTCGGCTTCTGGAATATGACAATATCCCGCCCTTCATCTGAATATCTGCAGAAGCTTCCGCATTCCTGCCTACCGGGCCTGCAGAAACTGCTGCGTCCGCCCCAAGCTTAAATTTACCCTGCAGGATACCATCTACACTTCTTCTATTCATGATCAACAGGATAAAATCTGTAGCCTGGCCGCCTATCTGAAGACCAATACTACCTCCGGCAATAGTAAAAACAGCCGGAGCAGACCATCTATTTGTTTTATCCTGCTTAACCATTATTATACCTTGACCGTATTTGCCACCGATACCAAGTCCGGCAGAAACGGTAGAAGGAAAAATAGCTATAGCTGCGCACTGCCTAAGAAGATCTTCCGGTATGCTCTGATCCGGCATTTGCTGAACCTCAGATAAGACCTTGCCCGATTCATCAACTAAATTTTCCCATTTATTAGTTTCTGCATAAAGAGGGAAACAAATACCTAATACAAATAATACCAAACATAACAAATAAACCGGTTTTCTCATGCCTAATCTCCTTTCTTAAATCCGCTATTCTAAGATACTGGCGCTAATAAAAGTAACTGTTTCTCTTCTATCTGAAGTTTCTTCTCTGGATAGAGGCAAACCTGACAGCGGTAGACTATTTACTGCAGAATCTTTCTTCTGTGTACTTAAGCCGCCGATTACCAAAGTATCTCCGCTAGTAACGGTTACCTGTGTCGACAAGGTATTTTCGGCTATCGTATCTGCGTCCTTAACGGAACTTACCGTGGGCTTAACACTAAGTGTTATCGTCCCGTTATTATTTGCTCTAGGCAAAACCTCAAGGAATTGGCCGACCGGTTTCCTGATGAACTCCTTGACTACCGTCCCATCCGGATGCGTAACAATCTGTTCTGAAACAATATGATCTTTACTAAATTCTACATGTGCGGGTTCCCCGCTTAAAGTCATAACCATTGTCTGATAAAGCACATTCGAATCCCGGCTGCCGCTTAAAAGATTAAAAACAGCCGAAGACTTACTCAAGGGAATTACTGCCTGTGCCTTAGTTACTCCTATCTGATTTAAAAAAGAGCTGCTCACATCAGCTACCATAACCTTTATTCTAACCTGTTTGCGCTCTACATCCAAACCCCCTAAGACCTCGGCGATACGCTTCAAATAATACGGCTTGTCAACCACGATAATTGTATTGGTATTCTTATCAACGCTTACCCTGCCTTCACCGCTCAACAAACTATCAACCACATCGCGAAACGATTCAGCGTTTCCGTTAGTAATTTTAAAAAGCTTAACTTCTGTTTTATCCTGCTGACAGAATGCCGGATAATAAAAAAATAAAACGCATACGCAAAGTAAAGATAAGAAACGTTTCATCTCTTAAAATACTTTTTTACCACCGGCTCAAGCAGATTTTTGAAATCCGTGAGGGAAGATTCTAATTTCTGGTTAGCTATAACCAGTGCCTTATCATTATCCTGGGCTTTCCTTAAGAAACCATCCAAAGTAGATAGCTTTATTAAGATAAGGAATAACAATATTGCAATCAAAACCAATATTGCATTAAGATATCTCAATTATACACCCTCCTTGTCTACAAAATAATTACTTCTGTTCGGAAAGAAACTGCTCAATATCGCGGGTAGCCTGCCAGATTCTTTTGACTTTATGTTTTACCTTGAAGAATGCCTTAACAACATCGGAATCAAAATGACTGCCGCTCGATTCTTCAATTATTTTCATAGCTTCATCAAAACCATAAGCCTCTTTATACGGCCTTTTTGATGTCAAGGCATCGAATACGTCAGCTAAAGCCACTATCCTACCGAATATGGGAATATCCTTACCCCTTAGCCCGGAAGGATAACCTGTGCCGTCATATCTTTCGTGATGCGTAAGACTAATAACTCTGGCTGCTTTTAATAGTGGGGAGTGGCTGCCTTTAAATATATCGGCGCCCAAAACAGGGTGTTTTTTCATTACTTCGCGCTCTTCGGGGGTAAGCCCAGATTCTTTTTTTAATATCTCATCTGGTATGATTAACTTACCGATATCATGCATCGGGCTGGCATATCTTAAATATTCGATATCCTGTTTCGAAAGGCCCATTGCCTGAGCAATCTCTGTGCAATAATCCGCTATCTTAACCAAATGCATACCCGTAGATTCATCCTTATACTCAGCGGCAAGGGCAAAACGAAAAATCATTTCACTGTAAGAATCCTTTATTTCTTCATACGCCTTTTTTAAATCGTGTAAGGATTTCTTAACTCTGGCTTCGTACTCAAAGTGCCGGCTTTTATTCATAGTTGGTCATCTCCTCACAAGTTAATAGCTACAAGAATCTTCAAGGGCCTCGCCCTCTGTGTCGTAAATTTTAAAAGCTTTCTCCAGTTTCGTTATAGCGAATAACGAACGTATCTTAGGCGTCAGGCCGGATAAGAATAAAACTCCGTCGATATCTTTAAGCTCTTTAGAAAATTGTATCAAAGAAGCAAAACCTGCGCTGTCTATATAATCAAGCCCGCTTAAATCCAACAATACTTTACGGGACTTGCTATCAATTGCCCCCTTAAAGACTTCAGCCAATTTATCTACATTATCTAAATTAATTTCTCCCTTAATGCGACATATATAGACATCATGTTTTTTATCGCTATGGACTTGCATGGCTCCTCCTCAAGAACTTTAGACGTGATCCTTAGGCCTCTGGACTATAGCCCTGCCGGAATCATTCTTAGAATAACATATCAAGACGTCATTATCTTTTATTAAGGTATCTCCTGTCGGAGCGCCTATAAATTTCTCTCTACCGTGAATCCTGCGGTATATGGCAAGAATCAAAACGCCTTCCTGCTCCAGCCTTGAATCGCTTAACTTCTTATCAACCAGCCAACTCTCTTTTTTGACCCCGATACGTGAAATTGTATAACCCTCATTAAACCCAAGAAGCTGCTCATAATCAAAAGCATCAAGATTAGTCAATCTCTTTAACGCCTTGCTGATAAGATGCTGCATGATATTATAAATATATTTAGAGCGGGCAAATAATACTATAATAAAAAGCCCTAAAAGCAATATAAGGCCTCTTTGTAAAGCCCCTACGCCGGTCTCCCCTATAAACGCCAATACTAAAGTTGCCATAGAGCTGGTTACTCCGATATTGCCGACTAATATAAGGATGCGGATTATTTTCCTGCGCACAGGATGAGTAACAATAGATTCTGCTTCCGAGGTTGTAAAGCCCGCGCCTGAAAAAGCCGACTGCGCCTGAAAAGAAGCAATCTCCGAAGACAAACCTGTCAATTGCAAGGCAATACTGCCAACCCTGACCATAACAACTGACAAAGTAACAATTGTTAATAAGCTGAATATCGCCAGCATATTTACCCCCTGTTACTTGATCTTCCACTCATAAGAGCCTGAAACCTGATTAAACACTTCAATCGGAGTACCTGCCGGAGCCTCTTTTTGCAAACGAGAAGCATATATTTTCTGGATCTCCTCAAGAGAAATGTTATTTTTCTCTGCCAAAGATTTATATATCGTTAACCTATCGGCGTTCTCGGATTTTAACAACTGCTCCGTCGAAGAATCCGCCACGGAGGCGTTGCGTATCTCAAGAAAACCTAATTTATTTTCTCCGGCAACCCCGCTTTTTTCTAAATTCGTAATTTCCTGCAGCCTGCTTCTCCTGCCTAAAGCAGCCTTCTCTACCTGCTTGCTCAAGCCATCTTCAGCATAAGCCAACGGCATAAACATTTCAAGCAGGCTTTGCTTATCTTTCTCATCCGGGACAGAAGAACCTCCCGAAACTATATCCTCAATAGCATCTATATCGTTCTGTATATGCTGATAGACGTCAAGGCGCATGGATATATCAACTTTAATCGGCTCTTTGGGGGCCTCTACGCTTACTCTTGCGCACCCCGACGACAATAAAAATAAAACTACCACAGGAATAATAGAAAAAACTCTCATTTTCCGCTCCTTTTTAAAACATCATGCAGCACTACGGTTAAATTACGCTTACCCGATATGCCGTCAAGGGACGCATCCAAAACAATATTATTGCTATCAAGATGCATCCTCATCAGGCCTTTATTATAGCTATAATTTGTAAAACTTTCCACTATAAAATCTATCTGCTGTCCTGTTCTCTTAGCCATATCCTTTAAATATTTATCGTCCTTTATAGTAAGCATACCTCCGGGATCTGCTGCCTTAAAATCACCTTCCAGATTTTTTATCCCGTTGTTATCGGCCTCTAACACAACATAACCATCCATACTCCCGCTAAGCTCTAGCTTATCGGTCAATTCAAAATCTCTGACAAACGCCCCCAAATCTATACCTTTAAATTTAAAGTCTGCAGAACAGCGCATTTTATCCTTAAAAAACAAATCAATCTCACCGCTTAAGAAACCATCAAGCAAAGAAGATTTTATATTACTTAGATAAAAGTGGCCTCCCTTCAACAGCGGCTCTGCAGATGCCTTCAACAGCTTAAGCTTATCAAAAGACATCTCGCTTAAAATAAAACTGCCTACCTGCGAGGAGCCTCCGGCGTTAAAAGAAACGTCCTTAAGACGCACACTATAAATATCAGCGGATTTGACCTTACCATCTAACCAATTAAGGGTCTTATTCTTTAAATCAAAATCGATGGATAAGCCGGCCTCAAGACTTAAATCTTTGGATTTTATGTCAAAAACTGCATCCGATATAAGAAGATTGTTTATAAAAACTCCTCCTGCGGGAGTAAGTTTTATTTTTTTAGACAGCCCTGCTATGTTCTTGTTGTCCAGACTAACCTGAATATTAAGATTAGATAATGTCACCCTCAATATATTTATCTTAGGCAAATCCGGCAAGGTATAATCGACTATCAAATCCTTAACCCTGAATTTATATATGGGATCAACTGTTACGCTGATTCCGGAAACAACAAATTCGGTAAAAGAAATAAACCTGCACCCTTCTACCGTAACCTGGCTTCCTATAAATATATTCTCCAGCTGTTTCTTTAATATACGGGGAGTAAGAATAATGACCGCCAATGCTATCGTAAGGCAGAACAAAAATATAATAAGAGAAATTCTTAACAATAGTTTTTTCATATGGTTTTAATTATAATACGTTTTAGAAGTTCATCAAGTTTTTTCAATAGCAACAGACTTGAAATACTTGTATTTATATTGTATACTTAGCTTACCTGCCACTAAACAATAATCAATGAAAAGAAATTTAATCTTAATCCTAGTCTTTTTATCCTGCTGGGCTTGTGTCTACGCTTCAGATATCAGTGATGAACTCTATCTAAGCGGCCAGCCCTATATAAAATACTTCAAGGATAAAGCAATACTGCCGGGAGAATCCTATCCTACCCTGAGAGCACCCGGATTAACAAGAAGCTTTCAGCTTTATCTCGGAGGCCATGGCTCTGCCGAAGAAAACATGATTAATTACGGAACCATCTCTTATGATCAGTCTATTCTTGCCAGAATAATGCTTGCCGGAGGCCAAACAGATATTCTGGATACTTATGTAAATTACTACCATCAAACCTACGACGTAAATAATGCGCTGATAAACTCCAATAATAAATATTACGACGGCAGCGGACAGGCGCTTAATTACGGGCTCTATCGTGCTATACGTATATATCGTCGCGATATAGCAAACTGGTGGGGTACCTGGGACTGGATAGTCGATACAGGAGCTACTGCCTGCCTTATTATTGATTCTCTACAGGCATATCAAGACACTAGCAACTACGAATACAAAGACTTTGCCGTGTTTCTTGCAGATTATATTTTACGACTACAGGATAATGACGGCGGGATACGCTACGGCCCAATGGGCATGCCTCATGCACAAGGAGCGGATTTTTACTGGAACCTTAAATCAACCGAACAGAATGAACGGGTTTTATGTGCTTTCAACGCGCTTTACCAGGTGACAGCCGATACACAATACAATCAAGCAGCAGGAAAAATCAAAACCTGGCTCAAGGATATGTATGATAAAACCGTTCACCTGTATTATTCCGCAGCGACATTTAACGGTTCAAGCTGGGTTAAAACCGGCTTCGGATATGTTGCTACCGATGTTGTAGCTTTTGCCCCATTAGAATTAATGTTTAACGATTCTTACTTCGGCTCAACACAAACGCAAAGAGATAATGAAGTAGACGCTATGTTTGGCGCCATGGAAGAACGAACTGCTTTTTTAAATGGCCAAGGCAAACCCATATTATTTAAATTTTCAGTATCTCAAACCGGAGAATATGGTTCGGTAGAATTTTCATCGCAGATGGCCCTTGCTTATCTCAAAGCAGCCCAACTCTATAACCAAAGGTCGCTTCAAGAAAAAGCACAAGAATATTTAGATAAATACCATGTCCTAGTTGCTTCGCTGGAAGGATTCTTCTTATCGCCGTCAGACGATCCGCAATCAAAGGTAGCGCCTTATGCTTCTTATCTTGACGGAAGTGTTGCCGGTGGTGTACCGACAGGAACAGGATACTATACCTATAACTGTCAGGCAGCGTTAGCTTCTGCTTATTTTGCTTTTGCAAAAAGTGGATATATCCCCTCCGAACTCGGCGGAGGAAGCGGCATACCGCAATTAGGAAGCACTATCAATTTAACGGACGTCCCCTATTGCCAAAATACATCTCCGTACTATTCAACGGGCGCAGCCGCATCGCAGATGATCTTAAATTTTATACGTCAGGCAGCAGGCGCGAACCTGCTTACACAACAGGAAATTTATCAGTATGCGCGCGAAGGAAATACTTTAGGCCCGGAACTAACTCCCCAGGATATAGACAGGACACTAGGGCATTTTGACCCTTACGATTCCCTTGTTTCAAACTGGGCAGACAGCTACGACTCAAGCCCAACAGGAAACCCCTATCAAGGATATAATTTTTCGGTAGATACATACGACCCGAATTCAGACGCGGATGCGATAAATAAATATATGCGTGATATCTGCCACTGGATGAGCTATACTGTAACCAAAGAAGACTGGTGGCGCGCAGGAGAACTTGTAGCTGCTCCCAACACTCCGGCAGTCATTCCTCTTTACGGCTCATACAACCATTGGGTCACTGTAAAGGGATTCTCCACAAGTACAAATCCCTGCCCAGAACCACATACAAATCCTTTTAATACCCCTGATTTTACGGTCTATGGATTCTGGATAAAAGACCCGCTTGCTACAGGCATAGGCCAGGATACCTACAAAACTGCAGCCGAATGCCAGTCGACTTATTTCATACCGGTATCAAGCAGTGATATATATAACGGCAAATTCCTACAGATAGCCGAGCCTCCCCTCACGCCAAGCAAAGCCAAAGTAAATTTTCCCAAGCCCATTAAAAACGCATCCAATCTTAAGTTCGCCGGGATAAAAAGCACAAACACGACAATATTACTATCTGCAGACAAAAATACAGCACCGATAAGTAAATATGACTGGCAAGAGATAGTGGACAAGCGCCTTCTATCGGATTCTCAAGCAGTTGATGCATTCACAGATACAAAACCTGCCGAAACGCTGCTGGTAAAAAATCTGCAGAAAGATAAGTCAGACTACTACCTGATACCTTTTAAGAAAAACTCTACCGGTAAGAATAAACTTGTATCGGCAGTTATAATTCTCGATGCGGATAACGGGTATTTTAAGGAGGCAAGCTGGACAAAAGAGCCTGAAGTATTCCCTAACGTAGATAAAAAAACAGCCGTCTCTCTTGTACGTAAACTTATCCAGAATGAATTTTCCAAAGACATAAAACAAACTAGAAAATACTCCTTCTTTAAAAGAATGCTGGCAATAAGGGATACTTATTGCGCCTATAATAAACTTCTTAACTATATCAACGGATCTAACGCAGAGCTTATATGGCAGAAAGGCGAGCTTTCATCGTCTCCATATAAACCTTACTGGAAGGTCAATGCAAACGGCTATTTGTGGTATGTGACGCAGAATAAAAAAGTGGTTCCCGTAACAGATACCTACATTATAATCAATGAAATAAAAACCAACCGCGCCTATTTTAAGAGATAAAACTTAATTCTTTATATTCTCTTCAACGGCTTTAAGCAAAACTTCCGGCTTAACCGGCTTCTCCAATACCGCCTTAACCGGCAGCCAATCACTATCTGGTTCAAAGCCAAAAGAAAGATTCATATCCTTGCGTATCCCGGTAATTATAATAACGGGGGTATTCTTAGTTGAAGAGTCACTCTGGAGACTTTTAGCTATATCAAATCCTTCGGTTTTAGAAGACATCATTACATCCAGCAGAATAAGATCAGGATTTTCCTTTTTCGCGACATCGAATCCCGACTTACCGTCTGAAGCGCTTAAAACAGTATATCCTTTTGCATCCAAAAGATCAGACATCGCCTCCCTAAAATCATTATCATCGTCTACTATTAATATTTTTTTTGCCATGCTCCCTCCTCTTCATTTATTTTAACATATTAGAAATTATCAAACAGCTGCTTCCTGAACACAGAACGGCTCAATAACCCTGTCTAATATCCCGGCCATATAAGCAAGTAATATACCATAGTTAGTAATCGGCACACTATGCCCTTTGGCAGAATTAATACGGTGCATAGCTTCTCTTCTGTTAAGCATACAAGCGCCGCAATGGATAATCAGGCTATATGCGCTTAGATCATCCGGGAAGTCATAGCCGGTAGCATAATCTATTATTAACTTATCTGCCGGGTCTTTGAATCTTGAGTTTAGAAAATTAGGAATTACTACTTTGCCGATATCATCTCCTATAGGATGATGTGTACAGGCCTCAGCGATTAAAACCCTATCCCCTGGCTTAAGCTTCTCTATTGCATATGCACCCTCTGCTAAAATCCCTAAATCCCCTTTATAGCGGGCATAAAGTACCGAAAAAGAAGTAAGCATAATATCCTGCGGCAAAATTGACTTTACCTTATCAAACACCTGCGATTCAGTAATAACCAGCTTCGGTTTTACCTTAAGATTATCCAGCGTTTCCTTAAGCTGATTCTCCTTAAGCACTAAAGTAGAACACTCGCTATCTAATATATCTCTTATAGTCTGGACCTGCGGAAGCTTCAGCCTGCCCTTAGGTGCTTCCATATCAAGCGGAGCCACCATAACCACCAGATCTGATGGAGCCAATAAATCACTAAGTATAGCCTTTCTTTCAAAATCATCAGGGGCATTCTCAACTATTTTTCCCCGCAACTCATCTATCCCCTGCTTAGTAAGGGCACTTACCTGTATATACATCAGCTTACGACTCACTAAAGAAGCAAGCAACTGCGGGTTATCTACCGGCATATCCGTCTTATTAATTACGACTATAACAGGCACATTACGCGCTTTTACTTCCTTTATAAATTTTTCTTCGTAATCTGACAAACCGCATGTTTTATCAATAACCAATAATGCTATATCGGTTTTATTCAAAACTTTATAGGCCTTTTCCACGCGCTTCTTGCCGATTAAACCTTCGTCATCTATGCCGCCGGTATCGATAAGCACAACCGCTCCGATATCATGAATCTCCATCGCCTTATAGACAGGATCCGTTGTCGTGCCGGGAATATCAGAAACGATAGCTATATCTTGAGAAGTTAAAGCATTAATGAGTGTCGATTTCCCCGCGTTTCTCCTCCCAAAAATACCAATATGCAATCTGTTACTAAGCGGTGCCTTTTGCATAACATCCTCCTTTTATCTTTAATGAATGTCCTACTGAATAATCTATTCTCCTGTCTACATCAGTTGCCATTTTATCCATGCAGCCAACACACCGGCCGCTATGTTCATCCTTGCATTTTCTATTCGGATATAAATCATAGAGGCTGCGGTAAGGCAAAGGGGTAAAATTAGGCATCAAAACATTAGCGCCTACCCGTAAAGCCTCTAGCTGATGTTCTCGGCCGAGAGTGCCCAAAGCAGTAGTAGCGGGCATGTGAGCATTCTTTACAGCAATCCTGGTCAGGGCAATTGTTTTAAGGGTAAGTATACAATCTCCCTGTTTTTCGTATGCAAAAACAGTCTGCGGATGCGGTATAAAAGGCCCTATCCCAATCATATCAAAATCCATTTCTTTAAAAAACATTATATCTTTAGCAATCATCTCCGTGGTTTGCCCCGGCAGGCCCACCATTATCCCCGAACCTACCTGATAGCCAAGACGCTTAAGGTCCTGTAATGCCCTTATTCTCGAACCGATAGACCTTTGTCTATGTATAGAGTTATAGAGCTTGTCATCTGTAGCCTCGATCTTTAATAAATACCTGTCTGCCCCCGAACAACGCCATAGTTGGTAATCAGAATAATCGCGTTCACCGACTGACAAAGTAACAGCAATACCAAAGTCCTTCTTTATAAGAGCAACTAAATGAGCAAGCCAATTCACATCCAAAGATGCATCTTCCCCCGATTGCAATACAACCGTCTTTATACCATATGAGCTTAGCTCTGATAAGCTGCTATAAAGCTGGCCTTCGGTCAAGCGATAACGCACCAAGTCAGTGTTGTCTATATTAAGGCCGCAATAAAAACATGTGTTTGAGCACATATTGGAAAATTCAATTATGCCCCTTAAAAGAATACCCTCGCCCATATGCTGCCTGCGAACATTATCAGCATAGTTAAATATGGCTTCCAGGCTATGCTTATCTTCTACCGAAAGCAGGCTCTGAATATCTTCCCGGATAGAAGGGGCATTATTATACACATTATTAAGCAATCTAAAAACATTAGACATATTTATCGCGCTCTCCATTATCTATATCTTTAAAAAACTCAACTAATTTAGATTTCAGCTCATCGCTTAATTTTGTTTTTTCGCGGTTTATCATACTATAGCCTGCCTCTCTGGTAGAAGCAGTAGCAAAATCATCCAAATATTCCTTTAAGGTTACCAAGGCGTTAAAATCACAACATCCCTTGATCGTACCGGGCCTGGCCAAATTCATAAACGCCCCCCCTGTCCTCTGTTTTCTATAACAGGCAGCGCAAAAACTCGGGATATAATTATGCTCTATCAGTGATTTAATAATCTCATCCAAGCACCTATGGTCGCAAACACTAAATTGAGAATCATCACTGGGACCGCCGCTTTCGGAATATCCGCCGGGGGAAGTATTGGATTCCGCGCTAATCTGGGAAATCCCCAAGCCCACCAGCTCATCGCGCATAACCGGGCTTTCCCTGGTAGACAGAATCATCCCGGTGTAAGGAACGCTTAAACGCAGAATAGCAACTATTCTCTTAAAATCTAAATCGGAAACTCTGTATTGCGAAAATAAATTGTCGTCTACTCCAGAAGCACTTTCAAGGCGAGGCACGGAAATAGTATGCGGCCCGACACCGAATTTATTCTCCAGGTATTCTACATGCGAAAGCATAGCCAACGTTTCAAACTTCCAGTCATATAGACCGTAAAGAACACCTATCCCGACATCATCTATACCGGCTGCAAAAGCCCTATCAATAGCATCAAGACGATTGTCATAGTCTGACTTCGGGCCATAAGGATGCATTCTCTTATAGGTCTGACTGTGATAAGTTTCCTGAAATAATTGATACGTCCCTATGCCGGCAAGTTTTATTTTCCTGAAACCTTCCACCGGCAAAGGTGCACAGTTTATATTAACCCTTTTTATACGATGCGTTGATCTCTGCACTGAATAAATAGCTTTTATCGCATCGACATAATAATCAACGATATTAAAGTCAGGGGAAGTCTTGAATTCCGAAGAAACCATCAGTATCCTTTTGTGGCCCCTCTCAAGCAAATACGCAACTTCTTTTTTTATCTCATCGCTATTAAGAACTTTTCTCTTAAGCAGGCTGTTATTATTTTTAAAACCGCAATAAAGGCAACCGTTCATGCAGTAATTGGCAATATATAAAGGGACAAACAAAACAACTCTTCTGCCGTAGATTTTATCCTTAACCGAAGCAGCGGCAGTAAAAATCTTCTCCACCAATTCGGGTGCATCGGCATTAAGCAAAACAGACGTTTCATCTAAAGAAAGGCGCTTTAAATTAAGCGCTTTATTTAAAATCTCATCAACCAAAGAGCCGGTTGCCTTCTGATGAGAAATTAACAAATCATTTATTCTGTTTTCGTCTATCTTCATAACTATCCCCTATTTTTTGTATGAACGCAGTATTTCTACAATTTTCTTAGGAGTTAACTCGCCGTAAATCTTATCATCTATCATGGCCACCGGGGCCAGGCCGCAGGCTCCCAGACAGCGCGTCTCCTGCAAAGTAAACAGCTTATCTTCCGTAGTCTGGCCAAAATCAATCTTAAGCTCGTCTTTTATTGCCCTTAGAACATCCTCTGCGCCTTTGACATAACAAGCGGTCCCCAGGCATACGGATATAGAATGTTTACCTTTGGGTTTAAGATTAAAATAATGGTAAAAAGTAGCAACCCCCCAGATATGTGCCGTAGGGATATTCATGGTTATGGCCACCTGGTCCATAACCTCTTTATCAAGATAGCCGTAAAGCTCCTGGGCTTTATGTAATATAGCAATAAGCTGCGAATCGCTATGCGGCTGCTGTTTTGCCTGCTGCATAAATGTAGCTAATTCCAGAATCTTCTCATCATTGGCAATCATCTTTTAATACTCCTTTTTTAACGCGCCTGGATTTCTTCCGGTATTATACCTCTTGGCTCTTTCGCTTTATAATGCGTATGAAGCAGCTTGTGAGAAACCGGGCTCAGGGGCCTGCCTAAGAATTCCTTATATATCCTCTGTATATCCGGGTTTTCATGGCTCCTGCGTATTGTTTTATTGCGATCAAGGCTATACAAAACTTCAGCCCTCTTCTTTAAAACCTCTTCATCAAGCGGCATGGAATTTATGCCTGCGTAAGGCTGTCCGCCGCCACCGATACATCCTCCGGGGCATCCCATAATTTCGATAAAGTGATACTTCTGCGGATCGCTTCTTATTATATTCAACAGCTCGTTGGCATTACCAAGGCCGTGCGCTACAGCAACACGTATCTCTTTACCATCCATCGAAATCTTACCTTCCTTTATCCCCTTCATGCCCCTTATGTCGTTTACCTCAATATCAAGTAAAGTTTCCCCAGTGTAAAGCTCATACGCGGTCCTTATCGCGGCTTCCATAACTCCGCCGGTGGTCCCGAATATTGTTCCGGCCCCAGAAGAAAGCCCTAACGGATGGTCAAACTCTTCGCCCTTTATACGCACCAAATCAATTCCGGCGGACTTAATCATCCAGGCGATTTCTCTGGTAGTAACAACTATATCCGTAGCCGGCATGCCTTCAACCATTAACTCCTGCCTTGCCGCTTCATATTTCTTGGCCGTGCAACACATAACCGCAACACTCAAGATTTTTTTGGGATCTTGTTTAATCTTGGAGGCAAAGTAGGTCTTGAGTATCGCGCTCATCATTGACATCGGCGACTTACAGGTTGAAACATTATCAATTAAATCCGGATAAAACTGCTCGAGGCATTTCATCCAAGCGCTGGAACAGGAGGTTATCATAGGTAATTTGCCCTTACCTTGCAACCTCTCAAGAAACTCACTTGCCTCTTCCATAATGGTAAGATCGGCAGAAAATTGGGTATCAAAAACATAATCGAAACCTAACTTTTTCAAAGCAGCGGCGGTTTCTTTCTCCATAGACCGGCCGGCGTCAAAACCAAAAGCTTCGCCTATCGCTGCCCTGACCGAAGGAGCAATTTGAGCGATCTTAATAAGATTAGGATCAGCTAACTTTTTGAAAAGCTCTTGGGTAAAATTCTTCTCTACGAATGCGGCTGTCGGACAAACATTAATACACTGGCCGCATGTGGTACAAACGCTCTCAGAAAAAGGCATATCATAAGCAGGCATAACTACTGTCTTAAATCCTCTGTGCGCATGCCCAAGGGCATTTACTTTCTGAATTTCAGAACATATACGCACACACCTGCCGCAAAGTATACATTTATTAGGGTCCCTTACTACCGATGCAGAAGATAAATCTTTCTCGTAATGTTTCTTTTCCCCCTCAAAGTGGCGTTTGCGTATCCCCATTGAGTAAGCCAGGCGCTGCAACTCACAGATGCTATCTCTTTCGCAGGTATGACAATCTTCCGGATGGTTATCAAGTATAAGCTCCACGATATCCCGGCGCGCCCTGCGTATCTCTTCTGTATCGGTAAAAATTTCCATCCCCTCGCTGACAGGGTAAGCGCATGAAGCAACATAATTCCTGACACCCTTAACCTCAACAATACAAACCCGGCATGCACCTTCAATTGAAAGTTTAGGATGATAACATAGCCTCGGAATTCTAAAACCCAGTTTATCTGCGGCCTGCATGATTGTCTGATTTGGCTCTACCGCATACGGCTTGTTATTAATACGTATGTTTAATGTTTCTTTCATTTATTTTTTCTCCTTATGATTTCTTAATAGCGTTAAATTTACATGCCGAGAAACAGGCGCCGCACTTAGTACATTTGTTTTTATCAATCTCATGTTTTTGCTTAGGGCTTCCCGATATCGCTGAGACAGGGCAGACCTTTTTGCAGACTCCGCATCCGACACATTTATCGGTAATCGTATAATTCAATAGCTGCGTGCAAACTCCCGCAGGACATATCTTTTTCTGAATATGGGCCTCGTATTCATCGCGGAAATTGGCTATAGTGCTTAAAACCGGATTAGGCGCGGACTGGCCCAGCCCGCACAAAGAAGCTTTCTTTATCATCGCGCCTAAACGCTGCAACTTCTCAATATCGCCATTCTCTCCCTGGCCCTTGGTTATACGTGTCAGAATCTCAAGCATTCTTTTTGTTCCTTCTCGGCAAGGAGTGCATTTACCACATGATTCATTCTGCGTAAACTCCAGAAAAAACTTAGCCATATTAACCATACAAGAGTCTTCATCAATAACAATCATACCGCCTGACCCCATAATAGACCCAGCTTTCATCAAAGATTCGTAGTCTATAGGAGTATCCAGATATTGTTCAGGAAGACACCCGCCGGAAGGGCCTCCGGTCTGTACTGATTTAAATTTTTTGTTATTAGGTATGCCTCCTCCTATATCATAAATTATCTGCCTAAGCGTTGTCCCCATGGGAACTTCAACCAAACCGGTATTATTAATCTTCCCCGCCAAAGCAAAAACTTTCGTGCCTTTGCTCTTATCTATGCCGATTGAACTAAACCACTGTGAACCATCAAGTATAATAACCGGGATATTCGCCCAGGTTTCAACATTATTTATAAGCGTCGGCTCACCGAATAACCCGGATACTGAAGGAAATGGCGGGCGCGGGCGCGGCATACCGCGCGAACCCTCTATAGAATGAATCAATGCCGTCTCTTCTCCGCAAACAAAAGCCCCTGCGCCAAGCCGAATTTCAATATCAAAATTAAAATCCGAACCCAATATATTAGACCCCAAGAATCCCTGCTCTTTAGCATCTGCTATGGCTTTTTTAAGCCGCTTAATAGCTAGAGGATATTCTGCCCTTATATAAACTATCCCCTTATTAGAACCAACCGCATAAGCGCCTATGGTCATACCTTCAATCACGGTGTGCGGGTCACCCTCTATAGTACTCCTATCCATGAACGCACCGGGGTCTCCTTCATCAGCATTACATATAACATATTTCTGATTACTATTTTCTTTCGCGGTAAGCTCCCACTTTATTCCTGTAGGAAAACCCGCTCCGCCCCTGCCTCGCAAACCTGATTTCTTAACCTGGGAAATAACTTCCTGCGGCTCCATGCTGGTAAGCACCTTAGCCAAAGCCTCATATCCGCGTACGGAAAGATAATCATCTATGCTTTCAGGGTCTATAATCCCGCAATTTCTCAAAACAATACGCATCTGTTTGCCGAAAAACTTCTCATCTCCGAAAATACGATAAAAACGGTTATAAAGATGGTCTTCATCAATGATAAACTTGGCTACGGGCTTCTTATCGACTAAATGACTTTTGATAATCTGCGTGATTTCTTTAGGCCCTATATTACCGTAAATAGTATAACCCGGGTTAACAATCATAATCGGGCCCTTATTACACATCCCCAAACATCCGGAGAGCATAATTTTTACTTTATTTGTAAGGCCGTTCTTATCTAATTCCTTCTGGATCAGCTCAACCAGGCTCTTAGAATCCTTATGCATACAGCTTGGTCCGTCACATAAAGTAATAACATACCTAGACATTTATATTTTCCCTTTCTATTCTATAACCCACTCTTTTACAACTTCGCCCTTTTTAATATGGCGCTCAATAATCTCGGCTGCGCGCTCTTTATTTATCTTGCCGTACTTAACAGGAATCTTACCTTCCTCAACTACCTCAACCGTAGGTTCAAGATTACACCTGCCGGCGCACCCTTTCTGGCTTAGATATACGTCACTGAGGCCGTTTTTAATCGCGGCCTGGAAAACCTCCATCACATCCTTAGAGCCGGCTGCTATTTCACAAGTAGCCATACCGACATATACCCTTTTCTTAGAAAGATAGCCTTTACCAACAATACGGCTTATTGCTTCAGATCTTTTTTTCTTTATTAAATCTAACGGTGTAGTCAACTTTGCATCCCCCTTTCAAGCTTAAAAATAAAACTATTTCCGTTTTCGCAAGTCTCAAGGCGTATATCTCCGCCATGTTTCCTGATTATCTCTCTTGAAATAAATAACCCCAAACCTGTACCCTGGGATTTCTTGGAATACTGCGCATCCAGCCGTGAAAACCTCTTGAACAACTTCTGCGCATCTTCCTTACTGATAATATTACCCTGGCTATAAACACGCACCTGAAGATAGCCGGCGTCCTGCGCCGAATCAACGGTTATCTTTGTATTATTAACGGCATATTTAACGGCGTTGCTGATTAAATTATTTGCCACAATCTGTAAAAGATCGCTATCGGCTACTGCTCTTAATCCCGGCTCTATATTATTTATAATCTCTAAGCCCTTTTCGCTCGCAGATTTAGTAAACGCCTCTATAGAAGCATCGAAAACGTCTTCTTTAAGCAGAATTTCTTTTTTGTTAACCACCAGCTCTTCCTTCTCTATGCGGCTTAAATTAAGAAAATTCTTTACCGTCTGAGTAAGATAATCCAGGCTTCTGGTTACTGAATCAAGGGCTTTGCGCTGCTTAAAGTTTATCATTCCTAAGAAGCCGTCGCGTACCGAATAAGCGTTAAGAACCGCCGAAGAAAGTATGCCTTTTAATTCATGAGCGACAAAACCTATCAAGTCCAAATAGCTCTTATTTAATTTTGAAAGTTTATCATTAGAAACATTAAGATCGTTATCCCTTTGCATAAGACTACGCGCCATATTATTGAAAGATACCGCTAAATTATCCAGCTCATCGATAGACCCTGTTTCTTCAACCCTATAGCTAAAATCTCCCGAAGACATCTTACTTGCTCCGTCTACAACTGCAGTTATAGGACGCGATATCTTTCCTGCAAGCATAATAGACAGAAAAAAAGCAAATATCATAGCTGCGCCGATAATCGCAAGCAGAATCAGAAATACATTACGCATAATATCCGCAAACGGCTTCTCAAGCATGCCTACATAAAGCATCCCGATTACATTACCCTTAATGTCCTTAATCGGCTCGTATGCGGTAAAATACCAGTCAGTAACTACAAAAGCTTTGTCTATCCATGACCTTTTCTGCCCGAAAACCTGCTCATACACCTTATCCGAAACCTTTGTGCCTATTGCGCGCTTGCCTTGACGGTCCAAAACATTAGTTGCTATCCTGATGTCATCAAGAAAAATCGTAACTGTCCCAAGCGGCTTCGAGCCATAAAGTTTATCTTCAAATATATAATTATGGATACGGTCTACCAGGCTAAAATCCCTGTTTATAATCTTACCGCCGTAGATAATATTGTTGAAATTGCCTGTTTTATCCTTAAGAGGCATGGCATATTCAATTGCCATTGCCTTATCCAAGACATGATTTACAACAGGCCTGGATTTAAGCGTAGGGATAACATCTATGCGCGATTTGTTATAAAGTGAGTTGCCGATAGACAATAACTCTGCACTATCTATAACTCTACTTCCTCCGATTGGCTCTTTGCCTTCTACCGACTTTCTTAAAATCTCGCTTTTCAAAGAAGCAGGGATACTGTTTTTGTCTATAACGTATAAATAATCAAGCCCGATTTTATCCTTTATGCTATTTATCTGCGGATGCCCTACAATAAGGCCAAATGCCTCTTTGATGCGGTCTATTTCCCCGTTATACAGCGACCTCGCGAAATTAAGGTCATTGTTTAATTTACGCTGTGCCCTCTCAATAATATTACTCTTTATCAAATAAAACCCTAATAGTGCGACAAGAAAGCCTACAATAAATATGACTGCCGTAAAATAGCTTAATATCCTGACTTTTAACTTCATTAATGAATATTATTTGCTTAAGATTTTACTCTGGGTATTTACAAAATAAATCACATTCTCAAGCTCCAGCTCCAGATTCACATTATTGATTGTGACTTCTTCGCTCGCACGCAACCTTATAGGTGCGAAATTAAGTATCCCCTTTACTCCCGCCTGGACTAAAATATCGGCTGCCTGTTGTGCGGCTAAATCAGGCACGGCAATAATGCCTATCTTTATATTATTAGCCCTGACAAATTCTTTAAGCTCTTCCAGAGGTAAAACCGGGATCGGACTGTTGCGGTTTTGTTTGGCTGGATCTATGTCAAAGCCTGCCATAATCTTAATTCCTTCTTTCTCAAACCCCTGATATTTCATCAAAGCGCTGCCTATATGCCCGGCACCGACTATGACAACGCATTGAAGCTGATTTTTGCCTAAAATAAAGTTGAGCTTATCTATTAGATTATCGACCTGATAGCCCCCTTTCTTGTTTCCGGTAATACCAAAAATAGAAAAATCTTTCCTTACCTGCGCAGCCGTAACACCGACGGCATCTGCAAGATTATCAGAGAAAACCTTAACAAATCCCAGCGACTTTAACCTATATAATGCATTCTTATATCGGGAAAGCCTTATTATGCATTGTCTATTTACTATCATAATATTGTTCCTTTTTTCACAATATCTAACATGAGTATAACATAACTTAGGTTATTGTCAAGTTTTTTGTGATTTATTTCACTTTAAATTAAAGAAAAAATCCCGGCAGATGCAGCCGGGATTCCTCTTACTTTCTTTTGTTCTCTGTGCGCCGCACAGCCTTAACCATCCTTGAATAAGCCACCGAGGGGCTGTTGCCCTCCGTAAGATGCTCGCAACAAATAGCGGCATAGCCTCTTCTGTTTCTTATTTTAAATATTTTAACCTGTTTCCCGGAAATCTTCATGACCCCTCCCTCTTATTTCTTAATCTTTACTTTAAACACCTTCTCATCTATCGCAGGTACGCCCTTTTCCCATTTACGGCTATATTCAAATCTTATTTCATAACTGCCGGGTTTAAGCGGCTGGAAAACCCATACCTGCTGCCCCGAGGCCCCTGCCATCTTAGTATCAGAAGGAAGAAATGCAGAAGAAATTAACCGGACAAAACCGCCGTTAAGCGCTGAGTCATCTATACCCCAGCTGTATCCTGTAGTCGGATTCGAGACAAGTGCAATTTGAAAGTTAACCCCTACCCTTGCCTTTATCGCTGTTTTGGGGTCGCTGTATTGTACAATGGTCTGACAAGTCTTATCTGCATGCTTAGTAGCGCTAGTCACTGCATCCTGCGCAAGAATAAAACTAGAGCCTGTTATAAAAAAAATAAACGTTGCTAACCACACAAAACACTTCATGCCTTAGCTACTCCTATTTACCGGATATAAATCTAAGCGGCCAATTGGTTATGTCCCATGCGCTCTTCATATTGCTCCTGACAAACTTCCAGGAAGAATCTGCCACCGCTACAACGCTTGAGCCGACAGGTCCGATAGCAATGTCGAGAATACTTCCCAAGCCGCTGTTTTCAATTGCCTTTGAAGTAACAATCTTAACTACATCATCGAAATCGCTTAAGCCATTAAACACATAGCTGTCCATCTTAACCGGATAAACCTTATCAACAGCCTTACCGGATTTATAATCAGTGAAACGTATTTCATCAAGAGTAAGCTCAAAAACCTTAAATGTGTAGGTTAAATCATGTTTTTT
Source organism: uncultured Planctomycetales bacterium (assembly GCA_964467905.1). Classification (GTDB taxonomy): domain Bacteria; phylum Omnitrophota; class Gorgyraeia; order Gygaellales; family Profunditerraquicolaceae; genus CAYXSY01. Next base: position 7,379 of record CAYXSY010000011.1, on the reverse strand, counting down.
CTTATAAGGCATATTCCTTATGCCACCCAGCTGCTCAATATTAATACTACCGTCGGCCTTCCTCACAAAATGTACATAATCAATCGATACGGCCATCAAATATATATTAGGCTTCTTGCTTATTATAGCTTCCAGGGGATCAAGCACAATATGGGCATATGGTATATACGCCAAAACCGGCTCATTAAAACCGGGCGGATTATATATAGTAAGCCTCTCAAGCCCGATGTAAACCAAAAGCGGAGAAGTCTCTATCTTACCTATATCTACTTTTACGCCTAAATTATCCTCAAGAACAACAGAAATTACTTTTTTTAAATCTATATTTCTTATCCATATAAAAATACTTGAAGATATCAGAAGCAAAATAATAATAAAAATTAATGTTTTCTTCATAACCCCGCCCTATACCGCCTTTATAATCATTAAAGTGATATCGTCAAACTGCGGCTGGCCACCAACAAAAGAAGAAACTTCATTTTGTATCTTTTCCATAATCAAGCTAGCTTCCAGGTCGCGATTTTTCTTTACTATAGCAGACAGTCTTTCTATATCAAAATGCTCGTTGTCTTCATTAACCGCATCCACAACTCCATCAGTATAAAGCACAAGTAAATCATCTTTCTTAAGAGATATGCTTTCTGTTGTTACTTTGATATCTTCGTAGATCCCCAGGGGCGTGCCATGAGTCTTTAAAAATACAATGTCGGTTGAATGTTCTCTTACAAAAAGCGGCGGATTATGCCCGGCGTTAGCATACTGGAATACCAGATTTTTAGAATCTACAACTGCATAAAACAAAGTAACGAATAACCCTGATTTTGAATCGCGCATAATCAAAGAATTTGCGTGGGCCAGCGTATCTGAAGGAGAGGCAATAACCGAAGCGCTTGCCCTCAAAAGCGTCCTTGAGAGCGCCATAAAAAGAGCGGCTGGTACACCCTTGCCTGAAACATCAGCAATAACTAACCCCCATTTATTCTCTTCAATCGGGATAAAGTCATAGAAATCTCCGCTGACCATGCGGGCAGGCATATTAATTGCCGCAATATCTAAACCCTTAATCTTAGGAGCGCCTTCGGGAAGGAAACTCTTCTGTATGCGCTGGGCGATCTCAAGCTCTTTTAAAAGGCGTTCTTTTTCCGCTGTGGTACGCTTTAGTTCATCTATGTAAACCGTTAATGCTTCGGTCATCTTATTAAAAATATTGGCCAGATTAGCTATTTCATCATGGCCTATAACTTTAATCCTATGAGCAAGCTCTCCCCTGGCAATAATTGATGCCCCGGAAGATAATTCTTTTATTTGCCTCGATACTCTCTTAGAAATACCCCAACTGAATAATATTGCCAATAAAACTCCCAAAAACATGACATAAAGCGCCCTTACCTTTACTTGCCTCTGAACTTCATAAACATCCTGCGCCTCCATATCAACACCAAGAACAGCTATCACATCCCCGGAAGGACTTTTCACAGGAGCGTATCCTGAAAGAAATACCCCCCATTCATCAGCAAGAAGCTTCTTATCGGCTGATGCCGTCTTAAAACCATTGAGCATCTGGGGGAATCTTGCTGCGTTATATTCAAGCCCGGGGTAACTTTCAGGCTCATTAGCTAAAGGTTCGGGGGAGCTTACATCAACCATGAACTTAAGAATTCCGGGTTTATCGGTCTTAGATAACAAATAAATATATTTTATGGCCGGTATGGCATCCTTAATCTTTAGAAGCTTATCATGGACAATCTTATATTCATAGCTGCTTAGTCCATCCTTGCTAAGCGGAATTTTAAGCAAGCTATCCGTATCTACGTCCATTGCCACTATCTTGGCGATATTCATAAGCTTTTCTCTTAGCTGCTGAAACTGGGACTTTAACGCATATTCATAAATCAAAAAGTCAGAGAATGCCGCAGCAAACACCATTGCCAGAATCAAGAAGCACATTATCCTGACGCGAAAACTTTTAAAAAATGGTACTTTGTTTTTATTCACCGGCATAGCAACTACCAACCTCCCCCTCCGCCGCCGCCTCCGCCGCCTCCGGAACCACCGCTGCCTCCGGAACCCGGAGCATGAGAGCTAGACGATATAGCATTAGTAAAAGAACTGCCAAGAGAAGAACTAAAATTGCTGGCATTAAATATTCCTCCGGAACTGGAGCTATACCATACAGGATGATAGGAAGCCCCTGAAACACTTGCCTGAGCTAAAACATCAGCAAACTTTTCCGACCATTGCTGTTCGACATTAAGGGCAAGGGCATAAGGCAAATACCTCTCAAATAACTCCGGGTTCTTGTTTAATTGCATGGTCTTTAATTCGTCCCTCTCGGCAACCGAAAGATACATCCTAAAACCTTCAATCTTATCCATTAGCCTTCTGCCTAAAGCAGTCGGAGCTTTAAGAAGATGATAGAATACGGCATTAATAATACAAGTGCATAGGAATAATACGATGAAAACAGCAGAAGTCAAAGTGCTCAAAAAATAAAGACCAACAATTTCTCCGATAATGAAAGGTATGGAAAATATTGTTATAAAAATAGCCTTCGGGATAAACTTAATACCGGAACTAAATACCGAAAGCCATTCTGATCTGGCTGCCAAAGATAAAGCAATCACACCGCCGCTCCATCCGGCAAGCCAAATAGTCATAAATATAGCCTGTGTAACCATGGATCCCGCCTGAATGAATTCAGATAACAACAATACTGCCGCAGAAATAACTATTCCATATATAAAATATGCGCTGTTAGTAATAAAATAATTCTTTTCATAAGAGCCGCTCAATGTTTTCTTCAAGGCGCTTATTGCCTTCTGCATCTTCTCATGATTTGTGTTACTTAGGATAAAGACATCCTGCGACCCCTCAAAAAGAGCATCGGCTATTACCTGCTCATCTTTAGTCAAAACAATATCGCTCCTGCCAAATCTAACTAAAGTATACTCTCCCCTCTCTTCTGATATATTCAAATACCCTTTAACTGCCATATTAATCACACAAGAAGCAAAGATTTTATCATCATAGCCCATGCGCATAATGTATCTGGATGCTGCGGCAGATATATTATCAGGCGGCCGATAAAGAGGAATGATTACGCCTTTTTTAGGATCTCTCCCTACTGAATACCAAATAAATAAATAATACGCAGATAACAGAATAAGCCCTATAAATCCTAAAATTACCCCGAGGTTATTATCTATTAATCTGATAAACTTCTGGAGGGTTGTCGGCTCATTAACAAATCCTTTTGGCCACCTGACTAAAACAGAGATACCTTCTCCTGTCCCCAGAGTTCTTGTGGTAGTAAAAACAATGCCATCCTCCCAATCCCTGCTTACAACAAAATCTTTACCCCTAGCTCCCCTTAACCCCGTATAGGCATCGCTAAAATTAACTACAGCTCCGGCTGGAAGCTTAATAGTGCAACTTGCTTGTTGAATGGGAAAAGACCAGTAATTTCCCGTAACATTCCAATATAGCTCGTCAAAGTCTTTAAAGAAACCGACCTGCCAATTAGTCAGATATTCAATGGTGTAAGTATATTCTCCTGCGGGCAGATAAAAATTCTTGTTTCCCAAATAAATACGCACGCCATTTTCAGTATCAACTACCGAACTCTGCTCGGTATATCCGTTACGTAACGCACCCAGCAAAGTGAAATCAACCTGGTATCTGTTGCCAAAACTGTCGGTATATTTAGTTGGGAAATCACGATAAATTCCGCGTTTGATTTCATGGCCCAAAGCCAAAACCTTTATCGTCTCGGTAACCCTAAGCATGCCGTCTTTGTGCACTTCGACAAGGCTGTCAAAAGAAACAATCTTTTCACGCTCTTGAGAAAAAGAAAATGAGGAAAACAGTAAAGTTATAAATGATAAAATTAATATTATATACTTGATTTTTTTATACATTCTGAAATTTATTTTTTCCCTAAATCTACCTGTGGGACAGAACCTATAGTCGCGTATTCAACCTCAAAGAAATCAGCCGGCTTAAAGGCAAATATAGCCGCAATAAGCACCCCCGGGAAAGACTCAACCGCAATATTATAATCGCGCACTGCGCCATTATAATACCTGCGCGCCATCTGCAGCTGATCTTCGGTATCAACCAGAGACTTATGTAACTCCATAAAGTTATTGCTGGCCTTCAAATCAGGATAATTCTCAACAAGGGCGATAATCGTTTTTAAAGACTGCGAGATCCCTGTCTCCAAAGAACCCTTTTCATTCATATTTACGCTACCCTGCGCCTTATTCCTTAACTCAACTATATCCTTTAGAACTCCCTGCTCATAATTCATATAACCTTTTGTTAAATCTACTAAACGCGGGATAAGGTCATGCCTGCGCTTGAGCTGCACGTCTACACCGGAAGACGCCTCTTTAACCAAAAATTTCTTTCTTAAAATATAATTGTAAAACAAGGCTGCGACTATCAAAATAGAAAGGACTACCAACAAAATAATCGTCATATATCACCCTTTTTATTTATAAGCTGTGGCAAAGTCCGAATTCACTCTTTATCAAAACAATCAGACAGCTATTTTGTCGAATTCTTCAATAGTCAAAGCAGGCGAACTAAAGAAATGTATGCCGGTCAATTTAGTGATAGAGATAGCTGCCTTAATCAGGGTAGCATTGTTAGGCATATCCACTATCAGAACCAAATCATACGGCCCGATTAACGCATACATGCCTATGATTTTACCGTTATTTTTCTTAAAAACCTCAATCACCTTATCCGTGCGGTTAGACTTAATCCCCTTGACAGCCTCGGATGAATATTTCCCGAACATAAGGTATTTAGCCATATCCAGCCTCCTTTTTATCTACTTAATCGCAATCTCTTTCTTAAGCTTGCCGCTAATACTGCAATACCCCTCAACTGATAACACATCTCCTGACTTAACATCAGGAATAAGATAACTTACGGTCTGGGTATTATTATTATCCTGCCTGGAAATAGTATGCTCAATAATTTCCTTTCCGTTTAAAGCAACATCGACCTTTTTAATAAAGTGGTCTGCGGGATTGCTTACATCATGGATTATTACGGCATATAAGGTTTTTGTTTTCGGATCAAAGCTTATCTTTATATCCGAAGGCGGATGGGCATAAGCTGTGCTAAACATAAGAAAAATGGATAAAAATATAGAGCCGATTAGAACCTTCATGTTAAGCCTCCTTTCTCTGTGGTATTTTATTTAAGAAATATACTGTCGAATTAATTAAGAGCAAACTTAAAAGCTCAACATCTATACGCAGTGATATTTTAGTAAAAACAAAAATCAACAAAGCAATTAACGCCCCAAAAATATATTTTCCTTTTAAAGAGGCCGGGCTTGTCTTAGGCTCTATCACCATTATAAAAATGAAGAAATAACTGAAATATCCGAGGACATTCGCTAAGGTGTTACCTTGTAAGATAGCCTGTAAGACAAATAAAAACAGCGACACTAAAAAATAACCTAGGATGATCTCTATCTTTTTATATCTATAAGCAAAATACAAACCAAAAGGCACGAGGATATACCAGGCATATGTCCCGCGCCAGCTGGTATAGGCGCCAAAAACGATTATAGTAAAAATTATACCTAAGGCGGCAGGATTAAAGATATGTTTATTATTATAGCGTATCGAATACTTAGAGAGAATTGCGATAAAAGAAGCAAAAACAAGCTTCAAATAACCCTCATCAGGTGAAATTACATAGCCTATGATTAGGCCGGTAATAATTGCGCTATCACTGAAGGCAAAATGCCTGTTTTTAAAATAAGAGAATACTCCATCGAAAATAAAAGCCGCGCAGGAAGCGACAAAAATAAAAGACAGAAATGTAAAATTTCTGTCTTTTATTGACAAATATAAAGCGAAAGCAATAAGAAATATAACCAGCTGCGTTTTAGCGGACTTTACATTCAGCATTTCTTTACGGCCTGGGGAGGTATTGGCAATATATCCTGATAGATATCGAAAGTATCTTCTTTCTCCATATGCAGGAAATGCCCGGCGCCCTTTATAATACGAATAGAGCAATCCGGAATCTGAGAAGCAAGAAATTTAACATCATCCAAATCAATAATCGTATCTTTCTCCCCATGGATAAGAATGGTCTTAGCTGCAATATTCGAGAGATTAATCATATCGCCCAGCTTCTTTGTAGATATCACAAATAACCCGTGTTCATAAAAAGCGCGTAAATTCTCTTCGCTCATAGTACGAAACTGATTGATAATTTTCTTCTTTATGTTAACCGGCAGATTCTGGCCAAAACTCTCTATTAAGATATCAGCCATCTTCTGACGGTTATGTATATCAATTTGTCCGCCTTTTTTGATAGTCTCTACCATCTTATCATTGGCTTTTGTACCGAGGCTAGCCAAGCACAATTGCTTTACATCCTTGCGGTATATCGAAGCAAACGCCATAGCAACTATACCACCCCAAGAAGCCGAACAAATAGTTACATTCTTGTTGGTACCGGTAGCCTTCATTACTTCATGTAGTATATCAACCTGCTCATCCAGCGATACAAAAATCGGGCCCGATATAACCTTACCCTTACCCTGTCCCGGATAATCAAAAAGAACTATCCTATAATGAGGGGCATAACGGCAGATAAAACTATGCCACATGGCCATTGACTGCTGAACGCCGTTAATACAAATGACATGGGGACCGTTATTGTCATAAATGCGGTAGGGCACGATAAACCTGCCCGTTTCAATTAACCCTTTTACCAAAGCAAAATTGCTGCGCATGGAATTCCTTATCCCTGGAGCCCAGGCTATCTGGATATCTTCAGGACTTTATAGTTTAATGTTCCGGCCGGAATCTTAATTTGTACGACGTCATTGACCTTATGCCCTAATAAGCTACTGCCTACAGGAGAAGAAGTGGAAATTTTATTCTTTTCATAATCAGCTTCTTCTTCGGAAACTAGCGTATACTCCATTTCCTCCTTGCTATCGACATCCTGCAATTTCACAGTCGCGCCTATCAATACCTCATCCTTAGGCATATTAGAATCATCCAATATCTTAGCCGAACTTAATTTATGTTCTAAGTCGGCTATCCTTTTCTCATTTTGGGCCTGGGCATCTTTAGCCGCGTCATACTCCGCATTCTCCGAGATATCGCCATGCGCCCTGGCTTCAGCTATAGCCTTAGATATTTCTCTGCGCCTGACATTACGCAAATTATCGAGCTCCTCTACCAATTTCTCGTAACCTTCCCTAGTTAAATATAAATCTCCCTGGGGCATGCCTACTCCTTTTATTTACAGAATCTATAACCAAATCAATAATTCTCTGCCAAAACCTCATAGAATGACTGCGGATGTTTACAGGCAGGGCATTCTTTTGGCGCCTC
>CAYXSY010000010.1:2414-60791 GCA_964467905.1 uncultured Planctomycetales bacterium | reverse complement strand
TAAAATATGAAAAAACACCGCATAAAATTAAAATCAGCGATAACGCATAGAATATTCTGCGCTTCTTAATAAAATCCATCTTGGTTTCTTTGATGAACCTTAGCATCGGCAGCGATTTTATCCAGCCCAAATTCAAGAGTATCTCGAATATGGTGCGGGTCACCACTATCGCCGTAAACATACTTGCCAAAAGACCTATGGTCAAGGTAACTGCAAAGCCTCTTATCGGACCGGTACCAAATTGGAACAAAAGAAATGCAGCAATTAAAGTAGTAAGGTTTGAATCAAGTATTGCGGTAAAAGCCCTGTTATAACCGTTAGAAATAGCCGCACGTAAAGGCTTACCGGTTGATAGTTCCTCTCTTATACGTTCGTTTATAAGGACGTTCGCATCAACAGCCATACCTAAAGATAAGGCGATACCAGCTATACCGGGAAGGGTTAAAGTAGCAGATACCCCGGGGAATAAAACCGGAAGCATACCTAAACCGCCCACAATCATTAATAAGTTCATCAATAAAGCGATATCGCTTATGAGCCCGGCTAAAAGATAATAAATAGCCATGAAGCCGAAAACTAAAATACCACCGATTACACTTGCCTTTATGCCTTTGTTAATGGAATCTTGACCCAGCAAAGGTCCTACGGTTCTCTCTTCTTCAATATGCATCGGAGCAGGTAAAGCGCCGACCCTCAAAACCAAAGCCAGATCTTGCGCCTGATCCACATCAAAACGCCCGCTGATAACTGCCTCTCCTGTAGGGATGGCCTCTTTTATGCGTGGAGCAGACTGCACCTTACCGTCTAAAACTATCGCCAATCTTCTGCCTATATTGTTTGCCGTGATTTCAGCAAATTTGGATGCGCCCTTAGGGCTAAATTGCAAAGATACTATCGGCTCATTAAATGAGCTCTGATCAAACCTTACCGATGCATTAGTTAAGGCATCGCCGGTCAAAACCGCGTCTTTTTCCAAAAGCAACGGCTCATCATCTTCCTGGGATTTAACAAGTTCATATCCTTCCGGAACATTCCCTGCCAATGCATCTTTTAGCTTATCCGTATCCATTGAAACAAGCTTAAATTCTAAAAGCGCAGTCTTACCTATAATATCTACCGCCCTGTCTCTATCGGTCACTCCGGGCAGCTGCACTACAATCTCATCTTCGCCCTGTTTCTGAATAGAAGGCTCTCTTACCCCAAATTGGTCTATGCGGTTACGGATTACCTCAACTGCCCTGTCAGTAGCGTCTATTTTTGCTTCCCCGGAAAGTTTGCTGGTGTCTACTCTAAGTAAAAGGTGCATACCGCCCCTTAAATCTAGCCCCAGATTAACCCTTTTCTCCAAAGGAAAAGTAAAATAAGCGCACAAACCAACCACTGCAAGAATAAATACTATTTTGTAAAGCAGCCTTCTTTCCATTTTATTTTACCCCGTTTCTTATGAACTAACCTTAAGCGCAACACAGTTCTTTTCTACTTCCATCTTGACGTTTTCGTCGATGCGCAAGGTGACTGTTTTATCTTTGACGTTTACTACTACACCGTGAATTCCGCCGGTCGTAACTACCTCATCATTCTTGCTTAAAGCCTTAAGCATATCTTGATGATCTCTTTCTTTCTTTTTTTGAGCCTTTACCTGCGGCCTGATAAGCAAGAAATAAAAGATAAAAAATATAAGTAAAAGCGGAACCATATTAACTAACGGATTTGCCATCTCTGCTTGAGGCATGATTACTATCCTTTCTTTGCTTTCTTAACTAAGCTTTTTACGGTATTCGAAAGTACTGCACCCTTCTCAACCCAATGGCTGATTCTCTCAATCTTAAGGGTTGATGCGCCGGTCACAGGATTATAAGAACCGAGTTCCTCTAAAACCCTGCTATCCCTTGCGCGCCTTTCATCAAAAGCGGTAACGCGAAAATACGGTCTTTTCTTGGGCCTTTTGCCTATTCTTCTTAACCTGATATGTACTGCCATTTGACTCTCCTTTCACTTTTAAATTAATCTTTAATTGCTTCAATTAAAGCTTTTGCCTTGTTAACGGATTCAAGATACTCTCTGGCAGGAACAGAATCCGCTACGATACCTGCGCCCGCCTGAATATAAGCCACATGCCCCTTCATAACTATAGTCCTGATAGTAATACATGTATCCATATTACCTGAAAAACTAAAATAACCGACACAACCCGCATAAGTCCCGCGCCTGGTATTTTCAAGCTCATCTATTATCTCCATAGCCCTTATCTTAGGGCTACCAGATACTGTTCCTGCCGGGAAACATGCTCTTAAGACATCGAAAGAGTTCAATTTATTCTTTAGCTCTCCACTTACCTCGCTCACCAGATGCATAACATGGGAATAACGCTCCACACTCATGAAATTTGTAACCTTGACTTTTCCGGGCTTACATACCCTGCCTAAATCATTTCTGCCTAAGTCCACAAGCATTATGTGCTCCGCCCTTTCCTTCTTGTCATTTAAAAGCTCGTTAGCAAGAACGGCATCTTTTTCTTCTGTCAGGCCTCTTGGCCGGGTTCCTGCTATAGGGCGAGTCTGCACAAACCCATTCTCGCATCTAACCAGCATCTCCGGAGAAGCGCCTATCACATTTAAATCGTTAAGCCGTAAGAAAAACATATATGGAGAAGGATTCAGGCTACGTAAAGACCTGTATATATCGAACGGCCTCTTGCCTGTATGCACATTAAAACGCTGCGAAAGAACAACCTGAATAATATCACCTTTTCTTATAAATTCTTTTGCCCTCCTGACACTATCCTCAAACTCCTCCTTGCCTAAATTTGAGCCTACTTTCTGAGTAGGAAAGTCGTTTTTCTTTTCCTTAGCAAGCTCAAGCGGCTTAGCGAAATTCTTCTCTATCTTATCTATGTTGCTTACCGCTCTTCTGTAAAGCTCCTTCTTCTTGGCGAGGCTAACAATTCCGGAAGGCAGGATAACATTTGAAACAATCTTTATTACATGGTTGACATGATCAAAAACTAAAATCGTCTCTGTAAGCAAAAACACCATATCCGGCATTTTTAGGTCATCCGGATTTTCATCCGGGATATTTTCAAAGAAACGGACCATATCATATCCGGCATAACCAACAAAGCCACCGCAAAAACGCGGCAGAGACCTTAACATAACCGGCTTAAATCCGCGCATAATAGAGGCTAACTCATAAAGCGGATCTTTATCAGTGGTGTATCTCTTCGGTTGCTTTGATAGGGAACTGATTATTTCTATATTCCTTCCCTTGGCCTTAAAAATTAATGACGGATTGCTGCCTAAGAAAGAATACCGCGCAACTTTTTCCTGCCCCTCCACCGACTCAAGCAAAAATGCATAATCGCCTTTAGGGATCTTTAAGAACGCAGAAACCGGGGTATCAAGGTCAGCATTAATCTCCTTATACACGGGGATAACATTACCCTGCCTGCTTAACTTTAAGAATTCCTGCAACGACGGCTGATACATCAATTTTAACCCTTTAATTTTATTGAACGGTAGAAACAACTCCTGTTACCCGTATGGCATGCCTTGCCTACCTGCCTCACCTTTATTAAAAGCGCATCCATATCGCAATCGTAATACATGCCTTTTACAAATTGGAAATGCCCTGAAGTCATACCCTTGACCCAATACTCCTTACGCGAACGCGACCAGAAGCATGTCTTACCTAATTTTATGGTCCTCTTAACCGATTCCTTATTCATATAAGCAACCATCAAAACATCTTTATTCTTATAATCCTGTATAATCGCCGGGATCAGGCCGTTTTTATCAAACTTTAAGTCCTTAACATTGAATTTTGCCATTTAATATCTTCTCCCTTTACTAAAAAGTTAAATGCGAACGCTCACGCCTTTATCTTTAAGATATTCCTTGACCTGCCTGACAGTCAGCTCCTGGTAATGAAACAAAGAAGCTGCCAATGCCGCATCTGCGTTTGCGCGCGATAAAATATCATAAAAATGCTCTAATTTACCCGCTCCGCCGGAGGCAATAACCGGAATATTCACGGCTCTACAAACCTCGGAAGTAAGAGCAAAATCATATCCATCTTTTGTACCATCATAATCCATGCTTGTCAAAAGAATTTCTCCGGCGCCCAAATCTGCTGCCTGCTTTGCCCATTTCAAGGCATCAAGCTCAACCTCTGTCCTGCCGCCGTTAATATAAACCTGCCAACTGTTGTCTGCCCTGGATTTAGCATCTATAGCAACGACTATACACTGGCTGCCGAACCTGCTGGAAGCATCGCTGATTAATTGCGGGAACTTCACTGCAGAAGTATTTATAGACACTTTATCAGCACCGGCATTAAGCAAGTCTCTTATATCATCCAAATCCCTTACGCCGCCGCCGACTGTAAAAGGCATAAAGATATTGCTGGCTATTTTTTCAACCAGCTCAATAAGCGTTTTCCTTTTTTCGTAGCTTGCGGTAATATCCAGAAAAACAAGCTCATCGGCAAGCTGCTGGTCATAAAGCTTAGCAACCTCAACCGGATCACCTGCGTCTTTCAACCCCTCAAATTTTATACCTTTGACTACTCGGTTGTCTTTTATATCAAGGCAAGGGATAATCCTTTTGGTCAACATCCTTATTTTACTTTCTTATCCAGATAGGATTTTAATAAATTCCAGGTGTCTTTCCCTACCTTACCATCAGCTGTCAAATTATTAGCTTTCTGAAATGCCTTAATTGCCTCGCGGGTCTTCCTGCCCATTTTACCATCGATTACACCGGGATCATATCCTGCGCTGCTTAAGGCGGCCTGGATATCTTTTGTGCTCGGGCGGCATTTTACTTCCATCTTATCGCTCTTGGCAATTGTCTTCTGGGCCTCATAGCTTACCCTATCCAAAGAATCGCGCAGGCTGTTTATTTCTTCATCTTTTGACTGCAGCTGCGATTCAAGCAAGCTAACCTGATTCCTTAAACTCTGCATCTCTTCATCACTGCTCTTTCTTGCCGTAGCACAACCCGATAAAGAAATTACCAGAAATGCGCACGCCGAATATAAAGCTATTTTTCTAAACACATGAGCCTCCTTTTTTTCTTCTACGCCGTAAGATTATCAAATAATACGATACGGCTTCGAAGGAACTAATTTAAGCAAGCTTTAGGGCCTGCTGTAAAGTAAACTTACCCTCATACAATGCCTTACCGATTATCGTTCCGCAAAGCCCATCTTTTTCTAATGCCTTTAATTTTCTTATATCCTCAAGGGAAGATACCCCGCCTGATGCAATAATTTTCATACCTGTTTCCTTAAGAAGCTTCTTGATATCTTTTATGTTCGGGCCTGAAAGCATACCGTCCTTTCTAACGTCGGTATAAATAAATTCCTTAAACCCTATATTCTTAAGTAATCCGGAGAAACTTAAAGCATCCGTATTCGCCGCTGCTTTCTGCTGCCACCCCTTAATCAAAACCTCAAGTCCGCTGGCATCAATACTAACGATAACCTTATCCTTAAAATCCTTAAAAGCTTTCTTTAAGAATGCAGTATCCTGCACGGCCTTAGTCCCTAAGACAACTCGCCTGATGCCATAGCCAATCAACTTATTTATAGTCTCCTGCTTCCTTACCCCTCCGCCAAATTCAACAGGAACGCCTACCGCCTTAATAATATCTTTAACCACGCTTAAATTCTTAGGCTCTCCGGTCTTAGCACCGTCTAAATCAACGATGTGTATAAGTTTTGCACCCTGCTTAGCCCAGTGCCTTGCTGCTTTTAGCGGGTCCGAAGAATATATTTTCTTATCATCGAAACGCCCCTGGGTCAACCTGACAACACGGCCGAGCTGTATGTCTATCGCCGGAATAATCAGCATTGCATCTCCACAAAGTTTTTCACGATTTTTAATCCGGCTGCCTGGCTTTTTTCCGGATGAAACTGCAGCCCGTATAAATTATCCTTGCAGACTACCGCAGCAAAATTATCGCCGTAATCACAGGAAGCAGCGATAATTTTCTTATCGGCGGGATTCACATAATACGAATGGCAGAAATACACATAAGAATTATCCGGCATATCTTTTAATAACTGGCAGTTATTTGAGGTTTTTGTAATCTGATTCCAACCCATATGCGGAACCTTTAGTTTTTGGCTGGCTTCAAATTTATCTACGGAGCCTTTCAATAATCCTAACCCGACGTACTTCTGTGATTCCATACTTTTCTCAAACAAAACCTGCATGCCAAGACAAATACCTAAGAAAATCTTGCCTGATTGCACCTGTTTCCTTATTTCAACATCTAAAGAACGCTTTTTAAGCTCTACAACTGCATCCCCAAAAGAGCCGACTCCGGGAAAAACAATCTTTTCGGCGCGGCTAAGGTCTTTCGGATTATCGGTTACAATAGTTTGCGCACCCATAGACTCCAGCGCTTTTTTAACGCTGTGAATATTACCCATGCCATAGTCGACTATTGCAATCATGTTAGTAACTAGTAAACTAGTAACTCGTAACTAGTAATTAAATTCTTATCGATGTTCTTCAATAGAGCGTATTAAGCCATTAATCAACTTATTAACATCTTCTGCAGATGCGAATAACAACTTAAATTCTTTTTCTAATAAAAAGGATAGATCTTTTGCCAAAAACAAGAAATTTTGTGTCTCACTCGCAGACCCACGCGCATTATGATAAAATCTGATCTTGTCATTATAATGATACCTGCTAAAGCCCTCGGCAATATTAGCTGCGATAGATGATGCCGCACGCCTCAGCTGGGTCGTTATACCGTAGAATTCTTCTTTGGGAAACTTATCTGTTATCTTATATATTTCTAAAACAAAACTATGCGCCTTTCTCCATGTATCTAAATCATAAAAATCTTTTATCTTTTGTTCTGCCATAAAATTACTAGTTACTAGTTACGAGCTTACAAGTTACTAATCTATAATCCCCTTTGTAGAAGGTACGCCTTTACGCCGCGGATCAATTTGAGTAGCCTGGTCTAAAGCCACGCCAAGCGCTTTAAAAATAGGTTCAAGTAGTGTATGTATATCTTCGCTTGGATTACGTAGGGCTATATTTACATTCACGCCAGCATGCGAGCAAAAAGATTCAAAAAAATGCTGAAAATCTTGAAAAGTTAATTTTGCTTCCGTTATTTGTTCAGTAGCACCTCTGACTGTACGAACAGGTGTATATCCGGATATACTGAGATGTCCTCTCCCGCTGATATCTGCTGTTACCTCAGCCACAACATCTTCCATGGGCACTGAACTAGACCCAAACCTTCGAATACCAGCCATATCACCTAATGCTTTTTTAAAAGCCTGCCCTAATACTATCCCTACATCTTCATTTGTATGATGGATATCTATCTGTAGGTCACCTTTAGCTGTTATCTCCAAATCAAAAAGACCATGGAAAGCGAACAAATCCAACATATGGTCTAATAAACCTATGCTTGTATTAATTTTCGAAATGCCCTTGCCGTCGATATTTAATTTTACAAAAATATCTGTTTCTTTTGTTTTTCTCTTAATCTCTGCTTTGCGCATTTATTCTCCTATTTTCAGATAAAACCTACCTGAATCTGGCTTCAACCGAATCAAGATGCTTACTTAAGCCCTCAATTTCAGCTATTTTCTCTAAAGGCGTGCGAATCTTCTCAAGCGCCTTTTTGGAATAACCGATAACATGTATACTCTTTAGAAAATCACAGACAGAAAGTCCCGAAAAAAATCTTGCTGTCCCGCCCGTAGGTAATACATGGCTGGGTCCGGCGACATAATCTCCTACGGCAGTCGGACTGTATGGCCCAAGAAATATCGCCCCGGCATTCTTAATGCATTTTAATAATTTCTTGGGGTTATTTACCAGAATCTCAAGGTGTTCGGGAGCAATGTTATTAGCGACTTCGGCTGCCTGCTCCAGATTCTTAGTTAATACTATATAGCCGCATGAGCCATCAAGGGATTTTTTGACTTCCTTAGCCAGGCTCTTGGAATTCGTAACCAAAACAGCCAGGCCTCCGGAATGTTCCGCCTGTGCTTTTAAATCAGCGATAATAAATTTAGGGTCACTTAAACGGTTAGCGATGACAACCAGCTCTGTCGGGCCGGCAATCATATCTATATCTACCGCGCCATAAACCTGACGCTTTGCCTCACTGACATAAATGTTCCCCGGGCCAACTATCTTATCTACTTTAGGAATAATTTTTGTGCCATAGGCTAAGGCGGCAATACCCTGCGCACCGCCTACGCGATAGACCTCATCTACTTTAAGTAAATCCGCAACCACCAATATGTGCGGATTTATACGCCCGAATTTATCCGGAGGGCTTATCAAAACTATCTTTTTGACGCCTGCAATTTTTGCCGGCAGCACCGTCATATAAACACAGGATACAAGCGGAGCAGTCCCTGCCGGGATATAAACACCCACAGTCTCAAGCGGCATATAATTCTCACCCAGTATCGCCCCGTCGGGATCTTTCATGCGCCATGACTTCTTAAGCGTGCGGCGGTAAAATTTATTTACGTTATCAATAACAACCTTAAGATTTGCAACGAAATCCGGATTAATATTCTGATAAGCGCCGCTTATTTCAATTGCGGCTACGCGCAGCTGCCGGGTAGACAGCTTAACCTTATCAAACTTCTTGGTATATTTTAATACCGCATCATCTGCGTAAAGACGGACATCCTGAATAATCTGACGGACTTTCTCTTCCACGCGTTTAGGACGCGCCTGCCCGCGATTATACAACTTCTGCAGCTGCTTACTGCCATATCTTATAATCTTCATAAAGCCCCCGCGATTAATTCCCGTAATCTCACAAAAGCATTATTAAGTTGGTCTGCCGCGCTTCCGCCTGCTTGAGCAAATTCTTTTCTTCCTCCGCCCGAACCCCCAATAATCTTAGACGGCTCTATTATTAATTTAGACGCATCAAGCCCTCTATCGCATAAATCCGCAGTGACACCCACCACCAGGAAAACTTTGCCCTGCATAGAAGAACCAAGCGCAATAACCGCGCTTCCCGCTTTCTGTTTAATGGTATCTACGGTTTTTCTTAAGACATCCATAGAGGCATTATCAAGTGCCTTAGATATAAATCTTACTCCTTTTATCTGCTCTGCCTCATTAACTAATGTATCAACAATCCCCTGGGCTGCCGATAAGTTTTTATTGCTTAATTCCTTCTCCAGCTCTTTTATGCGGGATATGCGCTTCTGCAGCTCTAAAGCCACCTTGTCCAAGGGGGCGTTTAAAAGCGCGGAAGCCTCTTTTAAGTGCTGCTCTTCTTTCTTAAAAAGCTCGTAGGCTGTCTTTGCCGTAGTTGCCTCAATTCTTCTTGTGCCGCTGGCAATGGAGCTTTCCTGAATAATCTTAAATACCCCTATCTGTCCTGTTGACTCAAGGTGCGTGCCGCCGCAGAGTTCCTGCGAAATATCACCTATTGAAATCACGCGTACCTTGCTTTCATATTTCTCCTGGAAAAATGCCAAAGCACCTTTTTTCTTGGCATCCACCAAGCTCATCTGTTTTTTAGATAAAGGCGTATCGCCTAAAATATACTCGTTAACTAAAAGCTCTATTCTGTCTAATTCATCAGGGGTTAAGGCCTTAAAATGAGTAAAATCAAAACGCAGCCTATCAGGAGCAACCAATGAACCCTGCTGCTTAACATGGGCCCCTAAAACCTTGCGCAGCGCTGATTGTAAAAGATGTGTTGCGGTATGATTCCTTGCAATAGAGAGCCTGCGCGCCTCATCAACGGAAGCTGACACTAAATCGCTCTTTTTAAAAGACCCGTTTTTAACGACGCCGTTATGAACAATAACCTTGCCGAACTTCTGCGTATCCGATATTTCAATGATATTCTTGCCCTTAATCAGGGCTCCGGTATCTCCGACTTGTCCGCCGGACTCGGCATAGAAACAGGTCGCATCCAACACCACCGATACCTTATCGCCTTTACTTACTTTCTTGGCTTCATCATCACCCTTGAATATTTTGAGTATCTTTGCGCGCAGGCAACATTTATCATAGCCCTTAAATAAAGTAGCAGATACCCCTAAGGAAGCATGCTTAGAATCAAAAACATCCCCCTTCATCGCGCTCCCTGACTTTGAGCGTTTCTTCTGATTCTCTAACTCCTTATCAAAGGCCTCTTTAGATATTTTCAGCGAATTACGCCTTGCCCAATCAAGCGTAAGCTCAAACGGTATGCCGTAAGTATCATAAAGCATAAAGGCAATTATTCCTGCTTTATCGGCAGATATACCCTTAACAGCAAGTTTCTCCTTAAAAAGAGTCTCACTTGAATTCAGCGTAGAAATAAAATTCTTTTCTTCCGCAAGTATAATTTCGGAAATATTTTCTCTGCGCTCCTTTAACTCCGGATAAAAATCTTTCATTACGTCTGCTAATACCGGAACCAGCTTATAAAGATACGCCTGTTTTATCCCGAGGCTGCGTAAAGCCAAAACGCTTTTTCTGATAATCTTACGTATAACATAACCTCTTCCTTCATTAGAAGGCATAACCCCGTCGAATATGGCAAAAACTATCGCCCGAAGATGATCCGCAATAGCATAAACCGCCATTTTATCAACCGCTACTTTATCTTTAATTTGCTTAAATATTTCTCCGGTCAGCGGAGTAAATAAATCCGTCTCAAAGTTAGAATAAACCCCCTGCATTACCGCAGCCAGCCTCTCAAGCCCCATTCCGGTATCAATATTTTTGTTCGGCAATGGCTCCAGGACCCCGCCTTCTTTGCGGTTAAACTGGGTAAAAACTAAATTCCATACTTCAACAAACCTGCCGCAGGAACATGACGGATCACATACATCCTCTCCGCAGCCAACGTTTTTACCAAAATCATAAAATATTTCCGAGCAGGGTCCGCACGGGCCATTGGGGCCTTTCTCTTTTGCTTCGGCAGGCCAGAAGTTATCCTTATCCCCAAGCTTTACTATCTTATTGGCAGGAACTTTTATTTTATCTTTCCAGATACTATACGACTCATCATCATCCTTATAAACCGAAACCCATAATTTTTCCTGCGGGATATTTAATTCTTTTGTCAGAAACTCCCAGGCAAAAGAAATCGCGTCTTCCTTAAAATAATCACCGAAAGAAAAATTACCCAACATTTCAAATAGAGTATGATGGCAAGCGGTCTTGCCGACCTTATCAAGATCATCCGTACGCAGGCATCGCTGACAAGTCGCCGCACGCCGAAAACCGCTAGTCTGCCCCATAAATTCTTTTTTAAACTGATTCATTCCGGCAGGGGTAAACAATACCGTAGGGTCATCTTTTGGAACCAAAGAATCCGGATCAACAATCTTATGTTTTTTGGATTTAAAAAACTCCAGGAATTTTCTTCTTAATACGTCAGCTTTCATCCTTGTCCTTATCTAACCTTACCTGCTATTTAAAACCTCTATAACCACATCCGGAGAAAATCCGCGCCTTAGTAAATAAGCATAGACCCTACGCTTTGCTGCCTTAGGGTCAACTCCTTTTGATTTAGTTAATCTGCGGGAGGCTAATTCACTGACAATCTGCTTCTCGGGATAATCGCCTTTGCCTTCAGAAATGCGGTTTTTGACTATTTCTTCCGGAACGCCCTTTACCTTAAGCTCCTGCGCAATCCTACGCAGGCCAAATCCCTGATTTTTACGCGAGAAAACCCAAGCCTTAGCAAAACTATCGTCGTCAATGAACTTCTTTTCTTTTAAAAACTCTATTGTCTCGGTTATTAAGCGCTCGTCAAACTTCTTACGGCGCATGCGCAAGCGCAACTCCTGCTCGCTGCGCATCCGGTACTTAAGAAGCAAAAAAGCATATTCCCTTGCGCCGGCAAGGTCATTCTTGTTTAGCTTCACCTGACTTAACTAAGAAATACCCGCGCGTAGTCTTAACTAATGCGTCGCCCTTTACCTCTTTGATTATGCGCTGGTAATCAGAAATATTTCCAACTCCCTGCTTGTTAATCTCTACAATTATATCGCGCACAGATATCCCTGCTTCTGCCGCTGGGCTTGAGGATTCCACGTTAACCACCAAAACTCCCTTTTTATCTTTAATCCCATAACGCTGTACTTTAGGAGAATTCAAATCCTCAACTTCCATGCCGCGCCAAACCTTTTCGTCGCCTTCGGTTGCCTTAGAGGTAAAATCGCCTTCTTCAAGGGTCTCCGGACGCTCACCAACATCAACTATAAGTTCCATCTGTTTCTTATCTCTTATAACTATGACTTTCGCTTTCTTCCCGACGTCGGTTCTAGAAACAAGCCCGACTAAGTCTTTAACGCTGTTTATCGGCTTGCTATCAAACTCTTTTATTATATCGCCTTCCTTTAACCCTGCCTTCTGTGCCGGGCCGTTTTCTAAAACATTGGCAACAAGCACGCCGTTCTTATCAGCCATACCGAAATACTTAGACATGTCATCGGTTAGATTCTGTACAGTAACGCCCAACCAACCATAAAGGATTTTTTTGCCTTCAATCAAGCGCTTCAAAATACTTTTTGCGCTGCTAATCGGGATAGCAAAACCTATCCCCTGATACCCACCGCTGGTTGAAAATATCGCGACATTAATCCCGACAACCTCTCCCTTTAGATTAACTAACGGGCCACCGGAATTCCCCGGGTTTATCGCAGCATCGGTCTGAATCAGATCTCCATAGTCTCTATCACGGGAAAGGATACGGCCTAAAGAACGGTGTAAAGCGCTGATTACCCCGACAGTAACAGTCGGCTCGGTATTATCCAAAGCAAAACCAAAAGGATTGCCTATAGCCACAACCCATTGGCCGATTTTTAAATCATTTGAATCCCCTAACTTTGCCACAGGAAGATTATCGGCATTAATTTTAATAATCGCAAGGTCGGAACGCAAATCTCTTCCTTTTAGCTCGCCCTTAAATTCGCGGCCATCCGGAAGCGTAACGGTTATTTTGTCGGCCTCTCCGACCACATGCTCATTGGTCAAGATATGGCCTTCTGCGTCAATAATCACACCTGACCCCAACCCTCTTTGCTTAAATTCCCTGTCAGGCATATCGCCGTAGAAATCTTCAAAGAACCTTTTAAAAATATCGTCATCGCCAAAAGGAGAATTTCCTCCACCAAAAGGCGACCCACCAAAATAATACCTTCTTGGGCTTTTTAATTTTGTAGTATGCTCGGTACTTATTGATACAACAGCTTTCCCGGTAAGGGTAGCAACATTACTGACAGCGCTGGTTAAATCAACCTTTTCCTTTAGCACAGGAGGCGCTATCGGTTGAGTTGTAGGCTGTTTTACTGCTGTTGGCTGGCTCTGACTTTCTGCCTCTGTTATAAACCCAACTCTCGCGGTCAAGAAAAAACCAACCAAAATACCGATTATAATTAAACTCAATGCAAAGAATATTCTTTTTGTCTTCATAGCAGCTCCTCCTTTTTAACCCCTGACCCTCAAGACCCAAGAAAAAAATTATCCGGCAAGCTTTTTGCGTACTTCTTTTTCTATCTCATCCTGCAGTTTCGGCTTTTCCTTTAAGGACTTAATTGCCGCGTCTCTGCCTTGGCCTAGTTTTTCTCCGTTAAAAGAAAGCCATGTGCCGGATTTCTCGACGATATTAATGTTTACTCCCGCATCAATAACCGCGCCTGACTTCGAAATTCCCTCATCATGAAACATTTCCAATTCTGCCTCTCTAAAAGGAGGGGCAACCTTATTTTTTACCACGCGCGCCCTAACGCGGTTTCCAATAACCATGTCACCGTTTTTGAGCGTAGCGATTTTTCTTAAATCAAGGCGAACGGAAGAGTAAAACTTTAAAGCTCTACCTCCGGGAGTAGTTTCAGGAGAACCAAACATTACCCCGATTTTTTCTCTTATCTGGTTTATAAAAACTACGCAGGTACGGGACTTACTGATTGCACCTGTCAGTTTTCTTAATGCCTGGGACATAAGGCGCGCCTGTAAACCTACGTGAGAATCACCCATCTCGCCTTCTATTTCTGCACGCGGAGTAAGGGCAGCTACAGAGTCAATAACCACTAAATCAACCGCATTTGAACGCACTAAGGTTTCAGCTATCTCAAGTGCCTGTTCTCCTGTGTCCGGCTGGGAGATTAAAAGCTCATCCAGATTAACCCCGATTATCTTGGCATAAGTGGAATCAAAGGCATGCTCTGCGTCGATAAAAGCAGCGACTCCGCCTTTTTTCTGAATTTCCTTGATTGCACTCAATGTAAGCGTAGTCTTTCCTGATGCCTCCGGCCCGAAAATCTCAACCACCCTGCCTCTGGGTAGGCCACCTACGCCAAGCGCCACATCCAAAGTCAAAGCGCCTGTAGGGATGGTCTCAACATGGACCTTAACATCACCGCCCAACTTCATAATTGAGCCTTTGCCAAACTGTTTTTCTATCTGGCTAAGCGCCAACTCAAGCGCCTTTTGACGGTCAGAAGACTCTTTTGCGGTATCCTTAACTGCCTGCTTCTTATCATGAGACATAGAAACCTCCATTTTAAAGTATTTTAGACAAGTAATTATATATTACAACTCTCCCACTGTCAACTACTTCCCCTCACTCTTTAGTGTCAGACACCACCTCAAGGCAGTGCCTGACACTGTATGGTTTTGGCCATAAAAAATCCCTCCTCTCTACGTATATAGACGTAGAAAAGAGGGATAATCTAACAGGTTATTTTTATCAGGTTAACATATGTTAACCTACTACAAGTAAGTTAACAAAACTTACTTGGCGTTATTTACGATGGGGTTATATACCGAGGCGTCCTTTGTCTCGTGTTCATCGGTCTCGGAGAAATACTCATCCGGCTCGGTGTAAGTATATACTCCTTCGGGGACAATTGCTCTCTTGGCCTTAACAATAACAATCTCCTCCGAAGCAAAACTCATAATCATCGCCAAAACCACAAGGCATATCCCGCATAAGCAATGCTGACCGCTTAATTTCCATGAAGCAATCTTCCAACTCATATATTTCTCCTTATATTTTTAATGGCCCTTGCGTGCGGCATAAGCAAAATTAAAGAAATACTTCCTTAATGCCTTTTCGTCATATCCAAACTGATTGTTACCTAAGAAATAATCTAATACTGCCTCCCGCATACGGGCAACCTCTTTGAGGCGTGAAAATACTTTTGTGTTATCCAAAGTCAAATCTATCAATTCCATAGCGCGTTCTAAAGCTGCACGGGAATAATCACTATTATGCTTTGCCTGCCAGTTAAGAGCGCGCTCTACTTCGCTTCCAATATGAGCCATCTGTTCAACAAAGGATAAATTCTTCCATTGCCCTGCGGCAAGATTTTTATGCTGATAACTCATCTGACAATTCTCCTGAAAACAATTTCAACAATCTTCTTACGACTAGCTTCATCATCTACCCCACGGCTACTATTGCCCTGCGATGGACGCATATTAATTACCGAATCAAACTCTATAAAATCATCTCCCTGTATATCCGGATAAAGATTTATCCCCCAAAGGCTCTTTTGCTTCGAGCCGCCCTCAAGAAGCAAGGCCTCCAAATCAGAATGAAGTTCGGCATCAAGCGCAAGCAATTCTCTGTCGACATCAACTACTGCCTTGACAAGATTGCCGAACGTATTAAGGGATATTTCCTTTAGCTCTTTTAAACTTATTTTATCTGTAACTATACGCATATATTGATTATACCTTGTTTAACAATGGGCTGCAATTTATTTACCGAAAACACAATAAAAACTGTCTATTTCCTATCTTGCTCGTTAAGCTTCTGCTTTATTTCCTTCAAATCCGCTCTGATAAGGGCAATTTCTGACTCAAGCTGCGCTTGGCCTGCCAAAACCTGATCAAGCTTTTCAATCAACTCATTATCAGCTGCATACGCATCCCTGTTTTTAAATTGGCTACTTAAGAAAAAAGCAAGCAATAGCCCTATTGATACAAACAAAATAAAAAATTTTCTCTTTAACATTTTATATTACCTCCATTGGGCTGCAGTCTTATCTTTCAAAAGTTCTGATGCCTCAATTATAACAAAAAAATGGGGACGGTTCTATTTATTTTTAAAACCATCCCCTATTCTCTTCTTCCGGGGACATATTACTTAATTATCAGTAATTAAGTGTTATGTCCCCAAAATTCTATTTCTTTTTAACTTAAAACCGTTCCCTAAGATAAACTTAATCTCAAAAAATAGACTTCATACCAAAAATATCTTGAAGCATAATTATTGAACGAATTCTTTTTCGTATAAATCCTCAATATATATGGTATTCGTAACCGAAAGACCTTTGGTCACCGTCTTTTTAGCCCTCTTGCCATCACCATCATAAACAAAAGTAGTGGTTTTGCCATCTTTAGCTATAGATACCGGCCGGTTCTCAGAATCATAGGTTATGCTTTTGCCTGCTCCGCTTAACATATTCCCACAGTTATCATAGGTAAAAGAATTTAAACCGTCGTTGATGACGGCATGCGGCCTCTGCAGATCAGGGTAAAGATAATTTTGACCGTTTAACTTAATAATATTGCCTATAGCATTATACTCATAAACGTTACCGTCTCCCTCTGTCAGCCTGTTTAAATCATCGTAGTTATATGTTTTTGTAAACGCCCTGACTAAATCGGTTATTTTCGATACATTGCCTACGTAATCATATTCATAATTTAAATCCTGCAAAGCGCCGGATGTAATTCTCTTCAATCTCTGATTATCGTCATAGTATTCAAAATAAGAAATAACCGAATTATTAAAATCAATTCTGACCTGCCTTCCGGAAGCGTCGTAATCCACATTAGAGACGTAGCCGTCAACATTCTCTACAAAACCGCCGTTATTATAACTAAAACGTACTTCTTTTGAATTAGGCAAAGCTATGCGCCTAATCCTGCTCATCGCGTCATATTCCCGCTGCACATTATAATTGACCCCGTCAACTATTTTCGAGAGACTCACAATCCGGCCTTCCTTATCGTAATTCCAGCGGGTAGAGCCAGATAAATCGCGCATACTCGTACGCTTGCCTATCCCGTTTGTAGAAGCTGCTTCATCATAAACATAAACTACTTCGACACTTATATTATCAACGTAATCCTTAGTTAAAATGCGATTTAACTCATCATATGCATAATTTATAACCTTACCATTGCCATTCGTGCTTTTAACAAGATTTCCATTATTATCATAATCATATAGCCATACCCCCAAGCCAGGATCATCCATTTTAACCCGTCGCTTAAGACTGTCATATTCAAATCTAATTTTATTCCCCGCGTGATCCATGATAAGAATGAGGTCGTCGAGGTTGCTATATCCATAACTCGTTACGTACTCTTCTCCTGCGTTTTTCTCCTTAACACTTACCAACCTGCTATAAGCATCTCTCACAAACTCTTTCTGGTGGCTGTTTTCATCTGTGATAATAGTAGTCCATCCATAATAAGCGTTATTGATAGTCGTATTATCAGGCTTAACTACCTGACTTATCCTCCCAATGCAATCATATAAAGTCTGTGCCCATTTGACAGAAGCATCTGGGGAAACATAAGAAGTACGCAAACCTCCGCTCTTAAAGTATGGCAATGAAATTTTCTCTACTTCCCCACGCTCGTTATAAATTGTAGTTATGTTGCTATATATCTGTACATCTTCCGACTCCTTGGCTGCCTGGATTACTCTTTCAAATCCATCAAGTATATTAACCTGGATAAAATGGTTTGCCGTACCGCTATCTTCAGTTGTACGGGTTAATACATAATTTGAGCCCGGGCCTCCTATGCCATATTCATAAGACTCTGTACCGTAGGTAGAGGTTACATCATGAGGACCAATGACCTTGGTTTTTCTGCCAAACTGGTCATATTCAAATAATACCTCATTGCTATTAACATCGGCTTTTGAACGTAGTTGGCCAAATAGCCCAAAACTGCTATCTGAACCATTATACGCCATTCTCTCAATCTGCCCCTTAGGATTCCTGATTGCTACCGGAAATGCCTGATAAACAAAATCATAATCTATATATGTAGTATAATTTCTTGCGTCTGTCCGGCTTGTCTCTAAACCGTAGTCGTTATAAGCTGAAGAACTTTCCAGATAAATGTTTTGTTTATCAAGATATCTTCTAGTTTTGGTTAAATCGCCTTTTACAGGAATATCCGCGTAGCTGCTGTTATTATCATACAGGTATTGCGCCTCGGCCACCAAGGCACCACTACCATCCAATTCCATGAAAACCCTTTCACGAGAAGGTAGATTTATCAACCATGAGGATGAATTTATGGCAAAATCGGTGAGCACGGATTTTTCATCTCCTGTATTGTTTATGTCTCCGTAATAATTAGTTTTTGTCACATTCCCGTAATCATCATATTGATACGCTGTGCGCCGGCACTGAGAATCAGCATATTCATCAAGTTGAATTAACGGTGTAAAATAAGGCGCCGAACTATCTTGCTTATAAGTATTGTAGGTTTTGACAACGGAATTCTCCTGCCGCTCAGGCTTACCTAATCTTGGATTATCTTGATAGAAATAAGTATGATTAACATACCCTAAAGGATCGGTTATCTTTACATGACGGAAACCACGGAATTGACGATTGGGAATATCATAGCTGCCGCCATCATAATTATAAGTGGTACTGCCGCTTTTGCCGACTCCGGGGTTCTTAGTTATCTTGCTAACCACAGGCATAACAAATAATAAATCATTGCTGCCGTCGCCTCCGGTATTATCAAAATTTGCCGAAGAAACGTATTCCATGCTGGTTGTTCCCCCATAAGGAGAAGTCTGGCGGGTAAGCAAGCCTGTAGCCGTAGTGTTCTTGTTAATATATACCTGCACCCCAAATTTAACATTGTTATAATTCTGTTCGGTGAATTTCGGATAAACAAAATCAGCCATACCATCTTTATTTACATCTATAAAATAAGAGTTGTAAGTAGAAACATTGGCATAAACCGCTCCCCCATTATAAGAATACCCTAACGCTCCTAACAAATCAGTTACTCCTGCAAATTGATTACCAAGATTCAAACAAACTTTCCAGGAAACTGTCGGGTGATCCGCAGCGTCTCTCTGATATTTATTAAAGACGAAATCCACTAAGCCGTCTCCGTTGACATCGGCAAAGGTCCCGTTGTGCCCTATCCTTACGCTTTTTGCCTGCGGTACTGTATTAATCTGATAAAAATAAAGTGGGGCATTGCTAATAAGCGTAACCGCGGTATTTGAAAAAGCGCTTCCCGTATTATAACGGACTTTCCAATTGTACGAACAGCCATATGCGCAATTACCATAGTCGCAATTCTTAAAACTTTCCGCAAAATCGTTATAAACCAAGTCGGGCAAACCGTCGTTATTTATATCTATAAGCATAGCGTTATTTAGAACATCTATAGGCTCAAACCTATCGCTACCATAAGGATAATCTGGTATAGTATACGTAAAGTATGCTTTATCGTAAGTCAACCAGGTTGTTTCACTGGAAAAACCACTTCCCGTATTTAAACGTACTACCCAGTCGCATATTTTGCATTTGTTGTCGCCACACTGCTGCCATCCGCGTTGCTTATTGTAAACTAGATCCGGTAGACCATCGCCGTTCATATCAGTCAAAAGCATGTTTTCCCCAATAATCAATGGAGTGATATAATTTTCAAAAGTATAATAGCACTGGGTATAATCCATAAGTTTGTTTTCCGTTCCCGAAAAACCGCTTCCTGTATTGTAACGAACAAATATATTATCTATGCCAAATGTAGATGATGCAAAATTGATACCTCCGCCGTACTTACTATAAACTAAATCCGGAAGCCCATCTTTATTCATATCAACTAATGTAGTCTTACGCGAAAGAGTAAACGATTGAGAGATAGTAACGCTGCCAAAATTAAACGTATAATATGACTGTTCAGCATCCAGCCATTTATATTCCTGGGAAGCAAATCCGCTTCCGTTATTCAAACGCACCACCCAATCATATTTATACGCCGGAGAAGTTGCTTTTAATCTGCAACCGATTAAATCCGGCAAGGTATCGCCATTCATATCTATTATGCCTATATCTAAGCCTACAGGTATATACCCAATTGCGGCAACATAACCATTATCTATAGAAAATGGGTTGGTAACGCTTCCCCATCCCCCGCTTGACTGAAAAATACTGCTACTTACCGGCTGCTTATATGAAAAAGTTGTTGCCGGAAGCGCGATGCCATTCTTGCCATATTCGGCTATTGAATTAAGATAGCATACCTGGCTTGATCCGTCGGTAGCATAGTTAAGTACATATTTCTTCTGTAAATGCCCTTCAGCCGATATCTCTATCTGTTTTAGCCTCTGATTAATCCGATATAGCGAACCATAATAATAGGTAGGAGCCAAATCAGACCTAGCTTCAGTAACAAATTTTACCTTGCAATAAGGCGTTAGGCCTACCCCGGTAGGATAATTGATTTCGCTTAGATATATCTGTTCATTATTCGACCTGTTATAGGATAAATTTATCGAGACGCCATGAATGTCGGTGACTTTTGTCAATACCCATCTGCCTGCTGATGAAATCTCAAATTTGTACTCTGTGCCGTCTTTTTCCCGAACCTGCCAGACAGAGCCGCTAAATTGTATACGCCTAAAAGTTTCGTTTTTTGTCCGGTATTGGCCCGAACCCATGCTAACAAGTTCCTGCGTTTCACCATTAAGCACCAATACATAAGGATTATTGGAATTATTGGCGCCGAATTTATTCGGCCGCGCAATATAGCCAGCCTCTAACTCCCAGCCCTTTCCTACCCACGAGTTACCTCCTCCGCTACGATACTCTAAAGCAAGCTTTATCTTATTCTGAATATTAGCTGTAGCTGGCAATATTGTAATAGGTACAGAAGTAAAAGCCTCTCCGCTAAATAGACTGGCATCTAATTGCAGGCTGACAAGAGCAGGGCCGCTTGAACTAAAACGCGGCACATAACCTTCGCCGGCTGAATCAGCACAGGCTACATTCACCAATAATAATTGCATAACAACAACTAACCTAGTTATTTTCTTTATATTGGCTTTCATTTTGTCTCAATTATTTGTTTAATTTCTTTTAAATCTTTCTTTATATTATTGAGCTCTGATTTAATGAGAATAAGCTCTGACTTCATCTGGCCTTGTTCCTGCAATAACATTTCTATCCTGTCAATCAACTGGTTATCGGATGCGTATATTTCTTTATTCTTGACAAAATTAGCAAACACAAAAATAGAAACCAATACTGCACATATAAGCAGAACATCAATCTTCGCTACCCCATTTTCTTGCATCATCTACTTTCTCCTTCTAGATTTTCTACATTTTAAAACTAAACTTTGTTAACCCATTACAAAGGAATTAAGTATTGTGTCCCCAGAATTCCCGAATTCCTTGGCGCACTGTCCCCGGAATTACACATTTACAAGATCAAACTTGTCTCTGCAAAGGAATAAGTTTTAAAATCCTTCCGTTCCCAGTTTTCAGGATTAGTTTTTAATATTCTTTCATTAATTACCAGATCGAAACCGAAATTCATATTCTTGGTAGTTATCAATTCTTCAAAATTATCTTTTTCTGAGCTAAGAATTGCATACTCTGGAGATATTGCAATTTCTTTTGCGCTCTTTTCAGAGAAATTATTTCTTTCAAAAGGATGCGATAACTTTATAATGCAACTGAATAATTTAAATTTCTTTGCTTCTACAACTTTCACTATTTCCCCTTCTATCTTTGGCAGCTTTTCTTCAACGTCCGGATGATGCAGTTGTATAACTACTTTCCGCCCTACAAGCGTCATTTTAACTCCTTTAGTTTTCCAAATTCTACTTTATTCTTGTCTGGAACATATATTTGTGTCCCTCCGCCTGGTTGCCCAAACAAGTTTCTGGTCTCGCCTGTATAAACTTCTGTGCCCTTGGGTATCGTAACTTCGCTGATTTTCTCGGCAGTGTTGCTATCAGGTAAAGCTAAGAATTTCTGTGCATTTTTTGAAGTTTTGTATTCATGTTCTGAAAGGAACAACCCTTCTGAAGCACCTTCAAACGTAGATTTTCCTCCAAATACTCTGTAGGCCTTTTTATCTGTCTCAAGGATCTTGGTTTTATATTTGCCTCCTCTAAAGGTATCGGCTATTTTCTCTGGTAATTTACTAATTGCCTTCCCGGCCTTCGTCTTACTTACCGCATCAACCGCTCTGGAGACCGTCCTTCTTCCTGCCTGGGCTGCAGTAGCAGATAATCCGGGAATAAATTAAGTAATGTGCCCCCGGAATCCCTAAAAAACATAATCTTATCTTTCGCATATTTATTTTCCATCTTCCTTTTTCTTTATCGAAGATAAAATTTTACGGACATCTGGCTGGTAAGATTTCATTGATCGCGATAAAGCAAGGTAGGCATACTCAGAAATATATTTGTCAAGAGCAGAAGCTCCATCGACTATCCTTTTATATACTCCTGAAGTAAAATATTCTTTTAAAGCTTCCTTCATCGCTTCCTCGGCATGTTTTTCCGGACGGCTCCCAATTGCTCCAATATAATCGAGGGAGCCTCTCAGTTCTTCCAATATCTTAAAAGCCGACAACAGATCTTTTTTATCAATTAATATTTTTTTCTTCATTCCTTCCTCCTAAAGTATTCTGGGTTTCTATTTTTTAGATCGACATCTCCCTTAATTCTTAAATCCGTACCTTTTGTGACTGGATTAACCGCAGTTTCTAAATCGTTTGCTCTTATATCAAAATCAACTCCGGCATTCCCTTTCTGCCATGGCTTGATCCCAAGTTCTTTTGCTTTTTCTACGGGGCTTCCTTTAACTATGCCTTCTGTAATTTTGGGCTTAGCTTTTTCAACATAGACATAGCCATCTTTAGCGCTAGCTTTTATAATTTCATCTTTTTCGATTAGCTGCCTGTTTTTTACCATCGTATTATGCCTCACCCTAATAATACCCGAGCCTTTCTCTGCCGTCCTCCCCACATCTGCTGCTCTGTCTACCGCCTTCGCTCCGCGTATTGCATCAACCGCTCTGGAGACCGTCCTTCTTCCTGCCTGAGCTGCAGTAGCAGATAATCCGGGAATTGCTGCACTTACCGCGTCTATCGCCATGCCGAACGTATCTCCAGCTTGGGCATCCATAGTTAGCTGCTGCATATCATACTGAAAATCCGGCGAAGAAACAACTATGATAGCATAATAATACAATAGCTGTGCCCAGTGCCCGGTCGGATCAACATATTTCAACGGATTATTCAGACAATACGAGTAACGATTTAAGCTTTGAGGATTGCTTAGATCCGGCTCAACCGTGTCCGCCGTGATAAACCTCCCTAACTTGGCATCATATTGGCGCGCGGCGTAGTCGTAGAGCCCAGTTGACTCATCCAACTCCTTGCCGGTAAATTTTCTCTTGGTCTTGAGGTCGCCTTCCTCAATTTTAGTGTCCCCGAAAGGCTGATACTCCAGGTATTTTACCTGCTGCCCGGATTCATCAGTAACCACATTGGTCCCGCCTAGGTGGTCGTTGTGGTAAAAGGTTTTCTTACCGTTCTCTTCCATGCTCATGCGCTGGCCGTTTAGATAAATATAAATGCGTTCCTTGGACTCCTCAATGACTTTCCATGTCCCTTTCTGTACCCATCCGTTAGCTACGCCAGCATCATCCTTTACGTAAAGATAGCTGCTCTTTTCTCCATTAAAGCCGGGCTTAAAAGTTACTGCCCAATTGACTGTTAAGGTATTTCCTGACCCAGAAACGCTTGTCTGGGAACAATCAAGCTTAGCGGAAGAATTCTCAATTACATTACTTGAGCCAGGAGCAAAGCCTCCAACCCAGGCAGTAGCAGCGTCATTCCTTAGATAAAGCTTATTGGTATTTTGATTATAATAAGTATATAAACAGTTTGTATACCCTGCTCCTGCCGCATTAATCAAAAGATGGACGTACTGAATGTTCAGCCAGGTATCCGGGTCTGAATAAGTGGTGGCAAAATTCTGGGATACGCCGGTAACCGATGAGCCCTGAGAAGGAGTAATTGTTCCTACGGAAGGAGCCGTATTAGTTATTGTCCAAGAACCTTTCTGAACCCAACCGTTATAGGCATTACTACGGTCTACAGCATAAAGATATGCTTTCTTAGGCCCCGCAAAAGCCGGCTTAAAAGTTAAAGACCAATTAACAGTTAATGTGTCAGCACTTCCCGAAACAGTAACGGAAGAACAATTGAGCTTAACATAAGAATTCTCTATAACATTATTTGAACCGGGCGCAAAACCTCCGATCCAAGCAGTATGTTCATTATTGCGCAAATAAAGCTTGTTATCGTTCACGTTATAGCGCGCGTATAAACAATCATAGCCGGAAATTCCGGTGTTCATAAGAATGAGGACATAACTTAGATCCTGCCAACCGTCGGTATCAATATAAGTAGCGGTAAACTTTGCTGCTTGGTTTGGATTCGAGTTTCCTGATGAAGGATTAATTGTTCCTACTGCCGGAGGGAAATTTATCCTCCATGTTCCTTTATTAGCCCAACCTGTAGCCATTCCGCCGTCGTCTTGCACGTGAGGAAAAACATATTTTGTTCCTTGAAACGATGGCTTAAACGTAATACTCCACTTAACAACAAAAGTATTCCCTGTTCCCGAAACAGTAGTGCCAGAACAATTAAGGCTTCCGTATGAATTTTCTATAATATTATCTGTCCCGGGAGCAAAACCTCCCAGCCAAGCACTGTTGTTATCATTGCGCAAATAAAGCTTGTTTGCATTCTGGTCATAACGCACCTGCACGCAATTAGCGCCGCTTACAATAGTATTAAATAATAAATCTGCATACCGTATATTTTGCCAACCATCATTATCTGAATAGGTGGCGGTGAAGATAACCTTACTCCCGGAGTTAGAGGCCCCGTTTAAAGGAGAAACTGTGCCGACTGCAGGAGTGTTATTTGCTGATACAGATATATTTAACAACCCGCTATAATCTCCGAACCAAGCAACGTTTTCTTTAAGCATGCGCCACTGGAAGCTATAATCTCCCGGGCTGGCGGGGGCCTTTACTTGAAGATTGAAAATCTTATTATTACCGGTAGAGATTGAATCTGAATCATTTAAATAAACCCTGGCAACACTCCAGATGGTATTATCTTGCGGTGACTGGGAGCCAAGTATAAAACTATCCGCCTTAGTCCAAGTAGTATAACCATTATTCTGCATCGTGACAGAAACATCATACATCCCGCCTGCAGCCATTGTTAATGGGACATTTTGTGAAACAAAAGCAGCCGAATACTTGGACAGAACTTCTACAGGCACATTGGGGCTGGTGTCTCCAAACCACTCCTGCGAGGCAGCTTCCTTAAGCATGCGCCATTGAAAATTATATACTCCCGGCTGCGTTGGAGCTGAAACTAAGAAATTAAAAACCTTATTCTGCCCTACAGACACAGACTCTCCATCGGCGAGCTCCACCCTGCCGTTTGTATGCCAATAAGTATTATTTAAAGGGTTTTGCGAGCCAAGCCTGAAATTCCCTGTTTTAGTCCATGCGGCGCTACCGGTATTCTTAAAAGTTACAGAAACATTATAAGACGAACTCGCTTCCATCTTAGCCGGGACACTTTGCGAAATAAATTCAGCGGCATATTGAGATAAAACGGTTACAGATACATTAGGCGTGGAATCCCCAAACCACTGAACTGTACCCCCGCTTTCTTTAACCATGCGCCACTGAAAGTTATACACACCGGCCTGCGCCGGAGCAGTAACTTGAAATACAAAAATCTTAGTTTTATTTGAACCTACAAATTCGTTTGGGGTAAGCAAAACTCTACTTGTGCCCCAAACAGTATTATTTTGGGGATTCTGCGAGCCGAGTTTGTGAGTTGAATAATCCCAATAGGCGAATGTCGAACCGGTATTTTTCATTTTAATAGTTACAGAATAAGTTTGGCCGGCGATCATCGAGGAAGGAACGGTTTGTGAAACAAACTGTGCATTATCTACGGCAAGAACCATTGACGGCAACGCACAAAAAAAGAGAACAGAAAAAACTGTTCTCTTTAGAAAATTTACTATATTTTTATGTTCTTCTTGGAACATAAACCCTCTTTTTATATGTCCCGTGGCAGCTTTAGATAAAGCTCAGGAAACATATTGCCTAATTACAAATTATGTGCCGTGCTCCCCGGAATTCAAATTCTACAAGCTAAATATTTTTTAAATACCGTTTGATGTCGTTGTGGCCGCCTGCAAGGACAAATTCAACCAAATCGCTCTGCCATCGAAAAAGAATCCTGGTCTTGATACCTTTTCTTATTTCCCAGAAGTCGCCCTTGATGCGTTTTAAACCAATGCCCTTATAAATCAGCCTGTCCTGCGAAAAGATATCTATCGCCTGTATAGCTGCTGCTTTTACCTCTTCTTTTTCATTACCACGGAGATTTTTAACCGACCTATCAAAGGAAGGTTTAAATTCAAATCTCATAGCGCCTCAATATGCTTTTTGGCTTTTTTGGCGCTCTTGTAGGTTTTCCCTTTCAGAGAGACAAGTTTTTCAATCTTGGCCCATTCTGAAGGCGTGTATGGCGATTCTACGGTAACCTTACAAGGCAATAAAACCACGCCCTCCCGGCTTAAACCAAAAGCAAGCGATGTACCTGTAGAAACATGCAGAATCTTCCTTATGCGATTAGGTATAGTTACCTGGCCCTTTGATGTAACTTTTGCTGTTTCGATTACAGTCATTTGAATATCTCCTTTGTTCTTCCTTCCTTCCTTACTTACTTACTTCCAGTAAAAGTATAACCTCTAAATTGCTATTTGTCAAATATTTCCATCAGAGAGCAGCTTACTTAATTATCGGGATTAAATGTCACGCCCCGGAATTCAACTTATTCTGCTTATTTTTTATAACCAAACTCGAGGCTTATTGTAAAGTTTTCTGACTGCTGCTTTTTAATATCTTCAGGAAACGGTGGGAATGGGGCGGAATCTTTTACGGCCTTGATAACCGCTTCTCTTAATAGTTGGTCGTCAACAGAGCCATCTAATACTTTGACATCTTCCAATGTCCCGCCATTTAATAACGTAAACACTACACTTACCGTACCTATGCCTGAACTTTCCGGCCTAATTACAGCCTTAGAAATTGTTTTATGCAGAAACCTATAGTATTCTGAATAGTTAGGGATGCTTATCTTTTTCTCCGAGGCAACAGTGCTTGTATCCGTCAAGCTTAATTGCAACGGCTCTTTCGTTTCCTCAATCTGCTCAAAAATCTCTGTTTCCGGCTTAGTATATGCAAAGCTACTCAATGAAACAGCATTAACAACGCTGGCCACCTTCTCGGAAAAACGATTGTTGGCTTCTTTAAAAGCTCGTAATGCATAAACCGGCGGCCCGTCATAAAATGTATCTTTCTCATTAAAATCGTAAGCTATCTTACCTTCCCATAAAATTCTCTTTTGCGGAAGGTAAATAATCTTAACGTTATCATACTCTACGCATCCGCCAACTTGCCGCGGGTTAAGCATAGCATCTGTCAAAACCCCCACAGCACCAAAAAGAACGCCCGCAATCATTTCTGCGCCTTGGCTCTGGAATCCATAAAAATGACTCAAATCTCCCACAACGACTATATCTATCCCGCCCTGTGTTATTAATGTAGTGCTTTTCTCGTCAACTATAAAGTTATCAGCTATATCCTCAAGCTTAACATCTTGGAATAAATTTGTCGCCCTTAAATGCTCGGCTAACATCTGCGAAGCCTGTAACGCAACATCAGGAGTAAAGTTTTTATCAATCGTCCATAAAAATTTATTATCCTGGTTAACCGAAAGTTCTCTCTCGCTTAATGGCCTTTTATCATTAAAAACATCGACAAGCACTTTATGCTGCGAAGGTTTATTGTCTCTGTACAAATCTTTATTTATGCCGTATTTAACCGGCGTAGCGCACCCGCTAAGAGTCACGGCTAAAATAAACACTGCGGATAGTTTTAATAACCTTAATTCAATTATCATTTTGAATTATTAAATTCCGACATAATATCTGCTTAATTAAAAACTGTACTTCAATCCAATATTACCGCCAAATGTATGCAGCTTATTATCCGGCCAAATCCATCCGCCGGATGAGCCACCGTCAACATTCTGGACATCAGCGAATCCGCCAAATATGAGCTTGCAGGAATCGCTAAGCGCATATTCAAGATTCACATCGCCTTCAGCGACAAAGCCCCCGTCGCCGTCAATAGTTATGCCGGCCACGCTATTATCGGCCTGACTGGAAAATATATATGCACAGGCTCCCGATATATCTAAACTGAATTTCTCGTTTAGCTTCGCGTTAAACTTAAGGCCTCCGCCGCCGCAATGCAAATAAACCTTTTCGCTTGCCGATCCGGATAAGGGAGTGCCTAAAACGACAAAGTTCTTACGCCTGAAATCTGTAAATCTAAAAGTATAGGCGCCAAACGGAGCAATGCTGGTATTCTTACTTTCATCCAGATAAAAAACCCATCCCAAACCTACCCTGGGGCTCGCACGATAAAAATACATATCATCGGTTTGATAGTCTATTCCAGCGACTTTAACATCTTCGCCATTTTCAATAGATCCGCCGCCAGAAAGATCAAATAAAGCCTGCAACCCGTTTTTTGCCTCGTATACAGCAGAAACCTTACCTTCTAAATACACAGAATCGTAATCAGTCTTAATAGGAGCTACTTTTTCCTTATAAGTCGTATACCCCACCCTAAACATTGTCTTCACTTGCCATGGCTTATGAATAGCACTGCCAGAATCAGCATAAATATATGAAGCAACCACAAAAACTAAAAGCAATAAAACTATTCCCGGCCTTAATGCCTTAACCACTGCACCCATAGTTAGTCCTTTCTTTAGTTAAATATGAAAAATGGGACCGTCCCTATTTTAAAATCTAACACGGTTTTCTTAGTATATCAAAAGAGCAAAAGGTAGCTAAATACTATGTTCCCGGAATTTGTTTATAAAAATATTAGTTCTCGATTATATCTGAATCAGATGTCACAATAGCGCCTGGTCTTAATTTAGTACCTTTGCCTACTTTACTACTGTCGCCGTAATATAAACCTTCATTCAAAGGTTTAACAGCTCCCAATAAATAAGCACCTTTCCCACCTACGGTAGCGCCATTCTTACCAATAACAATTCGCCCATATGTTTCTTCGCCAAACGCGATTGCCTGATAGATTTGGACAGATATATCCTTATAATTAGTTTCCCAATAATCGGCTGGCACGTCTTGCTTTTGACAGAGATTAGAAAGAAATTCTTTTTTGTCCGGCAATTGCTCCCAAACTTGAGGCAGATAAGTCGATGAGCCGTATTTTGTTGTTATTATTACGCCATCTGTAAAAGGCTTCAATTTATCTAACAAATCTTGAGGGGAATTGAATTTTAAGTCTACAGGCTCTGTTAAAACACTAATCTCCAGTTTAATGTTTTTAAGATCAGAATATTTGATACGGTTGTTTATGAATCTTGGATCTTGGGTCACAGCGGCTATAGTTCTATCTATTACATTTTTATACAGTGGCTCTTGCGACGAAAATAGACCCATACACCCCCGCAGAGCTTTATTCCTATCAACAAGAGTAACAAAGCACCCTTTCTTTAGTTTTAGGTTGTCTGTTAGATCGGACTTATCTACAGTAGGCACCGTACCGTCTTTTAAATACCAACAGAGCGTCTGGCGGGCAAGATTTACTAAATATTCTTTATCTCTATTGGTTAATGTGTTTATCTCATCGGCTAAAAGCAGAGGTGTCTTTAGCAATAAACATGTAAATAAGACTAGAAAAAATATCCTTTTTATCATATCAACACCTTTCTCGGTATAAATTAAATTATGGATTAAATAAGAATAACGACTTTTCGTTTCTTATCTTCTCAATCTTCTGCATTTCATAATATGCTAACTGAGCTTTGCTCATTGAAGCAGTACTCTGGGCGATTTTCATCGTCATTAAAGCAACGCTTGCGAATCCGCCATCGGATGATTGACCTTCATGCATAACACTACGCACGCTTCCCATAGAAGATTTAACATTATCAAAAGCTCCAAAAATAAGACCTATTTTATATCGAGATAATCCAGAGGTTGAAGCTGTTTCGTATTCACCAATAGTTAAATGAAAACCTGTATCATCATAGAATCCCCCTGGTCCTACGTTTCTTCCAAAATCACCGCTTGGTACAACTGGTACTTGATCAGCAGAGAGCGCTTCAATTGCCTGTCTTCCCCCCTCATGCAACGCTTCATTACATGTATATGCAATAGCGGCTGTCCTGGCCCCAGATATTGCGCCTTCACCAAAATCCCCACCTAAAGCCGATGAAGTCGCTCCTCCTATTACCGCCCCCGTAAATGTCTTTTTAGCTAAATTATTTACAAACGCGCCTATACTTTTTTCTGCTACTGGTTTCAAGAAATTGACATTGCTTCCTAACCACTCGCTAGCACCTGCGCTAATCCCTCCTATAATTGCATTCATTCCTATATCATCACCAGTTATCACGCCACTTATAGCTCCTGACACTGCCCCTGCAATAGTATGTCCTATAGTATGGGCAAAGCCTTGCAAAGGCAAACCGCCAGCGATGTTAAACAACGCCCCACTGATTGCCCCGATTAAGAATCCCTGTCCAATATTCCCACCAGTAGCTGCAGCAACCGCCCCACCAATAATTGCACCAATTATAGCTCCTGCAATTATCCAGAAGAAGTGCCCCGTCGGGTCAACGTAATTTATGGGGTTGTTACGACAATAAGAATACCGGTTAAAAGACTGCGGGTCGTATGGATTCTGAACGAAAGTATCCGCACTAATGAACCTCCCCAATTCCGGATCGTAATACCTTGCTCCGTAGAAATACAGCCCTGTTGAAGCATCCAGCTCCTTGCCGGTAAACTTATACTTGGGCTCGTAGGTTCCTGTCTGCCGGGAAACTCCCCCATACGGGCTAAATTCCGTTAAGCCTACCTGATTACCAGAGGCATCCGTAGTAACATTAGAGCTGCCTAAGTGGTCTGAATGGAAGTAGCGGGCATCAGAGCCTTCTATACTGCAAATCCTGTTGGCTCCGGCAAAGATGTGGCGGGTGGCCTTGCCGTCCTGGTCCTTCTCAAAGAGCGAGCCGATGTAGGTGGTAGAGCTACTTCCTACTATCTTCTTTACTCTTCCTCCGTCACCGTCATAGAGGAAGGTAGTTACGGGTCTTGAGTTATCAATGACCCAGCTGGCATCTTTTAAACAATCAAGGAAATAGCTTACACCGGGCTTAAAAACAGAAAATTCCTTCTTAGTAGCAGAATATTCCTGAAAACTTGATGTGTCTTTATTATAGTAAAGAACGCGGGAATAATCAACGCCTAACTTTAGAGGAGAAAGCCCTTGCTCAACCGATACTTCAGTGAGTTTAGGATTAGCAATAAGGTTCAAACCGGTCTTAAGTAAAATTTCAGTAGCTGCTTTAGGGTCAGTCCCCTTACTTGCTCCTGCAGCTTTTACGGGGACAGACCCTACAACGGTCAAAATAACATCTATAGACGAAGTAATATAAATCTGATAACCCCTGCCGTATTCAAAAGAATCAAACTGGTTAAAACGCGAATCATTTATAAAATGCTCGAATGTTTTTGCCGTAGGATTATACCGCGAGAGCTGGTCATACTTTCCTGCGATAGATGATAAAACGCTTGTGGCTTTTGCATCCAGCGGCTCTAGCGGCAGCGAGAAAAAGTTCCAGCCGGGTCTTAATGTTATATCCAAAGTTACCTCACCCGAAGAAGACTTATCTTCTGCCTTAATTAAACGGTTCTCGGCATCATAACTATATTCAAGCGAACCCTTCTTAATCATGTTGCCGTTTAAGTCATAATCTATCTCTGTATCGCCAAAACGTGTAACCGCGTGCGGCAGGCGCGGCTTACCACTTGTGGTGAGCGCAGTCGAACCATAGACCATACTTACGCCTTCCTTATAAATCATGTTTCCTATTGAGTCATACTGGTAGGCGTAAGTGCCGTACGCGCCGCTTGCCTGCGTGAGGCGGTTTAAGTCATCATAGACAAAACTCTGCGTTGCGCTATTTACATAATCCTGGATATTGGTGACATTACCGACGCTGTCAAAGGTGTAACTTAAATCCTGAACTTTACCCTTCGGGCTTTGAGTGATAATATTATCAAGGCGCAGAGTCTGCGGGTTATAAGCGTAATTAGTTTCGGTGTTGTTACCGTATTGAATTCTTAAGATTTGGCCGGTTGGAGAATAATTAATATTTGTTACATAAGAGACGTCTTTTGAAGAACCATAGACCTTCTCTATACCTTGCGGATTATATTCATATTGGATAACGCTGCCATCCGGATAGGTTAATTTCGTCAAGCGATCAAGCGAATCATATTCTCTTTGGACCGTAAACTGCGAGCCGCCGATTGTCTTTGTAGATTTTATCTCTCTGCCTAAATTATCATAGAAAAACTCGGTTGAGCCGGACTGATCCGTTATTTTAGAAAGCCTGCCCACGCAATTTGGCTTAGTTAAATCATCGTAATAATAAGTGGCCAGCACCTGCGCGCCGATTAACTTACGGATCAGACGATTCAGAGAATCGTATTCAAAAGTTAAAACTCCTCCCTTATTATCGGTTTGCTTGGTAAGATTTCCTGCTGAATCGTATTCGTAAAGCCAGACGCCCATATCCGGGTCATCCATTTTTATTTTGCGCCCCAGCGAATCATACCAAATTTGAGTAACGTTGCCTTTATCATCGATAGTCTTAGTGAGGTTGCCTAAGGTATCATATTCATAACGGGTAGTATAAATTTGCCCGGAATTATTTTCCTCCACCTTAATAATCCTACTGTATGCGTCGTAATACTCTGTCCTGTAATGGCCGTTTTCATCGGTGGTTGTTTTCTTGAATTGATCGTAAGTTACGCTTGAATAGCTGCCATCGGGATTGGTGACCTGCACCACTCTTCCTAAGGCATCATATGTAAAGCTAACATGCGGGGTTTCATAAGTCGGGGCAACATAATCGGCTGACGCAGGAACAAAATAAGGCAGATATTTTTCTTTAACCTGCCCTCTCTGATCATAGGTAACAATACCCGAGACTATCTGACGGGCTCCCCCTGTAAGCGGGTCTGCTTCAGCAGGAGACTTACTCTCAATAAGGCGGCCTAAGCCGTCATAAAATTCGTAAGTAGTAAGATATTTTATCGAACCGCCTGAATCATCTTTAACTTTTTTGGTGATTTTTATGGGTTGGGCTGATAAATCATACTCGTAAATCACACCGGGTGAATCTTCGGTATCATTGGGGCCGATGACTTTAACCACCCTACCTAATGCATCATAAATTTGATAAGTCTGCTGGCTATTAGTGTCAATTGTCGCTTTAGGTTGGCCCGGGAGCCCAAAACCGCTTACCCCTGCTTTTGAGCCTGACTCATTAATGCCATAATAAGTCATCTGAATATTCTGCCCTAAAGAATTGACTACGCGCACAGGAAAAGTTGATGCAACCGTATCGTAAGCCGTATTTACGCTATTGCCGCGTGAATCGGTTGAGGTTATCAGATTGCCGTAAACATCATAGGCATATTGCGCAACAACTGTATTGCCGCTCTTTACCCCGCTTTTTGCCGGAGGATTAAAAATAGTTGCCTCTTCTTTGGTCAAAAGGCCTTTTACAGGAATATCCTCCGGGTTTGAATGATTATCGTAATAGAAATATTTCTCGGAAACTACATTATTATTTGCATCAAACAAGCAGGTGTAGCGCGGGAAACTAAGCAGCCATTGCGATTCGTTATAAACATAGTTTGTGCATTGGGTTTTCTCATCGCCCAAAACATCAACTTCTCCATCTGAATAAACTGTCCAGGGATTTCCGTAATTGTCATAAAGAAACCTGACTCGCGTATGCTTGGGCTCGGGCTTGCCTTCATATAAATAACTATCCGTCTGCTGCAAAAATACAAAATTCGTTCCGTCCGTTCTCTGGTCGTTATACCAGGTATTTTCTGTCTTAGAATAAAGCGCGCCTGTTGCATCTTTTACCTCCTGCTTATACAAGCGGCCCTTAAAGATATCGTCTTGGTGGAAATAGCTTTCGTTTGAGGTATTTTCTGCGTCGGTTACCTTAACATAACCAAACCCACGAAATTCACGCTGCTGCCATGAATATAAGCCATCACGATAAAAATAATTGGTTGTATAACTTGAGCCTTTGCTGTCTGAATAAGTAACCGAACTGACCACAGGTACAGGAAACGGCAAATCAGATTTATTATCTTCGCCGGTGTTGTCATATTTAGTAGAAGGATTATAGGTAATCTCCGTTACTCCGCCTAAGCCGTTGTCAACGGATAATAAAGCATCTGTGGGAAAGCCGGTATTAAGTTGGACACGCCAATTCGTAACATTGGGACCAGGAATATAGACTTTATCCGGCAAACCATCACCGTTTATATCCATAATATCGGCATAAGTTTGACTATTGGAATTTATGTAACGAATCCTATTAATATCTCCATAAATGGGGCCCCAATCAACTGGAGGCTGAAAACCATTGCCATTATTAAACTGAACTTTCATAATACTAGTACTATCAAGACTATGGATTATCCTATCCGGTAAATTATCGCCATTCATATCTATTAATTCAATGTTTGTTAAATATTCACTACCTTGCGTTACCGAATATCTTATCATCCGATAATAGTTAGCTGCGCCTCCGACTCTATTTACGCCAACCCAAGCTACGGGAGGCTCAAAACCAATTCCGTTATTAAACTGCACTTGCCAAACACTCGTACCATCGGCTTCCACTCTATCCGGCAGGCCATCACCATTCATATCCCTAAGGTTTACAACATCTAAATTACCGTAATATTTAGAATAATTAACCCAACCCTTGAAGTTGCTATCGCTAGTCTGAATTGGTCCCCATAATACATAAGGTTCGAACCCATTTCCATTATTAAGTTGAACCTTAAGATAATCATTACCAGGATTATAAATAACTCTATCAACAAGCCCATCACCATTCATATCTATCAAATCTGTGACTAAACCCTTATCGACTTGCCAATTACCAGGGCTAAATGTCTTGGTGACTCTAATATTAAGGCGCCCTCCTTCTATGCCATTCCAATTTCTTTGAGACGCAAAACCTTGTCCATTATTCAGCTGCACCCTCCAATTAGCCATATTAAAACCGTATATTTTATCAGGTAAACCATCGCCATTTAAATCGACGGTATCGCGCACTGTCTCATCCCAAACCCCATTACGATATGTACTACGCACAACATTACCGGTTGTAAGTCCGGCCCAGTTATTATAAGAACCAAAGCCACTGCCATTATTGAGCTGTATTAATAAGGTGGTATCATCATCGCCTTTTTTAACCACCCTATCCAACAAGCCATCACCGTTTATGTCGAATAAATCATATGCCAATTGTACATAGCTGTCTGCTCCAGTAGTAGATCTCCTTATATGCCTGTAACTTCCAGTTAACCCCGGCCAATAACTCATAGAAGCAAAATTCGGCAACTCATCCTTATAGTTGAAAATCAAAGGTGGCTGAGTAGACGAATCTTCAGAACCATAGAATATAACTGAAGTCAAAAGCGAACGATTAGTAGATGCGCTTAATTTATATTCCAAGACATACTTTCTAACTAACGTATTATTAGTCTTAATGATTATCTCTTTCAGGCGTTTATTATTGGCTACTCTTGCGCCGGTTATATAGCTGAAATGAATATCCATCCGGTCTTCATAAACAAATTCAATGCAGTTAATGCCATAAGTGACTAACGATGGATAAATCTGTCCGTTATCTTTTAGATATTCTATATTCAAAGAGTTATTATTAATGTCTACTACTTCTGTTAAATACCAGGAGAATGATCCTTTAGGAGTAATTTGCCTTGCGTTCTCATTAACGCCAAAATAATACTTTTTTCCGGTTTTATCAGTAGCCACCCATTTAGAATCCAAATGCTCAATTTTTAAAAAACTTCCTTCTATTTTTGAGCGATATTCATTACCACTAATATTAACTAATTCTTGCGCATTGCCGGAAGAAGAAAATATAAATATATCAGTTATATCATTATATTTAGGAACGCCTCTTTTGGTTGAACGCTGAACGGAATCCATATTTAGTGACCAACCGACACCGGCGATACCATTACCGGAACCCGATGAATAACTAAGAGCTATCTGCGGCTGCATACCAGCTCTGCCCTGGGGAACTATTATAGGTATAGAAAATGAGGCTTGGCCGGTAAAATAATCTACCTGCACAGGACGGGAATTAAAATTGCCTATACCTCCAATCT
The DNA here is from genome assembly GCA_964467905.1 of uncultured Planctomycetales bacterium. GTDB lineage: Bacteria > Omnitrophota > Gorgyraeia > Gygaellales > Profunditerraquicolaceae > CAYXSY01. Next base: position 24,355 of record CAYXSY010000010.1, on the reverse strand, counting down.
GATCAAGAGGAATCGGCGGCTCTGCATCAACTGCCTTACTCGGAGGCTCGCTTGCAGAAGGTGGATTAACTGGTTCAGATGATTCGGATTGGGAAGAAGCGGTGCTTGTAGCCGAAGCAGAATTACTAGATACCGAAGCCTTTGTCTCCTCGGCAAACCCCACATCCTTAAAACAAACTGTAATCAGGTGGGAGATAATAACAATTATAGAAATGGATTTAAATATTGCTTTCTTCATCTTTTATGGTTTAAGCGGCTCCCTAAAAACACAATAATCGCCTTTCTTCAACAGTGTAGTGTCAGCTCCGGAAAGGTCTTTTACGCGTAAATATACATTCTTAGGCCCGGCAAAACTGTCTTTAAAAGTTACTTTAACAATAACCCCAAGGTTACTTCCTGAATTTATGACGAAGGTATTAGCGCACTCAAGCTTACAGAATGAATTCTGTATTATATTAGTTGACCGCGGCGCATATCCGCCTAACCAGGCAGTGTTATTATCATCACGCAGATACAATTTGTCAGTCTTACGGTTATACATTATAAATACCCCGCCTTGAGGGTTGGTGGTTGTGTCTAATAGAATCTGGGCTATCTCAATATTGCTTGAGCCGTCGGGGTCAGTATATATTCCTAATATATATGTGCTTTTATTCTGCGAAGATGTACCTAAGCTAGGGGCAAAACTCACCAAAGACGGAACGTTATTTAAATTTACGATATGCGTGCCTTTCTGCGACCAGCCGGCACCTGCGCCATATTTATCGCGCAAATAAAGATACATATTTTTTGAACCGGAAAAACCGTCTTTAAATGTTATATTCCAATTAACGGTTAAGGTCGTGCCCGAACCCGAAACCGTAGTCTGGGCGCAGTTTAACTTTACATAACTATTCTCTAATGTAGCGCTCTGCCCCGGAGAAACTTGTCCGCTGCCGCTGGCAAAGCCGGTACCGGCATCATTCCTTAAATAGAGTTTATTAGTTTGAGGGTTATAATCGCCGTAAAAACAATTAGCATAGCTTCCGGCTGCAGTGGAAATCAGCATACTTGTTGATGCTAAATTGGTATATGCGTCAGGATCTATATAGGTAGAAGTGATTGTTGCGGGCATTCCGGTAACGGATGAGCCGGCTGAAGGGCTAATTGTGCCGACTGAAGGAAATTTAATAAAACGCGCGCTTTTGTAAGCAGATGCGCTTTCATTTCCGGCACCATCCCTTGCCTTTACACTGAAATAATAAGTTGAACCGCGCACAAAGGCAAGCTGCGAAGCGACAATCTGCACGGACGTATTAAGCCCGACTGACGTCCAGTCGCGTAGCGGCGCTCCCGAAACAGAGTCTTTGGTAATCCGATAATAATAACCTGCCAGGCCGGAGCCACCGGCATCGCTCGATGCGCTCCAGGTAAAGTTAAACTTATTGTCAGGGGTGATTATCCATGGTAAATAAGTTATTGTGGGCGTGGCTGGCGGGGTCGTATCTGCGGCAAGGGCGATGCCACATAAAAAACAAAAAAAGAGAACAGGAAAAACTGTTCTCTTTAGAAAGTTCACTATATTATTATGTTCTTCTTGGAACATAAACCCTCTTTTTATATGTCCCGTGGCAGCTTTAGGTAAAATATAACATATGATTCAAGGCTTTTCAAGCTAAAATCCCCACCTGTAGGACCGTTTCTATTTATCTCTCTGCAACATAATAAGTTCCGATGGAACTGACCCCCATAAAAACCAGTATTAAGCAATATACCTATCGATTTCTACGTACTTATCAATACTAGATTTAAGCCCTTCATAAAAACGACAACTACTCCATGTATAATCTTGAGGCCTTCTAGAAAAACCAGCCCTCACAGGATTATTATGAATATACTCCATACAAGCCAATATATACTTCTCATCATCAATAACCGTGCTCCTAAATCTGCCTTGCCAAACATAGCCAACATATCCATATTTCTTTCTAAATTTTACGCTATAAGAAAGCGCAATCGCTTGCATAATCTTAGAAATTCTAATATGTTCTTGCGTTTCAATAACTAAATGAACGTGATTGTGCATAATAGCAAAACAATAAAGCTTAAATTTAAAGCGCTTCTTAAATTTATCTAAAGATTTAATAAAATTCATTTTATCGTCCGCTTCTTTCAAAACCGCCTGCTTATTATTGCCTCTTATGGTAATATGATAAACAGCGTTATTAAAATATGTCCTGCCCGGTCTAGACATAGTCCCCTCCTTTTTAAATCTTACCTCTATAATAAATAGACGCATAAAAGAGGAGAAATCTAACAATATTTTTTATTACAAGGGGACAGTTCTGGCATAAGTTGATACTTTATAAGTAGTTAGATGGAAACGGTCCTGGGGTTGGGGCTTAGGATGTGGTAGGCAACTCGAGAATAAAGCGAGTTCCGACTTGATAGGCGGATTCAAAATTGATCTTTCCCTTATGGGCGTCAGTAATGATTTTTTTGATAACGTAAAGGCCAAGGCCTGTACCTTTACGCGCGGAAATTTTAGTGGTGAAAAACGGAGTGAAAACTTTTTTAGCGTCTTCTTCTTTTACTCCCATACCGTTATCTTCAACGACAATCTCTATACTTTTGTCTTTAGGTGTAGCGGTGACGGTAATTTTTCCTTTATAACCTGCTTCTTTAAGAAGAGTACGCCGCTCAACTATAGCGTCGTAGGCATTATCAATAAAATTAAAAAATGCCTCCTCTAGCTGAACAAGATTACCTTTAATTTTGGGGATATCCTTAGAATAATTACGGATAAAATCTATTTCATTAAGCTTAACCTTAAACTGTACCATCTCCAATGTCCCATCTATAATCTGATCTAAATCCAGCGCCGTTAACCCTTGTTCGCCTTTACGGCTATATTTTAGTATTCCCTTTACTACCTCTGCTCCCTGCATAACATTTGCCTCAACGCGCTCAAGGGCATAGCTGATTTTCTTAATCATCTCCTGCATCTCGGGGCTGCAGCTTGCAGTATCTGTAGTCTTTATCGTATCAATGGTATCTGCGGCAATTAACGACAAAGCATGGAAACGATTATTTATCTGATGGGATAGCCCATCGGCCATAGTACCAATAGTAGCCATCTTCTCTGCCTGCGCAATCTGATCCTGCATTTCCTTGGCTTCTTCATAGAACTCGGCGTTCTCAATAGCTAAAGCAGCTTGACTGGCTAAAACCTGAAAAACATTTAAATCTTCAATAGTATAAATTTCGCCCGATATTTTATCTCCTAAAACAAAGAAGCCGATAAATTTATCTTCCAAAAAGCTTGGTATTATTACCGAAGCCGTGAGCAAACGCATATTTTCTTCAAGATGTCGATATGTCTCATTATGGGTATCTTCCATCAAACGCTTTACTTCGTCATAAATAATCGGCTCGCGTTTAAAAACTATCCATTGTATCAAAGGATTATCAGAGGCTATCTTTTGTAAAGGAATTCTACCTTTATCGCGGCTGACCTGCACGGTATATTCTTCGGTATCTTCATTCAGAAGATAAATAGCCGCATAAGAAATTTTGACTGTTTTGGTTACGATATGAGCGATTAAATCAAGAAGTTTGCGTAAATCCCTGATACGCGTCATACCGACCGATGCCTGTTTCAAAGTATCCTGATAGCGCTTCTGCTCTTTAAATAGCCTATTCTCGGCTTGGCGCTGAATATATATATAAAGGAATGGACCACCGGTGGCTAAGAATGCTAATAGCCCAAACGGAAACATCCACCACTGTGATCCTAAAATATCAACTAATTTATCCTTAAACCATATAGCTGCGGCAAAAGGAGCGCCTAAAACTAAAGTGTAAACTAATATAAATACCCCTGCCCGAGTAATAGCAACGCGAATGTCTAACAGGCGATATTTTGCAGTTGCGTATGCAAAAACAAAAACGTAAGGCAAAATTATAAAGTTCCCAAACGGATAGATATTAAAACCGTAATCTATAGAGAAATTTAACGCCCCGCCTAACCAAACAAATATAGATCCAAATATAATATATTTTAGTTGGTTACGAACCAAACCCGTTGTTTTTCTAAAATGCTTCAATGTAATTACAAAACAATATCCAGATAACAATAAATAAAATCCAACATGAAAAATTAGAAATATGGGATTCGAGCTACTTATCCAATCATGCCAGTAGAATTGATTAAATACAAATCTTAAATCACCTAAGAATAGACTTGAACGACTATACCAATTCAAAAACATAAATAATAAACCAACTAAATATATCAGTAATAGAAACTTCCTCTTATGTATATTTAAATATCTGAATGTGAAATGCGCATAAAACACAATTGATGCAATAACACCAGTATAAGAAAATTGCCACCAGAACATAGCCTCTCGATAGTCTTCTATCGGGATTCTCGAGAAAACCGAGCTCCCAATTCCCCAAACCGCGAAGCTTAAAGACATTAAAGCAAAAATAGTATTTGTAACCTTATTATTGCTCCTAAGTAAAGTAAGAACACCCACAATCAAAGCTGATACTTGAAGAACAACGCTAGAAAACCAAAATATATTCATATTATTTAACTAAAGATTTATTTGTGTTTTTCTTAATAAAACCTACTTCAAAACAATATTTAAACATACGTAAAATATTATCATCATTCATTATAGGATATTCAAATCCATAATTGGCTAAAATTTTCTGTGTCTTAGAAGATTCTATTTTAGTAGTAGAATTGATATACGGGACAAAAACACCAACTAATTTTCTCTGAATAGGAGTCCACCTATTAAAATCAAAGTCTTTCAATGGTATGAATTTAGGCAATGTGAATCCAAAATAATCGGCGGCCATCCTTATAAAATGCTCTCCCATTACATCATTAGGAGAAACAACATGATAAACACCAGTCTCATCTAACCTGGAGAGCACGAATATTGCTTTCGCTACAGCATCAACATTCACTATATTGAAAAAACAGTCATTACTACTAGGGAACTCATCATATATTCCTCTAGTAAATAACTTTAGAGAATTGTAAAATAAATTCCAAGCAGTAATCTTACCCGTAGAGGATTCTCCGACAACCATACTTGGCCGAAAAATTGATATTTTTAAACCTCTTTGTAAGTAATTCCTTACCGTAACTTCTGCCTCATATTTTGATTGTTCATAAGTATTGTTGAAGCCTTGTTTAAAATCTAACATCTCTTCGTTAAAAATAATGTTGTTCTTTGTACCTACCACATATACCGTACTTATATAATTTATCTTCTTTAGCTTCTTAAACTCGATAGCGAAATCTAATAAATTCTTTGTACCACCAACATTAATTCTCCTTATTTTCTCCAACGGGCTCGTAAAATCTATTAAGGCTGCACAATGGAATACAACATCTACCTCATCTTTCAAGATTTTTAATTCCTCTAAAGAACAGCCGAAGTCAGGCATAGAAATATCTCCCTCAATTACCCTAAGATTGCTCCTAGCCTTTGATATAGTTTCTTTACCCCAAAATTCTAAAACATCTAATACCCTAGATACGCTATCCTTATAATTACTAGATCTAGCAATGGTATACACATAATAGTCATTATCAAGTAGAACTTTTAATAAGTACGACCCCAACAAACCAGTGCTACCAGTTAATAGTATATTTTTATACTCACTCATCGTATTAATAATTGTGCTGATAGTTATTTAAACCCCATATTTTATCTTCTCTTTTTGCAATATCCTTTTGGCCACTCTAGAACCGACAGAAGCAGCCATAGATACTCCACCCTGCCCAGCAAGTAAATGAACCCAATGACTAGATAAAAATAAGTTCTTTATTGGAGTGTTGTAGCTAAAAGCCTTTATATTATCGGATTGACCATGGAAAGAAGACCAGCCGCAAGTAGCTCCATCCCTATTCAATGTATATTTATATAGAGTATGGGGGGTAGCGTCTTCTTTAACTTTTATATACCTAGAGAAATTCGGGAAGAAATTTTCAGCTCTTTTAATAATAATATCAGATAGCCTATCTCTATTTTTAACCCAGTAATCTTCTCCTTTATACGATGCTACAACTGCTAAACGCATACTTATCCCTTTATTATTATTTTGTGTTTTATCAAACAAAGAGGGGTAGTTGCAGAAGAAAGGACCTGTGGTTTTATCATTGTCTATTATGTTAAAATGCTTTTCATCTAAGCTATACGGAGACATATCGTACCACAGGCCAGCACATAATGGTAACTCGGGCTTTATAGAATTATCTAACCCTAAATACAGGATATACGAGGATGGCGAAGGGATGCTTATTTTGATGCTATGAATGAAATCTTTAGGCAAGTGCTCGTGTCCTACTAAATCCAAGAATGTCATTGTCGCATCTGCGTTAGAAATTACATATCGTGCATTAATACACTCACCATTATCAAGCAACACTCCTGTAGCAATGTGGTTTAGAGTATTAATTTTCTTAACTTTTTTCTTTATAAGTATCGTACCTCCAACCTCCTTGAACTTATTAGCAATCTTGTTGACAACAGAATCTATGCCTCCAATAGGATAATAACCTCCGTCTAGAATGAACTCTTTATATAAAATAGCTCCGGCAATGCTAGATATTTTATCAGAAAATATGCCTGTGTTAGCTAAGAAAACATTAAATATAGCTTTAATTTTTTGATCTTTAAAATAAGCGTTCAATAAATCAAGGAAAGTCTTGTGCTGTTTCAAGGCTATATATTTTTCTAAAACATCTTCCTTGTCTAAAAAAGACAGGAAACTTGCTATATCTTTTGTCTCCTTAGGAAATATTTTATTGAAACTTTCTATCGTTGAGTCTATATTTTTGCTAAGCGATATTCTTCCATCAGGCACTACAATAATATCAGTAGGGTCTATACTAATGAACTTTAATTCATGCCATAGACCTAAATCCTCCAAAACTGCTCTTAATACGCCTCCTTTCCTGCAGCTGCCTAAATAATGCACAGAAGAATCAAATCTATATCCTTCACGAATAAATGACTGACAATACCCACCTATTTGATGATTCTTTTCTACAATCAGCACTTTCATCCCGGTTTTGGCTAAATAGCAGCCGCAAACAAGCCCACTTATACCAGCGCCGATTATTACAACATCATATTCATCTTTTTTAAGCCCTTTTATGGTCATTGTAATGATTGTGAAGGTGCGTTATGAGTTGCGGGACGTGTTGTGTGGATGAATCGTGGGTTTATCCTCAACCAATACTCACAACCCAAAATTCACGGCTCAACCCATAATCCACAACCTATCCTCATAACTATAACTTATTTAACGTAGTATTAATACACTTTCTCGACACTTTAAACGGAATTATTTGTTGTAATTGCATCAAAAAACGGATATAACCATCCAGGGTGATTTTTTTACTTATCGCCAACGCCTTGGTTTTGCGAAAGCTATTTCTTCGCCGCGGACTTAAGCCGTCGCGCAAGAATTGCTGTTTCTCGTTTCTACTAAGCATTTTTTATCCTTTTCATTATCTCTTCAAGCTCATACTGGCGGTCGAAAAGCGCAAAATACTCACGAATCAAAGAATAATCTAATTTCTTATTATTGCGCATAACTGCTTCAATATCAGCCATATCCTGATGATAACGCGCCGGGTCATTTGAGCTTGACTGAACTTTTAAGCCAATAAGATCTTCCGGCAGTATAACTTTGACACTAATTTTTCCATCTAAAATCTTTTCCGGAACAGAACGCTCAAGCATAGCTTTTGCATATTTGCGATGCGCAAGCAAAAAATCAACCCTGCCTAGTTCTCTCATTTTGCCAACGAAAGTAGCAACATCTTGGCTTTCATGTATCAATTCAAAACCATATGCGCCTAAGATTTTCTTTACCTTCGGCAGGCCGGCTTGGGGTATAAGCAAGTCGATATCCTCTGTTGCCCGCGAGTAGCCCGCAACTAACAAAGCAAACCCGCCAATTACGGCAAAATCAATTTTGTTATTCCTGAAACTATCCACGATTAATTTAAATACGGCCTCAAAATTCATTTCTTTTAATCCTCTTAACGGCTTGCTTTAACTTTTGCTCTCTTCTCTTCGACATAATCCCACCGCATAAAAGGCATCTTGTCAGATTCCTTGAAATCCCGCGTATTCCGAAAATCCTCTATAAATTCTTCCGGAATAAGAAATCTTGCCTCATAACATGCATATCCTCTTTTATCTTCCCGATCATAAACTTCTATCCTCCCGCCTCTATAACCCTTATACTCTGGGTTCATAATCATCTCTTCAATCTATGCCTGGCCTATGACGCCAAGCGCGGAAAAACTTTCAAATAAACTTCTTTGCGGTGGCCAATCTTCAAAACAAATATCTGGTTCCCTGAGAACCTGTAGATAACGCGATAATCTCCAACACGTAGTTTACGGTGCCCCTTCAAACTCTGCCTTAAAGGCTCACCGGCAACCGGGTCAGATAACAATCTTTCCTCTATGGCCCGACGTATCGCGTCTTTGATATTCTTAAGAATCACTGTCAGGTCACGCCTTAACACATCAGGATGATAAAACAACTTATAGCACATTTTCTATGACCATACCTGTTTATGACTAAGTGCCGGCTTCTTACGAAGAGTAGGTTCTCTTTTAGTAGCCTCTTTTGTCCAATAAGCATCTTCGCAATATTCAATTGCCTGGCGGATTAAGTCTCTTGCCTTTAAAGACAAAGAAGTCCCATCTCTTTTAGCAAGATGGGCAACAGTCGAGTAAAGCGATGGCTCAAGCACAACATTTAACCGTGGATTTCTAGTAGACATATTTCTCACCTCCGAAATGAGTGTATCACTTATGATACACTATGTCAAGAGAAAAGTTACCATACATTTATAGAAATAACTCATATTGTATGATAACAAGATAGCGCTCAACAAAAAAGCTAACTCTTAGGAGTTAGCTTGATATAGATATTTATTTCTCTTATTCTTACTATATTCTTACCCACTTCACCTCAATAAGCCCGTTTCTGAAGCTGTAAATCTGGATGGTTTTAATAAGCCCTTCTAGACGATTATTATCTAGAAGCTGCGCAGAATCATAAATAATGGCCTTGCCCTGTTCTAAGAAACTATCTAAAATATCTTTTCCTTTCCCGGGAGCCAAACTGTTGACAAAAGATGAATTTCCTAAAATTAAGTCCGGCCCAAATGAAGCAACGGATTCAAGCAGATCATCAGAAGAAAAAACCTGTTTTACATCGTAATATTCACCGCGAGCATCAAGAGATCTAAGCCGTGAAGTTAAACTATCGCTATTTAACTTATCCGGGTCAAAGATAAGAAGCTTGCCCTTGATGAATAAAACACGCGCCTCTACGCCTTGTTGAGCGCTCTGGGAAACTGAAGGCTCAAGTATATCTGATAGTTTCTCGAAGATTACATCTATACCTGTGGGCTTGGCTAAAACAGTTTCTGTAACGTTTTCCCTTAAAAGAGCTTCTGCCTCCTGGGGATAAGCAGTAAGAATTACCACTTTAACTGACGGATACTTATTCTTTATCAGGCGGGACACTTCCGTACCTTTTAAAACAGGCATCATAATATCCATCAGGATAAGATCTGCCTTTTCCTTCTCAAGAATACTTAGAGCCTGCTCTCCGCTTAGGGCGCCAAAGACCTGGAAACCTTTATTCCCCAGATAATCGCTTAGGCTCTGGACAACATCCGGCTCGTCATCAACAACTAATACTTTAGGTTTATTTTCCTGCATTTAGAGAAATGTTACGGTGATTTTAGGCAAGTTTATATAAGAAGTGCCTATTTGGCTACAAACCCGAGCTGCGCGCGCGCGACTGTTCTCTCTCCCACATAGGCATGCGTTTCCATTATCCCCATAGTAGAGATTAATTTTAAAGGCCTTACTTCAATTCTTAATTGGTCTCCCGGCACAACCGGAGAAACAAACTTAACTTCCACTTTTCCCAGATAATAAACCGCACCCTGCTTAACCATCTCCGGAAAACTCTTTGCTAAAAATACAATGGAAGTCTGCGCCATAGCCTCAACAATTAAGACCCCCGGCATTATCGGCTTACCCGGGAAGTGCCCCTGAAAAAACGCCTCGTTATAACTTACGTTCTTTAAACCGACAGCGTTTTGTTTTTCATTAAACTCAACTATCCGGTCAATCATCAGGAACGGATACGCCTGCGGCAGGATTTTCTGGATTTCTAGGATGTCTAGCTGTTGCATATAGCACTCCGATTACGAGTTACTAGTTACGAGCTTACTAGTTACTATTTAACAAACTGCTTCGCGATATCTACAACGTCTTTTAAGCTGGTCAACTTGGCTAAATTCTCTTCGGGGATAGTAATCTTGTATTTCTTTTCAATCGCCGCTAGAATTTCCAGCGCCATCATGCTATCCATGCCAAGCTCTTCCACAAACTTAGCATCAGGAGTAATTTTCTCCGGTTCAACCTCTAAGATATTACTGATAATTTCTTTTATTTCCTGCTCCAGGTTTGCATTGCTCATCCCGTTAGACCCCTTTCTAGACTATAAGAATTATAATTATTAAGACTTATACGATTTCTAATGTATCTCTTGCCCATTCCACTCTTTAAATACCTTTCCCTACGATACGCATCATCCTTATTTAAACATGCTTCAAAATAAACTAACTCTACTGGCCCTTTATTTCTTGTATAGAATACTTTACCAGAGCAATGTTGCTCCATTCTTTTTGTTAAATCCATTGTCGCGCCAGTATACATAGTTCCTGTTTTATTACAATAAATAACGTAAGTGTAAAACCAGGGTCTAACGGGACTCATTTTATTCCCAACCCCCCGTCTATTGTTATTGTTTGCCCTGTAATATAAGAATTGGTTAATAAAAACGTGACTACTTTGGCAACTTCATCAACCTTGCCAAATCTGCCCAGAGGGATAATTTTAAGCATACCCTCCTTTAGCTCCGGTTTTAAATCTTTAGTCATATCCGTATCAATAAAACCGGCGGCAATAGCATTAACCCGTACGCCAAAAGGGCCTGTTTCCTTTGCCAATGCCTTAGTAAAACCAATGACCCCTGCTTTGGAAGCAGAATAATTAGTCTGTCGCGGCAAGCCAATCAACCCGCTTACAGAACTTATATTTATAATATCGCCTTTTTTCTGCTTTAAAAATGTTACAATCGCGGCGCGACTGACATTAAATACACCGGTGAGATTAGTATCAATAACCTCATGCCAATCTTCCTCGCTCATCATCATCAATGCCTTATCCCTGATAATGCCAGCGTTGTTTATCAGAATATCTAATTGGCCAAAATTGTCAATTGTTTTTTTAATCAGCTCTTTTGCCGAGTTAAAATCTTTTATATCGGCTTTTATTGCAAGTGCTTTTACGCCTTTAGCTTCTATCTCTTTAACGAGTTCAGAAGCCAAATCTTCGTTTTTTAAATAAGTAAAACAAACCGAAGCACCTTGCCTTGCCAATTCTAAGGCAATGGCCCTTCCTATGCCGCGGCTTGCTCCTGTAACTATCGCAACTTTATCTTTTAGAATCATTTGAGGCGTTTATTATATCATTATAGGACTTTAAAAAGCAATTTTTATTTATGTTTCGAAACAATCAAACAAGAATTTGCTCCGCTTGGCCCAAAAGCATCGATAAGAACGTTGTTTACTGCAACCGGTCTTGCCTTATTCGGCACACAATCTAAGTCGCATGATGCATCTTTTTGTTCATAATTAATTGTGGGCGGGATAAAACCCTCACTTATTGAAGCAACTGCCGAAACTAACTGCAATATGCCGGCCGCTGAATAAGTCTCACCCAACATGGACTTAATCGAGCTCACAGGCAATTTAGCTGTATTATCCCCGAATACTTCTTTAATCACCCCCGTCTCAACTAAATCACCCTCAACAGTAGAATTAGCCGCGCTTGAGATATAGCTTATATCTTTAGGAGTTAAGCCAGCGTTTGATAAAGCAAACTCTATTGCCTTTTTTAAACCCTTACCCTGCGGTTCATACCTATCTATCTTATAAGGATAAAAAGACGTGCCATATCCGGCTATACGCGCATAAATTCTAGCCCCTCTTTTACGCGCACTCTCTTCCTTCTCTAATACTACAATGCCGCTTCCTTCCCCGAAAATCGCGCCATTTCTTCTTTTATCAAAAGGACAGCTTAATTCTTCGCCCTTTACGCCAGCGAGAAATTTAGTTTTATAGAAACCTAAATAATTCTGCTCACAAAAGTTTTCAACGCTACCGGTCAAAACAATATCCGCACGATTATTCTTCATCAAGTCTATACCGTACTTTATAGCATCTAAACTTGAGGTAAAGCCACTAGAAACGGTCGAGCATGGCCCCTTAATACCAAAACGTATAGCTAATTGACTAGCCGAAGAATTCATTACCGTATTAGGGAATTCCGCTGGGTTAACGTAACGTGGACCATCAACAAGCATAGCTCTGTCAAATTCAGAAACACTCCAAACATGCCCTAAAGTTGTTCCGATGCATGTCCCTACGGAATTAAATAACCCATCATTTATATCTAATTTTGCGTCGGCTAAAGCAAGGCTGCCTGCGCAAAGCAAAAGTTTGGTTGCACGGTCTAAAGTACGCAGCCCCTTAGGCCCAAGAATCTCCTCGGGCTTAAAATCAGCAACCTCGCCCCCCAGCTTTACCTTAAGTGATGAGGTATCAAAAAGCGTAACCGGCTTTATCCCGCTTCTGCCTTCCTTTAAGCCCTGCCAGAAAGCATCCTTGCCGGTTCCGATTGATGAAACAACACCAATTCCTGTAATTACAATATTATCGTTCATATTTTCTGAATACCACGCATGCGTTGTTTCCGCCAAATGCGTAGGCATTATTAAATGCAATGTTAATTTTAGCTTTACGCGCCTGATTCGGGACACAATCAATATCACACTCCGGATCAGGTATCTGGTAATTTATGGTCGGAGGAACTATATCTCGGCTTACCGCAAAACAGCAGGCAACCGCCTCCAATGCTGAAGCTGCTCCCATACAATGCCCGAGCATTGATTTAATAGAGCTAACCAGCACTTTCTTATAAGGCTCGCCAAAGACTTTTCTGATTGCTGCGCATTCATTCTTATCATTAGCGCCTGTCCCTGTGCCATGCGCAGAGATATAATCAATTTGCGAAGCAGAAAGCTGTGTATCTTTTAAAGCATTTTCCATACAACGGGCAATACCGTCTTCAGAGGGAATAGTCATATGATGCGCATCGCAGGATAAACCATAACCTAAAATCTCGGCGTAAATCGTAGCCTTTCTTTTAAGCGCCACTTCAAGCGGCTCTAAGATTAAAATCCCTGCCCCTTCACCCAACATCATCCCTTTTCTGTTTTTGTCAAACGGCTGACAGATATCTGATGACATCGCAAGCATACGGCTAAAACCAGCAAATGCAATTCGTGAAAATGCATCTGCTCCTCCGGAAACTACTATATCTGCCCGCCCATCCTTAATCAAATCATAACCATAGCCGAGCGCATAATTTCCAGAAGCACAAGCAGTAGGTATAACTAAATTTATTCCTTTTGCATTACAATGAATACCTAAATTTACAGAAAGCAGATTAGCTGTAGTACGAGCAACCAGAAAAGGATTTACTTTCTTTAGCCCGCGCTTAATCCAAGCTTTATTTACCACCTCAAATACAGCGGATTCTCCCAAAGTAGTACCTAATATAATTGCGGCTTTATCAGAACTTAATCTTTCATTATCTACTCCGGAATCAGATAAGGCCAATTCCGTAGCAGCAATTGCAAGTTGCGAAGCCCTGCCCATACGCCTCGCCTTACGCGCATCCATAAATTTTAATGGGTCAAAATCTTTTATTTCGGCTCCGTTATGGCGGTCATATCCTGTCGTATCAAAAGAAGCCACCGGACCAACTCCGCTTTTACCCTGCATGAGCGCATCATAAAAAGCATCCTTGCCCTCGCCAATCGGAGAAACCACCCCTAAACCAGTAACTACTACGCGTCTTTTCATTTTGCCTATATTTTTCCTGTATCAAAATGACCCTGAGTTAATCGAAGGGTCATATCTTATATAACCGGTGCCTCCGGCAACCAGACTTCAAAACCATGCGCGGCTGCCATGTCGGCTATCTCCTCCAAATCATCGGGATTTATATTATCGCCTATCGAATAATTCACAAATTTTCCTTCGTAAGTTAAAAGCATTGTTTCAGATAGTCCGGAACAAATGACTCCTTCCGGCAACCCGGTATGGAATCCCAACTGGGTAAGGTGCGGCATTTTTATAAGAGCGGCCTTAATAAAATTAACGTTGTTTGCCGATGTCCTATTAAGCGGTTTTGCGTCACAACCAAATAAATCCAATACTGTTGCTGAACGCTTAGTATTATTTAAAAACCTGCCTTCATCAAAATTATCCGCATTAATAATAATGTCTGCCTCCGCAACTGCAAGCGCTAAATTATCCTTTGCAAACAAAGTCAGCGCCTCCGGCTTATTCGCTATGCACAGGAATTTAAGAAGGCGCTCCTTTGAGGCAACAAGTTTTTCCTGATTCCAGTCAAAAATAACCAGACGCGCTCCCAGGCTCGAACATTTAAAAGCGCACAACTGCGCCAAAGGCTTATTCGCCCCCAAAACGGTAATAACAGTCTGCGAAAAAGGTATTCTCTTGGCTTTTGTTATGCGATAAGCTGCCTCAAACATCGACCAGGCTGTTAAGGCCCTGCCGGTTGTAATGGGGATCTTAAGAGTATCGGAAATTACCTGTTCCTTATCGGAGACTGCCTGGGGCAAAGTGTCAAAACCGACTATATCTGCACCAAGTTTCTTAGCCAGATTGCCTGCGCTGTTTATCCTGTCCATGACGAAATCCATATGCAGGCCGCCCATATATTTATTCGGGAAAAGCGGACATAAAATAATGTGGCCGTCTATTTTCTCCCCGCGTCCGCAGGTAATATTCCTGGCGTGAAAAATTTCAATTGCAGGCTTGTTCTTTAGAATCGCTCCTACCGCAAAAGAAGGCAAAGCCCGATATAAGCCATGTATTCTCTTAAGGGCTTCTATAGTATCTACAAAAATTATGAAAGCGAATTTTCTCATATTTAGATGCAGCTATACAAAGAGTTCCACTAACCAAAAATGCTGCTTGATTTTACCTTGCGCGAAGCTCCGGTAAGTTTCTCTTTAATCCAGCGCTCGATGTATTTCTTGTGGAATCTCCAATCCGTCCCGATTTTAAATGCGGGAATCTTGCCTTCGCGCGCATAACGATGCACGGTAAGGGGATGAAGATTCAAATACTCGGCTACATCCTTGGCAGTCATGATTTCTTTGTTCTTTTTGCTAATTCCGGCCATAAATTACCTCATCTTTTAGCATATCTAGTGTAACCTAATATATACAAGCAAAACTATAGCTTGTCAACATATATCGATTCTAGTGTCAGACACCAACCTAAAGGAGTGTCTGACACTAATAGTGGGTTAGAGGATGAGGGATTTCTTTTTGATGAGGGGGAAGTTTTTGATTTCGGAAATGATTTCTTCGGAGATGCCCGCTTTACCAAGCTTGTAATACATGTAGTTTTTATAACCTTCTACTCCGGGCTGGTCAAAAGCGTTCACATTAAGCAGCTCGCCTTCAAAAGCGGTTGCCATCTCAAGAAAAAATAAAAGCCCTGCCCAATAGTAAGGAGAAACTCTCGGCAAAGCGATAGTACAGTTAGGGCGCGATTCCCTGACTAAAGACCACTCTGTCGCCTCCTGGGCAAGCTGAATTAATTCGGAAAACTTCATAGAAGAAAGTATGCCTGCGGATAAAGGCATCCTTATATCATGCTCAAAGTCTTCTACTTTAATAAAAGTAACAACCTTATCATTTTCGCCTTCAATATTATTCTGCTGTATGGAGTGTAAGTCGTTTGTGCCGCGGCAGGCAATCGGTGTACGGCCGCAATGCACAGGATTAGTCAGGTCTCTCTCCCAAATCTCTGTCCCATCGCCCCTTACTTTAACTTTACGGGTATACTTTTTGCCAAGGCTTTCAGCTAAAAGCTGACAATACCAATCTCCGGTTGACTTAAGCTTCTCGGAAAAAGGCATCATAATCGATATTGCCTTGCCTTTTTTATGATAAAGAATGTAGCAAAGAACCGCGTATAAATACGCCGGGTTCTTGTAGACATCGGGATTGCTGCATCTTTTTGCCATATCAGCTGCGCCTCGTAAGACCTCGCGCAGATTAACCCCGGTAATTGCAAGGTGCAAAAGCCCCATGTTGAATTCAGAATACCTGCCGCCTACACCTTTTAGCAAAGGCAAGTTACGAAAACTTAAAACATCTTTTTCCTGCTCGGCTTTGACTTTCTTACGCAGAGTTCCAGATTCAGGGTCAGTTATGGCAATAACATTACGCCCGTATTTTGCGCCTAAATGTTTCTTAAGCCAGGCCTCAACGACTGTGAAAGCTGCCTTTGTTTCTGTGGTCTCGCCTGACTTTGAAATAACCACAACGCAGGTCTCCTGCGGCTTAATGCTTTTAAGTAAATTATTTAACGTGTCAGGGTCAAGGTTGTTCCCTTCAAAATAAACCTTGGGGCTGTTTCTTCTTAAGGCGGAAAAATCATTATAATATGGCTCAAGCAACGCATCCTGCGCTGCCTTCAGGCCCAAATACGACCCTCCTATGCCTAAGAAAAGAACATTCTTGTATTTGCGGGCGATTTCTCTTCCTAAAAGGTGAACTTTTCTTATTTCTGCTTCATCCTGAAAAGGCAGGGCTGCCCATTCCAAATTAAGGCCTATTCTGTTTCTGGTATCCTCAATAATAGCCGTAAGGTGTTTATGGGCATCACGGATAGGTCCGGCGAGCTTCTTTATTTCATCAGGCTCAACGCCATGAGTCTGGCCTATCGAAAAACCAAACATATTGTTAAAATCAAATCTTATCTGTTTCATTAATGCTCCTGCGTTTGTAGATAATTATATAATCGACGAGGCAATACATCAAGTATAATTTTTAGAAAGCGCTTTCTAAAAAATAGCTCCGAGGGCTTGAAAGACAGGCTAAAATATGGCAGATATCTTATACAAGCGTTTACCCCGTTAGAAAGAATAATCGTTAGAACTCCTGCTTTCTAACGGGGCTTACTCATTCAAAGGAGGACGGTCAGATAGGGACAACCTATATAGGCCTATCACCTACAAAAAAACCCCGAATAAATCGGGGTTTTTTGTTGCTACAACCAGAAAGTAAGTAATCAATACATATCATAAGACGTACCATTAGACCATTTTCTTAAAGTCCCGTTCTCAATAAACAAAACTAATCGCTCATTAAGATCAGGTGCTTGCGGGTTTTTGCCTCCCGACTCACACCTAAAGGCTATGCATCTTGGGATTTGTGCCGTTCCACCAACCTCAACATCACCCCAGCAATCATACTGAAAAAAGAAATTAGCATCAGCGCAAGCATCAGATGCGCGTCCATTACCCCAAAGAGCCAAATCCACACCTAGCGGATTATACTCTTGAGTAACATTAGCTGGATAAGAGCCGTATTCGTCCTTGTATGCTATCATCAACTTGCGCAACATAGATAAATTTGTCTTTGCCTCGCCAAAATAAGACTCTCTTACCACCTTATGATACTGCGCTATGCCTATCGAAGCTAATATCCCGACAATAACCAAGACAACAGTAATCTCCAATAAAGTAAATCCCTTTTTACCCATAAACTTACCTCCTGTCATAATTCTATCTATAGATAATTATATGGCAATTCTCGCATATAGTAAATAGATTATGCTAAGCGATCCTCAATAAATTAAGCCCTGTTTTGGGGTCTGTGGCCTTAGATGCTTTTACCCCTTTCAATTCAAATACAACCGCCTCAACCACAAGAAAAACCTTAGATTCTTTTCTAAGACACCCGGTAAAAGCTTTTTTAGCTTTGCCCATAGCGGTATGAATATGGACTTGCGGACCTGAAGAATTAGAGAATATTGTTCCTATGCCCATAGCCTCCCACCCGCCTGCGAATTTGACCCAATTAGGTTCAGGAGGAATAACCGGCTTCTTCGGCCCGGTCACCAAATCCCCTTTTTTCAAGGCGCCAATAAATAATATTGTTGCAGATTTAATATTTTCTTTACGCGCAAGCTTGACGAGTTCATTGATAACAATGTCGCCATCATTAAATTTTAATAAGAAAACTCTGCCTATTGATCCCTTAGTATACTTCATAAATTATTTCTTTGCTCTGCGTTTCTTCTTATGGATAGCCTTAACATGGCCGCAAATATACTTTGCAAAAGAAGAGAGCCTCTTCCCCTCATAGGGGAATTCTTTACAATGCGTTGGTTTAAGGTCATAACTAATTTTATGAATCGCGCATAAGCCATCCCGGGTTAAAAAGGTGCACTTCTCGTCTTCAACGCTGGTGCTGGTCCTATAGCCGGAAGGATAATCATCATCTTTCTCAAGATGAAAGAAATCTCCTCCTTTTATCTTAAGGTCTAGGATCTTTTTCGCTTCATCTAAATCAAGCCATGCGCCAAACTGACAACACTCATGCGGCTTTTTACATTCATGACATTTTATCTTCTCTTTTTTACCCATTGCTATCTTATAAACCTCCTCAATTATTATTTCAAATATGCCTTTATAATTTTCTGATCAACAACCGGCTTATCCGCCAGGCCGGTCTCCACATTCTCTATCTTCTTAACAACGTCAAACCCGGAAATTACTTCACCGAAAATAGTATGCTTCATATTTAACCATGGAGTAGATACCGTGGTAATAAAAAACTGCGAGCCGTTAGTGTTAGGCCCGGCGTTTGCCATAGCAAGAATGCCCGGTTTATCAAACTTTACGGCAGGGTTAAATTCATCCTCAAAGGGCCTGCCCCAGATTGACTCGCCTCCGCTTCCGATACCTAAAGGATCTCCGCCCTGAATCATAAAATTCTTAATTACGCGATGAAAGATTATGCCGTTATAATAGCCTTTCTGTACCAGCTTCTTGAAATTTTCACACGCCTTAGGTGCAATATCAGGCATAAGTTTTATCTCTATTGTCCCCTGCGTTGTTTCCAAAACCACTATGTTTTTATCCACCGCGCATACTCCTTTTGAGTTAAAGTTAATAATTACCGCTAACGCCAATAGTACGAACGCCTTCCTTATCATAGCTTATCCCTCCTCAACCGACAATAATAAAATATAAACAGAAAACTACCAACACTAAAATGAGAATCAGAAAACGCAGCTTATATACGCCTTCATAGAACTCTTGGCCCTGATAAGAAATAACCACCGGCTCAATATCCGAAGGAGACTTAATGGCTTGCGGGACAGGATTACTCAGCTGCTCCTTGATAAATGCAAATTGACACATCCTGCACGATGCTGCGCCTGATTCGTTGTCATGTCCGCAATTGGGGCACTTTAATGTCATTCTTCCTCAACGCTCACTCTGATAACGCCGTCTTCTAAATCCGCAATCCTCAAGAAAGCTTCTTTGCTTAAATCTATGACCCTGCCTTTATTAAACATCGCGCGCGAAGGGCCAAAATTATTATGCCTTACCACCACGCATCTGTTATTATCCAGATTGCAAACCTTGTAGTATTGCCCAAAGTCTCTTTTTCTAAGCGCGCAGCTAAACAGATTATCCCTATAAGCCTCGCCTGAAGCCGTATGTTTTGAAACATACCAGCTGGCTAAGCCGGTTTTAGGATAAGCGCCGTAAACAGGGATATTATCACTACAACCGCATAGATAAAAAGAGCAAACAACGCCAAGCATGCTAAGAACAGTAATAAATTTAGAAATCTTTATCACTTCTTAGAAATACTAAAAGAATCAAAAGCCCGTTCGCTTTTTACGCCACTGGAAAATACCTGCACTAAAGTCCAGGTATAAGTCTGGCCTACTTCAAAATATGATGCCGGAACAGAAACCGGATAATCATAAGCATCAAGCTGCTTCTTAAAAATAAGGTTATCCTGCGAAGTAACATAACCCTTATACACCTTAAAGTCAAAATAATCAGTCAGATAAAGCTGTGACCTTTCCCATTGAAAACTAAGACTGCTCTTACCTGTCAAATCCACATTATCCGAAGAAGGATAAAGCAAAAACGGCGCCGAAGGGTCTGCATCAAAAAGTGTTGCCCCATAACGGCAATATGCTTCTTCAACAAAAAATAGGGATGCCAAAATAATGAGGGAACAAGACACCATAACTATAGCTATCTTTTTCATAAGGCCTCCTTATCGATATAATAACAAAAATCCCGGCTTTAAAAAGCCGGGATTATATTAACGGTAGGGGCGAAGTATTTGGAATCTCGGACGCTCCGGGTTATCTCGCCCCTACGGATTAAATGAAAAATCTCATCCCTTTTGTTAACCCGTGCTAACAGCGAATCTCCGAGATTGCAAATAAAGTATAACATAATTTTGTTTAAAAAACAATGCGTCCGGTAAAATATCTGATTATTAAGGCTCGCCGCGTTCTTCTATTTCTTTCTCCAAGCCGTCGGGGTATTCAGGCGAAGAATCTACGCTTAAATCTTGCTCTGCGCTATCCACATCTTTCTTGAGAGTATTACATCCTGAAAAAGACAACACAGCCAGCCCAAAAACTATAAAAGGAATAATAAATAACCTCGCCATAAAAATCCTCCTTATTTTTTATTATTATACTCCAATAGCTTAGAAAACCAAAACATATTTTAGCTATACCTTAAGATTAATTAATGCTTGCGATACCGATAAAAACAAAGGTATAATATAGCTATGGAAATACTGCAGGATGTACATAAAAACGCAATTTCCCTCTTCAATAACCCGACAGCTATAAATTTCTTCAAATCCCTTAAACCCCACATCGAAGAATTAAACAACTACTATTTTTATTTTACTAACCCCGTATTCGACCTGATTATCCTGGTTGCTTTTCTATTCCTCTCAAGAAGCTGGGGATACAAAAAGGCATTTTCGTACTGCCTGCTGGTTTCATCTATGCTTTATTTAATTACGATAATAAACACTCATTTCGGCGGGACTTTTGCGGAATCGGAATTCATACCTGCGGATATATTAAGAACAATAATAATAATTTTAATATTTGTAGTGTCAATTTACTATCTTTTCATCAAAGATAGCTAAGGCTATAATACTATTTTCTATTAGAGGCAATATAGTCTGCCAAGCCCTTAGCCCAAAAATCAACAGCCTTATACCACCTATCCAAATCACTTCCTTTTAAAGTCGAAATATCATATTTATCCGTTGCTTTTTCATAATCATCAGAAACAGTAAGAATCTTGGTTGACGTATTATAATCATCCAGCTCGCAGTCTATATGAACGCTTGTGCCTTTTAGCTTAAAAAGCTCGCCCCTAAGCAAGCTTTCATCTTCTACTGTTCCTGACAGGCGCACCTTAAGAATAAGAGCTTTCTTTCCCCCTAAAGCTGACTTTTTTCTTTCTACCGGCAAAACCTTACCCAGAGCATCCGAAAATAATTCATGTATCTGCATAGCCATTTCATCCCTAATATCATTATCGGTTTTATTATCGCTTGAATGATCATCCGTAGGGTATGGATCAAAAACATCAATGTTAACTGCACTTAAATCAAGACGGTCAATAAAAATAACATCGTAAGAACTAAAATTTGCTTCCGGGCTTACCCAAACATCATCAAAACCGGGAATTTCCTGAACACACCAGCCCATAGGCGTAAATAGTAAAAAACAAAAAGAAGATAAAATAATGACTTTTTTCATACTAACCTCCAAAAAAAACAATTACGGAAGTTTCTCTAGGTATTTTCTTATAGCGCCACTAATGCTCTTAAAATCTTTATTCTGAAGCCATTCTTTTCTAAAAACCG
>CAYXSY010000010.1:0-2314 GCA_964467905.1 uncultured Planctomycetales bacterium | reverse complement strand
TTCATTCTTCTATCTCGGCTACCAGACTTTCATAAAACTCGCGGTAATTTTCTTTTTTATCGCTTTCGCGCAACGCAATAGCTGCCCTGGGATGCTCGTCAAGGAAACCTGTAATAGCATAAGGTATGATATAGCCCCATTCCAGCTTCTCGCGTAGCGGAATAAATTCCTTAGAAATCAAATCCAAAACCGGACGAATATCAAACTTCGGGTTTTTTAAGAAAGCTAATATTAACTCCAGAGGGCAGTTACCGGCAGCCCTGCCCAGGCCGTAGACAGTAGCATCTACAAAATTAGCATCATGGATAATTGCCTCAATAGTATTGCCGAAGGCAAGCTGCTGGTTATTATGCGCATGCATTCCCACTTCTTTGGTCTTAAGAATACTTTTTGCCTTCTTAACGAGAAACTCTACCGTCTCCTGATACAAAGATCCAAAACTATCAACAATATATATTACCTGCGCTTTACTTTCCTTTTCCAACTGCTCCAGGGCCTCGTTTAATTCGTTATCAAGCGCCCGGGATATAGCCATAATATTTACAGTTGTCTCATAGCCCTTATCTGCGAAATTATTTACTAAAGCTATAGCTTTATCAATGTCCTTAACATAAGATGCCACCCGGATCATTGACACCGGACTTTCCTTACGCGGCTTGACATCATCCACGTCTACCCTATCCACATCCACCATAACCGATATTTTCATGTCCGATTCAATGCCTTCGATAACCCGCTTAATGTCGTCATCCTCGCAAAACTTCCATGCGCCATACTCCTTATCTGAAAAAAGCTTCTTGGAGTTCTTATAGCCTATCTCCATATAATCTATTCCGGATTCAGCCAAAGCTTTGTATACCGCGCGCACGAAGCGAAAATCAAAATCATGTTTGTTTACCAAGCCGCCGTCTCTGATGGTACAATCTAAAACCTTAATCTTTTCCCTGAACATTTTTCCTCCCGGTATATGTATAATCAGCTTAACTTACGTAGAGTTTATATTACCATAAATTCTAAAAATAAAGAATAGAAAAACAAAAAACCCCGCAGATTATAAGCTGCGGGGTTTTAATTTAAGGAGCACCGACCTACTCTCACATATCCTTACGAATACACTACCATCGGCCCTGAGGGGCTTAACTTCCGTATTCGGAATGGGAACGGGTGTTTCCCCCTCGGTATAAGTACTCCAAGATTTTTATGAAACGAAATATTCTTGTTCTGAACCCCGGTAAAACCGGGGCTCAGAACTATTAATCTTGGACAACTTTTTACAAATGGCAAAACTACAAGATAAAACGATTTTTATCATATCCCTTACCTCTTGCCTTTTGCTTGCTAGAGGCTCGGGATTTTTCTTCTGCTAAAAGCAGAAAAAAATAGGCCAAGCCGATTGGCTAATTAGTACGCATTGGCTCAAATCCTTACAGATCTTACACCTTGCGCCTATCAAGGTCGTAGTCTACGACCAGCCTTCACCCCTTACGGGGAGGGATACCTAATCTTGAGGGGGACTTAGCACTTAGATGCCTTCAGCGCTTATTCTTTCCGGACATAGCTACCCAGCCTTTGCCCTTGGCAGGACAACTGGAACACCATAGGTCCGTCTTTCCTGGTCCTCTCGTACTAAGGAAAGCTCCTCTTCAAGTATCCTTACGCCCACATCAGATAGAGACCGAACTGTCTCACGACGTTCTGAACCCAGCTCGCGTACCCTTTTAACCGGCGAACAGCCGGACCCTTGGGACCTTATACAGCCCCAGGATAGGATGAGCCGACATCGCAATATTCTCCACGCTTTCGCATGGTATTAGACTATATCTTCACCCCGACTGCAAATGTCGGGGGTTGGCGTGTTATAGCTTACTAAAACTCTTCAGCTATCTCACCGCTACACTAATGGCACAGCGGCCTATTCGATAAGGCCGGGTGCCTCACTTTGTGTAGCAGTTCAGTCGTTACGGGGTCAAATAGAAAATGGTTTTCTATATGGTGACTATAAAATACAATACCTTTTGATACTGATTTGACTGTCATTATATGTTTTGTCTAGAGTCATAGTATCAAGTATAATTGCAAAATACGTCACCAAGAGAAAAAACCCACAAAATAACTGCTTATTTTCTATCGACTTCCCACGGTATTATCAAGCGCGCTTTTGCGCGCGAAGACTCCACCGTTATTAGCCAATACTTGTACGAGATTGCTCCCGTACCACCCCATGTTTGAGGTGCCAAACCGGGCTGTCGATGTGAACTCTCGAGCCCGATAAGCCTGTTATCCCCAGAGTACCTATTATCCGTTGAGCGATGGC
>CAYXSY010000009.1:43122-60921 GCA_964467905.1 uncultured Planctomycetales bacterium | reverse complement strand
TATCCTTATGAGCTATAGGGGCAGATTCCTCGCGTTTTTACCTTTTATTTCTTGCCCTTCTTTTCTTTCATTACTGCCTGGGCTGCTGCTAAGATTGCAATAGGTACCCTAAAAGGCGAGCAGCTTACATAGTCCATGCCCACCTTGTGGCAGAATTCAACGGATTTAGGTTCTCCTCCGTGTTCGCCGCATATGCCGACTTCTAACTTTTTATTGGTTTTCCTTCCGCGTTCAATACCGATTTTAATTAACTCGCCTATGCCTTCCTGGTCAATGCTCTGGAATGGATCTTCAGGCAAGATTCCTTTTTTCAGATATTCAGGCAGGAATGAGCCTATATCATCGCGGGAGAATCCGAATCCCATTTGAGTCATATCATTTGTGCCGAACGAAAAGAAGGCTGCTACTTCAGCCAGTTTGTTGGCCACAATGGCGGCTCTGGGTATCTCAATCATTGTCCCGAATAAATGTTTTATGCTTTTGAGCCCGTATTTATTCAGAGTCTCGGTGTAAACTTTTTTTGCAATCGCAAGCTGATCCACGAGTTCTTTTACATCGCAGACAACAGGGATCATAACTTCAGGATAGGGTTTTTTGCCTTCTTTGATTAGTTCCGCGCCTGCCTCAAGAATAGCCCTTATCTGCATTTCAGATACTTCCGGATAAGTTACCCCTAGCCTTACTCCCCTATGTCCCATCATGGGGTTGGATTCATGCAGTCCCTCAGCCCGGTTGTTTAATTCCCCCATGGAAATATTCAGGTCTTTTGCCAGCTGTTCCAGTTTGCTCGGGTCGCGCGGGACAAATTCATGCAGCGGCGGATCAAGCAACCTGATAACTACCGGAAATCCATCCATTGCCTCAAGTGTCCCTTTAATATCTTTTTTTACATAAGGGAACAATTCATCTAAGGCTTTGCGTCTTTCGGTTTCATTTTTCGACATAATCATTTTACGCAGGCGAAAAAGCGGCTCTTCAGAACCCTTGCCGTAGAACATGTGCTCTGTCCTGAATAACCCTATCCCCTCTGCTCCGAATGCCCGGGCTTTTTTAGCATCTTCCGGGGTATCGGCGTTAGTGCGTACGCCAAGCTTCTTAATTGATTTAGCTATTTTTAAGAAATCATTAAGTATCTGATTTTCTTCGGTGGCATCCATCATATTAAGCTTGCCTTCATATACATTGCCTTTGGTGCCGTTTAAGGTAATCCAGTCACCTTCTTTTATAACTTTTCCATCTATATGTATTTCTTTCTTATCATATTCGATATGCATAGCAGAACATCCTACAATGCAGCATTTTCCCCATCCGCGAGCAACCAGCGCTGCGTGCGAGGTCATGCCGCCTCTGGCTGTAAGAATCGCTTGTGCTGCGCGCATACCCTCCACATCTTCGGGGTTAGTTTCTTCGCGTACCAGGATTACCTTTTTGCCCTGTTTATTCCATTCCACTGCATCATTCGCGCTAAAAACAACCTGTCCGTTTGCTCCGCCGGGGCCGGCAGGAAGTCCTTTGGCAATTGGTTTGATACTTAGTTCTGCTTTCGGATCGATGATCGGATGAAGCAGTTCATCTAGCTGGGAAGGCGTGACGCGCATGATTGCGTCTTCTTTCTTGATTAGTTTTTCTCCAACCATATCCATGCTCATGCGTACAGCGGCAGGGCCGTTGCGTTTTCCGATTCTGCACTGAAGCATAAATAAACGCCCTTTTTCGATGGTAAACTCAATATCCTGCATATCGTGGTAGTGCTTTTCAAGGCGCCTTTGTATATCAAAAAGTTCTTTATAGATT
Source organism: uncultured Planctomycetales bacterium (assembly GCA_964467905.1). GTDB lineage: Bacteria > Omnitrophota > Gorgyraeia > Gygaellales > Profunditerraquicolaceae > CAYXSY01. The sequence goes on along the minus strand of CAYXSY010000009.1, from coordinate 59,127 downwards.
TTAGGCATTGCTTTCTCAAGCGAGACGAGATCCTTGTTGTGTTCTGATTTTGAAGATTCATTTATCGGAGCCGGTGTGCGGATTCCTGCGACTACATCTTCGCCTTGGGCGTTGATGAGATATTCTCCGTAGAATTTGTTTTCTCCGTTACCAGGGTTGCGTGTAAAGGCAACACCTGTTGCAGAATCACTACCCATATTCCCAAATACCATGGTTTGTACGTTAACAGCAGTGCCCCATTCATCCGGGATATTCTCTATGCGCCTGTAGCTTATTGCGCGCTTGCCGTTCCAGGAGGCAAATACCGCACCTATACCGCCCCAAAGTTGTTGGTACGGCTCATCCGGGAATTCTTTACCTAAGACTTCTTTTATCTTTGCTTTAAATGAGGCGCATAATTTCTTAAGGTCATCGCTGGAAAGGTCAGTATCTGATTTGTATCCTTTTTCTTTTTTTAGCTGGCTCATAATTTTTTCCAGCTGTTTGCGTATACCTTGTTCATCCTTCGGTTCGATACCAGCAGCTTTCTCCATAACTACATCAGAATACATCATAATCAGCCTGCGGTAAGCATCGTATACAAAACGGCTGTTGCCGCCGCTTGCTTTTATGAGTCCGGGGATAGTTTTTTCGGTCAACCCCACGTTTAAAACCGTTTCCATCATCCCGGGCATGGATTTTCTGGCGCCTGAACGCACTGATACTAATAGCGGATCATTGGCATCGCCGAATTTCTTCTCCATTAATTTTTCGACTTTTTCTAAGGCCTTTTGCACCTCTTCTTTTAAACCTTTAGGATAAGTCCGTTTATTCTTATAATAATGCGTGCATACTTCTGTGGTGATGGTAAAGCCGGGAGGAACAGGTAATTTTAAATCTTTATGCCCTGCCATCTCTGCCAGGTTTGCACCTTTTCCGCCGAGCAGGTTTTTCATGCTTTCATTGCCATCTGCCTTGCCACCGCCAAAACTGTAAACATATTTTTTACTTCCCATTGCTTTTAAAACCCTCCTTTGAATGAGCCCACAACTTGCGGAACGGTAGTGAACGCAAGTTGTCCGGGCGAATTTACTCCGAAGCGTGCATAAGAATTTCAGAGAAATTCTTGTGCGTTTACGCGAGGAGCCAAGTTAGTTTAATTTATCTTCCAAGTATTGATGAAGCTTGCCAATATCCACACGTTCCTGCTGCATTGTATCTCTGTCGCGCACAGTTACCTGTCTGTCTTCCAGTGACTGTACATCTATTGTCACGCAATAGAGTGTGCCGACTTCATCCTGCCGGCGGTAGAGTTTGCCTATTGCCCCGGTATCGTCATAGACGCTTACGATATTTTCTTTTAAGTCAGCGCTGATTTTTTTAGCTAATTCCACTATCTCAGGGCGGTTTCTTAAAAGCGGCAACACTGCTACTTTAATAGGAGCCAGGTCTTTATGCAGCTTTAATACCACCCTTATATCATCTTTTACTTTTTCTTCGGTGTAGGCATCAGTTAAGAATGCCAGAACGCTTCTGTCTACGCCTCCGGACGGCTCGATTATATAAGGATATAATTTTTCTTTTGTGCTGTCATCGAAATAAGTCAAGTCTTTGCCGCTGTATTGCGCGTGTTGCTTCAGGTCAAAGTCGGTGCGGTTGGCTATACCTTCTAATTCGCTCCAACCAAAAGGAAAATTATATTCTATGTCAGTGCAGGCCTTGGCGTAATGCGCAAGCTCATCTTTGCCGTGCGGCCTTTTCCTGAGATTGTTTTCTTTTAGGCCAAGTCCGATGTACCAGTTGAATCTTGATTCAATCCACTCTTTTAGTTTATCGTCCGCATCTTTGGGATTTACGAAATATTCTACCTCCATTTGTTCGAATTCACGGGTGCGAAAAGTAAAATTTCCCGGAGTAATTTCGTTTCTGAAAGACTTCCCTATTTGCGCCAGGCCGAAAGGAAGCTTAGGGTGTTTTGAGTCTAGTATGTTCAGGAAATTCACGAACATCCCCTGGGCAGTCTCTGGTCTTAAATAGACCACGTTTGCCGCATCTTCTACCGGCCCCTGGTGAGTTTTAAACATCAGGTTGAAAGCACGCGCTTCGGTAAGTTCTCCTTTGCATTCAGGGCATTTTGTCTGTCCTTTAAGGTCTTCAGCTTTAAAGCGTTTTTTGCAGACCTTGCAGTCGCTTTTGAGATCAAAAAAGTTCTGGACGTGGCCGGAGGCTTCCCAAACCTTAGGATGCATAAGGATAGAAGCGTCCATGCCGAATACGTCATTGCGCCGATATACGACAGACTTCCACCATGCTTTTTTCAGGTTATTTTTTAATTCTACTCCGTAAGGCCCATAATCCCAGGCGTTAGATAAGCCGCCGTATATATCAGAGGATTGGAATATAAAGCCTCTACGTTTGCATAGGGATACTATTTTTTCCATCAGATTTTCAGCCATAGAACTTCCAATTTAGCGCAATTTAAATCTAAAGTCAAGGGTTTTAAGGCGCAGATTATACTTTCGCGGCCAAAAACTGCGCCATTTATGGCGCGGATGAAGTTTGGCCGCTCAAGTATTTCATTTAAATAAAGAGGCCGCGTAGATTCATTTAATCCTGACAGTAGAAAGTATCGAGTAGATTTTATATAAATCAAGTTTTGAGCCGGTATCCTTTATATAAAGCTTAAAAAAGTCGTCTTTTTTATCAAAGATAATACAGTCAAAATAGTTACCGGAGTTTGACAGGTTATATGAAATAAACCCCTTTGCTCCGTTTATGCTTATATTAGCCATTTTAACCAACCCTTGGTTGCCTAAATCAGGCGTGAATATCGATTTCATTATTACAAAGAAAGCGTCATTGAGGTTGTGTAGTTGGTTGAGGTTCGAATTTATAGTGCGCAAATAGAACTCGTAATTTGTTTTTATGCCGTCTTTTTCTAATTGCGGGAATAGTCCAGGGAAGAAGCCTTTCTTTTTGGCTACGATATAAATGCTTTCTTCTTCTTGAGCTTTTCTTTTGTCGTGATGGTAGGATTTCTTAATCTCTTCTTTTACTACGCGGTAACCTTTAGGTAGGCTTAGCTCCAGGTCCGGAAATTTATAAGGTATCATCATGTTAATATAATCTTTGTCTACCGAAGGATTGTTTATTTCTTCGGAAGGGGTCTGGCAGAGAATCGGTATTTGTTTGCAGCTGCCGATACCGGTCTCGATATACAGCCGCAATATCGGCCCGGAAGCAAATTTAGCAACAAATAGCGTTCCGGCTATCAGGAATAGAATTACAGAAATATATTTTATAAATTTATTCTTGCCCATTCCGTTCTTATTGAATTTTATCCAGTTCTTCTTTTTTTATCTTAAAGGCGTGTTCTTCGTCGGGGAAGCTTCCTTCGCCGACTTCTTTTTTGTATTCAAGTATGGCTTGGGTAATCAGCTCCGATAGGTTGGCGTATTTTTTTACGAACTTAGGGGTATAGCGTTGGAATAATCCAAGCATGTCGTTAATTACCAGCACTTGTCCGTCGCAGTATTTACCGGCGCCTATACCTATGGTCGGGATGCTAATTTTTTCGGTTATGATTTGGGCAAGTTTTTCAGGAACGCACTCCAGGACAATAGAAAAACACCCCTTTTGCTCCAGGGCTTTAGCCTGTTCTATAAGTATATTTGCTGCTTCGGCGTCTTTGCCTTGTACTTTAAAACCGCCAAGTTTGTCGGCAGTCTGGGGGGTGAGCCCTATATGTCCCATTACCGGGATGCCCGATCCTGTTATTTTTTCAGTTACTGTGAGGCAATTTTCGAACCATTCCAGTTTTACTGCCTGGCATCCGGCTTCTTCTATGAACCTTCTGGCATTTTTTACTGCGTCTTGCGGGTGGGCCTGGTATGATTCGTAGGGCATATCCCCTATAACCAGAGAATTTTTAGCTGCTCTGCTTACGGCTTTGGCGTGATGAATCATCTCGCTCATCCCTACTTCAGTGGTTGAATCTAGGCCTAAGACGACATTAGCAAGGGAGTCTCCTACCAAAATCATGTCAATGCCTGCATTATCCACTAAGTAAGCTATAGGATAGTCGTAAGCAGTAAGCATTGTGATTTTGCGCTTATCTTTTAGGAGCTTTATTTCTTCTATGCTTATTCTTGCCATCTTGGTATTTTAGAAATGTAAGGCAGGTATAAATAATTGAGCTATCTTAAAGTATATAATCAGCCCCACTACATCTACTACGCTTGTTGTAATAGGGCCCGCTAGGACTGCCGGATCAAGCCCTACCTTCTTTGAGAATAACGGTAGGAATATTCCTGTTGCGATGGCCAGTATGGCAATCATTACCATGCTAATCCCTACGACAATAGCAAGTGTTACGTCTTTTTGTAACAGGAATGCTCTGCCAAAAGCGACCAAGCCGATTATTAGCCCCATAAGAATAGCGGTTGTGAATTCCAGCCGTATGACTTTGAATACATTTTTAAAGTTTACATCTCCTGTCGCCAACCCTCTTATTATAGTAATCGATGTTTGGGCCCCGGCATTTCCGCCTGTGTCAAGTAGCATGGGCACAAAGAATGTAAGCGCTACTACTGCGCTTAGGACGTGTTCGAAACTCTTTAATACCGTTCCGGTTAAAAAATCAAAGATTAGCAGTAGAACCAGCCATCCTACGCGTCTTCTCAATAGCTCCATGGCCGTTGCACGGGCATAGCTTATTATTTCGCCGCCCTTGGCATCCATCTTACCGATTTCATATAAGTCTTTTGTAGTCTCTTTTTCTAAGAGGTCAACGATATCGTCAACCGTTATGATTCCTACTAATGTGTTGTTATCGTCTACTACCGGTGCATCCAGGAGCCCGTATTTTTTGAAGTGGTTAGCTACTTCTTCTGAATCCATGCGTACATTTATTTTTGTAAATTCCGAAGAATCCATTATGTCTTTTACCAGAATATCCGGAGGAGATTTCAAAAGGTCTTGAAGCGACAGGTGGCCTACGAGTTTCCGGCTCTCATCTATTACGAAGACCGAGTATATATTTTCGCTGTATTCAGCGCGAAGGTTTTCCTGGGTCGATACTATAGCTTGTCTTGCGGTAAGGTCTTTTCTGACGGCAACGAGGTCGGTGGTCATTAAACTCCCGGCAGTGCCTTCTTTGTAGTCCATTAGCTTTTCTATGTTTTGCGCCTCTTCTTTACTTGCAAGCGAGAGCAATTTTCTCATTACTTTGTCAGGAAGCTCCTTAAAGAGATCGGCTCTGTCATCCGGAGCCATTTCGTTGATTATTTGTGCTACTTCGGTATTATCTAAATTATTTAATATATAAGCTTGTTCCTGCAGGCGTAGATTTTCAAATACTTCTATGGCTTTTTTTGTGCCGAGGAGTTTAAAGACGATGATTTTCTGGTATGGCTCAAGATGTCTCCAGCCCTCGGCTATATTTATGGAATGGACAGTCTTCAGTAGAGCCTTTAGGCCGTTGAAATCTTTGGCTTGTATGAGTTCTCTTATTTCCGGAAGGAATAAGGCAACGACATCCATGGTTTTAACGGCGGCTGTTTTGTTCAATTCATTACCTTTCTATGAATTGGGCTTTTGTTTGTGGGAATTGATCTAGTATATTTTTTGATTCATCCTTACCTACTATGAATAATATTGTTGAAAGCGCATCGGCAGTAGTTGCGTCTGAAGCAGTAACCGTTACCGAACTTAAATCCGATTTTACCGGATAGCCGGTTTTGGGGTTAATTATATGGGTGTAGTTATTTCCACCCATAATAAAGAATTGTTCATAATCCCCGGAGGTCGCAACTGCCTTATCTTTTATCTGTATTTGGCCGGCATATTCATTGGCTTCAAGAGGATTTTTAACGGCGATGTTCCATGGTTTGCCGTTATTGTCCCCTATACAGTATATGTTGCCTCCAGCATTTATAAGCGCGCTGTCTATGGAATTTTCTTTAAGTTTTTGCGCTGCAGCATCTACGGCATATCCTTTTGCAATGGCGCCTAAGTCTAACTTCATCCCGGCAACGGATAATTCTACCACACTATTTTCTTCGTGCAAAATAATTTTATCGGAACCTACAATTTTAAGCGTCTCTTTTATCTGTTCATCTGATGGCACCCTAAAGTTCCTGTCTGTAAAGCCCCAAAGGTCGACTAATGGGCCTACGGTTATATCGAATAAACCGTTGCTTTTCTCCCAGAAGAACCTGGATTTTTTTATAATATCAAAGGTATCTTTGCTCACTTTCATTGATCCATTTTTGTTCAGCTGCGATATTTCGCTCTCAGGGTTGTATTTACTGAGTAATTTATCTAATCTTTCCATCTCTGTGAATGCTAGGTTAATTGCTTCTTTATATGGGGATATTACTTCTACAAAAGTCCCCATTAGCAGGCGCGTTTCTTTATGCAGTGGTTTATATTCTGCCTGTGATATTCCTAAAAAAGAAAGGCAGCTTGCTATAGTCAGTGCAATCGTTTTAAAATATAGCCTTATCATGGTTTCTTTATTTGTCTTAGTAGTTGTTCTAAGGTTAGCGTGTTAATTACGTCTCCTTTTGTAATCCAGGCTCTTCTGGCTGTTGAGATGCCGAATTTTATCAGGCTAAGGTGTTCGGTTGAGTGCGAGTCGGTATTTATGGCTATTTTTATACCCGCTTCTTTTGCCCTGCGGCATGCGGAATCGTTTAGGTCTAGGCGTTGCGGGAATGAATTAAGTTCTAATGTGGTATTTGTATCGCGCGCAGTTTTCAGGAATTTATTCCACTCTATCTCATAAGAATCGCGCACTCCCCAAAGCCTGCCCGTAGGATGCGATATGATATTTACATATTTATTTTTACATGCCGAGATCAGTCTTTTGGTAATCTGTTTTCTTGATTGTTTGAAGCCGGTATGGATAGCGGCTATAACGATGTCAAATTCGCTTAGTATTTTATCAGGATAATCTATTTTCCCGTCTGATGCGATATCGACCTCCGTGCCGTAGAGAACGCGGAAATTAGGGAAGCGGGCATTTATCTTATCTATCTCTTTTCTTTTTTTCTTTAAATCGGATATGCTTAAGCCCCCGGCTATTTTTAGGCTTTGAGAGTGGTCAGTAATGCAGATATAAGAATAGCCTATTTTTTTAGCCTCTTGCGCCATTTCTTCGATGGTATTGACGCCGTCGGACCAGCTGGAATGGGTATGCAGGTCTCCTTTTATATCCGCAGCTTCAACTAGCCTTGGCAGTTTATCGTGCATAGCTAATTCGATTTCTCCCGTATCCTCGCGTATCTCTGGCGGGATGTATTCTAACCCCAGTGTTTTAAATACCTCTTCTTCGTTTCTCCCGCAGACGAACTTTTCTTTCCTCCCGCCACGTTTTGTGGCGGAAAATATCCCGTATTCATTGACCTTAAGACCTTTTTTTATAGCCATCTGGCGCAGTTTGATATTGAAATTCTTTGAGCCGGTAAAATAGACTAACGCAGCTCCAAAGGATTTTTCATCAAGTACGCGGCAGTCAACCTGTATTCTTTCTCCTGTGCGTACCGATGCCTTAGTGTCTCCTTTTGCCAACACATCTTTGACTAAAGGTGCAGTTACGAATGCTTTCATAATTGTTTGTGGTTCTCTAGAAATAACCAGGATATCGATATCGCGCACTGTTTCTTTGCAGCGCCGCAGGCTGCCGGCAACGGATAGCTTCTTGGTTTCGGGAAGCTTTTGCAGTTGCGTAATGAATTCGTTGGCGATTTGTGCGGCATAGTAAAGCGGCATGCGCTCCCTTCCTCTTTTAAGCAATTCAATGCCGTTTTTTATATTCTCAATAGTCTTTTCTTTTATCCCGGGGAGGCCGGTGAGTTTGTTTCGTTTGATTGCTTTCTCCAGGCTTGCGATATTCTTTATTTTGAGTTCATCGTAAAGCAGCTTAGTAGTTTTTGGGCCTATTGATGGGATATTAAGCAGCTCCAGAAGCCCTGAAGGGATGCTTTTTTTGAGGGTTTGGTAGTATTTTATTTTGCCTTTTTCAAGATATTCTTTTATTCTTTCTTCCAGGTCATGGCCTATGCCGGGGATGGTCCTTAATGAATTGCTGGCAGCGTATGTTTCGATATCTTCGCTTAAGCCTTCGATATTCTGTGCTGCCCTCTCATAAGCGCGTATCTTAAAGCGATTATCCCCTTTAATCTCTAAGATAGTCGCAATCTCCCGGAATATATTTGCAATCTCTGCGTTTTTCATAATATTTTCTTAAATGACCCTGTCGGATTTCTCGCTAGGTTCATTTATCAGATAACTCTCGCTAAATTAGAAACGTCCCCTATTTTTTCGAAACGTCCACTATTTTTCCACGAACTCAAAACCTACCCTCTATTTCTTACTTACTTTCTTCTTTAAAATAGAGTGTGCGATATTAGCAAGAAAGGTCGCTATAACTAGCAATATAACTCCGATTGTTGTTATGGTATTTAAAACGAATTTGCCATTTGCATAATAAAGAGATGCCCAAATTATCCCAGCGCCAATTCCGCCGATTCCAGTGCTAAAAACATAAACAAATACCCATCTTTCAATAACGCCAAAACCGAAACCAAAAAAGTCATTGATTTTCTTAAGTATCCCCATTTCCTTCCTCCCTGTTTCATCTAAATAATAGAAACGTCTCCTACTTTTATTCTATCTCATTTAAGAACTTAGGAGGATGGAAACTAAGCGATTCTGCAAATCCTTCAAGTCCTGGAAATAAGGTAGCGCTAGTAATATTTAAATTATATAGATATTCTTTTGCTTTAATAATTTCATCTTTATCAAATTTGAGAATAAACCTTTCTATATTAGCTTTATTATTGTAGCCTTCCAACGCTGTTAGATTCTCTTCGAAGGTTGCATTAGCATTACCCGGACACATAAATATACCTTTTTGAAGAGTAAGACGCTGAGTCAATCTAAATGGATTAATTGGACAAACAAAATTTACAGAACGATTCTCAATAAAAAAATGTTTAAAATCTTTTAGACCATCGTCATCATAGTTTATCAGTCTACTAAAAAAAGTAACTTCACCTTTTTTGAAGCCATTATTATTTTCGCTTTGATTCACTGCCCAGTTTAGATCAATCGCATAGATCTCGAACGGTCCCTCATCGTTATCTGCAAACGCAAAATATGCTGCGATATATATAGAATATGTAAAATCAAGAAGGCGCGTTGGTGCTCCATGGTGTTGCATAATGGAAAACCACTCAAGATAATCATCATTTTTTGGTGCATCTGATGAATATTGGTGATATCTTCGTCTGAATTCACGAAGAAGCTTTTCTTCGGCATCTTTTCTATCGCTGAAGTAATCCGGATAATATTCAAATGCACGCTCCAGAGATGTTTTTAATAATGGTTTATTTTCGCGCTGTCTTTGACCTCGAAATATTCGCTTTGGTTTATTCTCATTAGATTTTCCCGGATTTATTTCTTTGGTTGCTATTTCGATAAATTTATCCCATTCGCTAATAAGTGTTGTTTCATATGTATTCATGTATAGAGAGCTCCATATTTTTATTTACCGTCCTGCGCGGGTGACTTGGGTGTTTTTGAGCGAGCATATCGCGAGCGAGAAAATACCCAAGGCAGGACCCGCGCCTGCACTCAAGCGAGAAAACCGACAGTGGCATTTAACGCTACTTATCAATACTTACGCTATAACTTGCTTCAATAGTTTTGACTAAATCTACCAGCAGTGAATTAACAGGCGTAGGAATCCCGAGTTCCTGTCCCAATCGCACAATTACGCCGTTAATAAAATCTATCTCGGTACGTTTCTTACGCAATACATCCTGCAGCATAGAGCAGATATTGTTTGAGGTTGCTTCAGCTACGGCCTCTACCTTGGCTAAAGGATCATCGTAGATAAGCTTGATGCGTTTTCTTTTGGCAATGCGCGTTGCCTCCGTTACGGCATCCCTTAATATGCGGCGCGTGCCTTCTATCTCTATGAGTTTACCGTTAGGCAGGCGGCTTATCGCAGCCAATGCGTTAATTCCGGCATTGGTAATTAGCTTTGACCAGAGTAGTCCTTTTATATCTTTTGAGATGCGGGTTTCTATCCCCGCTTTATTAAAAACCTCTCTGATTGAGCGTATCTGTGCCGGGACTTTGCCGTCTAAGCGGCCGATAATTGTTTCTCCTTTGCCTGCATGTCTGATGTGGTTCGTATCAATGAGGGTTGCACCGTGGTTGGTTACGCCACCGATAACTTTATCTGCTCCGGCGATTTCAGAAATCATTTCGATGTTTCCGATACCGTTTTGTAAGGTAAGTACTAGGGTATTATCTCCGATTAAAGTTCTGGTGTGTAATATAGCTTCTTTGGTGTGATATGCCTTAACGCATATGATAACTAGATCGGATATGCCTATTTCTTTGGGGTCGGAACTTGATTTTACTTTTATTTTGGAGTTTCCGGATGAGTTCTCTATTAAGAAACCGCGTTCATTGGTAAGTTGCGCTCTTTCTTTATTCTTATCCAGAAAAAATAATTCTTCTTTTGTCTTTGAGAGATAATAAGCAATCAGGCCGCCCATGGCCCCGGGCCCAACGATAGTTATTTTCATCGTTATCCTCTCCTAAAGTTTTTGCGGTTATTAAAATCACCTATTAAATGTTGCTTAAGGCTACGCTCTGCTCGCTGATTCTGTTTACTATCTTCTGCGATTTTAGGTCTTTGCCCAGGTGAAAGTTCAGGAAAGAATTAAGTACCAAGTCGAGTTCTTTTTTAATCTGGGGGTTTAGCCCGAGATTCAGGTTGTTTTTAAGGTCGTTTCTTTCTATGTGCAGTATTGAAGCTATTGTTCCTCTGAATATTGAGCGCGATGACGAGTCTTTTGTTACACACCTGTTACAAACCAGCCCGCCTAAGCTTAGGCTAAACCTTGATGCGTCCATGATTTTATTCTGGCATATGACACAGGAATCCAGGTGCGGTTTAAAGCCCGAAAGGGATAAGAGTTTTATTTTGAATATGGTAGTTATTTTTTCGGAATTGTTATTAAGGGACATTTCTTTTAAACAACTTAAAGCCAGGTCAAAGATTTCTTCATTTTTATCTTCCTGCGGCATGATGCTGTCTAAGAGTTCCATCATGATGCTTGCCTGGCCGACTTTAGGGATATGAGTACGTATACCGTTGAAATTTTCTTTAAGGTCACATTGGCTTACTAAATGTAGCGACCCGGAAGTCTTTTTATAGAAGACTATGTCATTGTGCGAGAAGTTTTCAAGCGGACTTGCGAATTTCTGGCTGTCTGTGCGCGCCCCTTTAAGCAGCCCGGATATTTTCCCGAATTCCCGGGAGTAGTAATTGATTATCAGCGAAGTTTCGCGGAAATTATATTTGTTTAGAATTATGCATTCTGCTTTGTGTATAGGCATGTCTTTAAGATTTTTTTCTGTTTATTGTACATAGTATTTTTTGTCTTTGGCGTATGGTCCTTGTATCCTAAGACGTGGAGTACGCCGTGGACAATACAAAAATACAGCTCATATAACGGGGTTGTTTTATATATTTTACTGTTGCGCAGCGCCTCATCGGTTGAGACAGCAATATCAGCTAAAAGACGCCCGGTTTTTTCTTGCGGCATGTTAAACGCTATGACATCAGTGGTGTATCTGTGATTAAGGTAGCGTTGATTTAGCTCCTTTATTGTTTTGTCATTAACGAAAATTACGTTTATATCTCCGGGGTGTTTCGCGCCTTCCGAGGATAAAGTTTTATTTATCAGTTTTTTTATCCTTTTCGGGCTGATTGGGATTTTCTTTTGCAGATTTCTTATGGTTATTTGCACTGGTTTCTTCTTTTTCCGGATAAGACACCCGGGTGTGATAAATTCCGCCTAGTATTCTGATAAAAACTTTGGCTATTTTTTCCAAATCCTTTAATTTAAGGTCGCACTCGTCAAGTTGGCCGTCAATAAACTTATTATTGATTACTTTATGCACGAGCTCTTCTATTTTTGCCGGCGTAGGGTCTTTCATCGCCCTGGTTGCCGCTTCTACGGAATCAGCCAATAGGACAATCGCTGTTTCTTTTGTGTTGGGTTTTGGCCCGGAATAGCGGAAACCCTCTTCTTTTACCTCCTGGTCCTCTTCGGAGTTTTCAAGAGCCCTTCTGTAGAAGAAATAAATGAGGCTATTACCATGGTGCTGTTGTATGAAATCTATTATTTTGTCATTTAACCTGTATTTTTTGGCTAGTTCTGTTCCGTCTTTAACATGATTAATTATAACCAGCTTACTTATAGTAGGCGACAATATGTCATGTTTACTTTGGTCAAGGCCTTGGTTTTCGCTGAAGTATTCCGGTTTTTCTATTTTTCCTATATCGTGATAATAGGCTCCAATTCTGGCTAAAAGGGCGTTTGCTCCTATTGCCTGACAGGCTGCCTCCGAGAGGTTTCCTACTACAAGGCTATGGTGATATGTCCCCGGGGCTTCCAGTATCATCCTTTGCAGAAGCGGGTGGTTAAAGTCTGCCAGTTCAAGCAGGCTGATGTTTGTTACCGTGCCAAAAAGGTATTCGAATATCGGGAGTATCCCTAAAACAATTATACTTGCCGCTACGCCATTGGCAACCGGGTATAAATATTGCATTAAGTCTGTGGTTGCGAAGTTATTTCTAAAGAGCATAAGTAGCGCCTGTATGAGCCCGACTAAGAATCCTACGCGTATAACTTCCATTCTTCTGCGTGCACCATATACTAAGATGCACGAGACCAGGCCTATCACCAGGAAGAGAATGTTTACATATAAGTTATTGTTGAATAGGGCAGCGGCGGAAAAAGCCGATGCCACAGTCAGGACAAATGCAAGCTCTAGATTATTAAAGAGTACGGTAGCTAATATTGGTATGGCTGAAAACGGTAGTATAAAATATGGCAGCTGGTATCTGGCAGTAATATCGCTGATTAATATAACCGTTAGATAAAGCAGCCCGAGTTTTAATAGAGGATATGGTTTAGGATAGAGCTTCCTGGCTTTTAAATATGCGATAAGACATATAAGCGATACCGGGAATATAATCGGTATTTTTATAAGTAAGCAGATAAGTAAAAGCGTGCATGAGAAAAGCGTAAACTTTATATTATCCTTGGCGGTTTGCTCTATCATAAGCCTCAATTATGTTTTGAACCAGGGCGTGCCTGACTACATCCTGGCCGGTAAAATAAATAAACTTTATCCCCTCTATGTCTTTGAGTATCTCTTGTGCTTTAATAAGCCCTGTTGGGTTGCCGTCTGGTAGGTCGCTTTGAGTCGGGTCCCCCGTTATTACTGCTTTAGAGTAAAACCCAAGCCTGGTCAGAAACATCTTGAGTTGTTCGGCTGTGCAATTCTGGGCTTCATCTAATATGATGAACGCATCATTTAAGGTGCGCCCTCTCATATAGGCTAACGGAGCTACTTCAACGATGCCTGTTTCGAGGTATTTTTCAATACGTTCGGCTTCGAGCATGTCATACATGGCATCGTAAAGTGGCCTTAAATAAGGGGATATTTTCTCATACATATCCCCGGGTAGAAAGCCTAAGGATTCTCCGGCTTCTATTGCCGGACGCGTAAGTATTATCCTGCGTACTTCCTGTTTCTTCAGGGCTTCAACAGCTGAGGCCATAGCCAGATATGTTTTTCCTGTGCCTGCAGGGCCAAGCCCGAATACTATGTCGTACTTTTTGATTGCCTCTACGTAGTCTTGCTGTCCTTTTGTCTTTGGGCCTATCTGGGCGCCTCTGATTGATGAGGCAATAATATTTTCTTCCTGTAATGCCGCAGGGGATTTTTTGCTGCCTTTGTATTCTCTTATCAGAGAATACAGCTGTTCTTTATCGATAGATGATTCGTCTATCCTAAGCAACTTAATGAGTTTATCTATAAAAGACGCGGCTTTTTTTAGGTTTGTTTGGGTGCCGCTTATCTTTATATGCTCCCCCCTTATTGTTATCTTTACACGGAACTCATTTTCCAGGAGGCGGATGTTTTCGTCATGCGTTCCGGAAAGGCTTTGTGCCTCTTGGTGGGAGTAGATTTTTATAATTTTGTTCATTGCGACAATTATTTAAAATTGCCCTTTAATTCTTCTAGCTCTTCTATGGGTATATTTATAGTTTTCCCCGGATAGAGCTTGTCGGGGCTTTTTAAGGTATCCCTGTTAGCGTCGTATATCTTTTTCCATTTCTTAGTCGTTCCGTAGAATCTCTGGGATATTTTCTGTAGAGTATCGTTTTTCTGTACCGTATATTTCTCCATGCGTGTTTCTTTAGCGGGTTCACTGGCTGCTTCGCTCTCCATCCTGAAAGATTCTTCTTGGTATGAAGGAGTTGAGGCGGATTGAGATTCGTAGGAAGAGGTTGTTTCTTCAGTAATCGGAGCAATTTTTTTAACCGATGTCGGAGCCCCTAATTCAACCTCCACTACTCTTATAGTCCGGGTTGTCTTTCTGTCTTTTATTTCGCAGGGGGCCTCTCCTTTAAGGTATCCGCGGTTTCCGCTGGATAATTCCTGGTCTACCCTGTCTTTGGTTAAAGGATAAGTTCTTACTACGCATCCCGATACAAATAATACCGAAATGCCTAACAAAATATAAGCGTTTTTGCGAAACATTTCTCCCCTCCCTTTCTTTGGTTGTTTGTTTTAGGTTTTGCTCTTTTTTACGGTTATGCCTAATTCTTTAAGCTGTTTTTCTTCTACTGTTGAAGGGGCGTCCGTAAGCGGGCATGCTGCCTGCGATGTTTTCGGAAATAATATAACTTCTCTTATGCTTTCTTTGTTTGCAATTATAGCAGAAATTCTGTCTAACCCAAAGGCAAATCCTCCGTGCGGAGGCGCCCCGTATTGAAAGGCATCCAGAAGGAATCCAAAACGTTTCCTGGCTTCTTCTTTGCTTATCCCTATTATATCGAATATCTTTTCTTGCAATTGCTGATTGTGTATTCTTATGGATCCTGAGCCGATTTCCATACCATTTAATACTAAATCATAGGAGCGCGATTTTATCCCTGCGGGGTTTTTTTCTAATTCTTCGGGGTTGGTTTCGCTTGGGGCGGTAAAGGGGTGATGTTCGCTCTCCCACCTTTTTTCTTCTGTATTGTATTTAAAAAGAGGGAAATCCACCACCCATACAAAAGCGTATTCGGTATTTAGTTCTCTTCTTAAGTCAGGCTTATCACTTTGGTATTTTTCTTGGGCCTGGGCAAAAGTCATTCTTGGGAATGGGATTTTGAGTTCTATTCCTTTTGTTTCCCGGAAAATCTTTTGCATAAGTTGTTCCATCAACAGGAATATGTCTTCTTCGTCTACGAAGGACATTTCAAGGTCAAGCTGGGTGAATTCCGGTTGACGGTCAGCCCGCAGGTCTTCGTCACGGAAACACTTTGCTATTTGATAGTATCTGTCTGCACCCGATACCATGAGTATCTGTTTAAAAAGCTGCGGTGATTGAGGTAAGGCGTAAAATAGACCTTGGTTGACTCTGGATGGTACAAGATAGTCCCTTGCGCCTTCAGGGGTAGATTTGGTTAGTATCGGCGTCTCGAATTCCATAAAGTTTTGTTGATTCAAGAATTCGCGGATTACCCGGCAGATCTTATGGCGTAATACGAAATTCTCAAATATCGCGGATCTCCTTAAATCAAGATAGCGGTATTTGAAACGCATCTCTTCGGTAGCATCAATAAACTCGGTTATCTCAAATGGAGGGGTTAAACTGTTGTTTAATATTTCAAGACTTTCGGCAAGTATTTCTATTTCTCCGGTTGGTATTTTCTGGTTTATGGTTCCTTTAGGCCTGCTGTTTACTTTTCCGGATACCTTAACTACAAATTCACTTCTTAAATCCTGTGCCTTTACGTAAGATTCGCCTGATTCCTTAGGGATAAAAACAACTTGGGTTAAGCCATAACGGTCGCGCACATCTATAAAGATAAGCTTGCCGTGGTCTCTTCTGCTTGATACCCAGCCGCAAAGGGTAACTTTTTGTTCCAGATT
>CAYXSY010000009.1:0-43022 GCA_964467905.1 uncultured Planctomycetales bacterium | reverse complement strand
CGTGGTCTCTTCTGCTTGATACCCAGCCGCAAAGGGTAACTTTTTGTTCCAGATTTTTTGTATTTAATTCGCCGCAGGTATGTGTTCTTAGCATTTTTCTAATATAGATATTATTTGATCTTGTGGAATTTCTTTTTGTTCACCATTTTCCATGTCTTTTACGGTTACAGTGTTATTTTTTAATTCATTCTCACCTAGTATAATCACAAACCTCGCTCCGGAGTTATTTGCAGTCCGCATTATCCCTTTGAGAGATTTGTTTTCGTAATCAGTATCAGAGCTTATTCCTGATTTCCTAAGTTTCGAAAGAATAGCCAGGCTTTTTGTCCTGGCCTCATTACCTAGGGCCGCTATATAGACTATTTTTTTTGTTTCGCTTTCAGTCTCTGTTTTTTTTACCAGTAGCAGCCTTTCGACCCCGAAAGCAAAACCTGCAGCTCCGGTTTTTGGTCCGCCTATTTCTTCTACCAGGTTGTCATATCTGCCTCCTGCGCCTAGCGCATCCTGTGCACCAAGAGAAGGGTGTTTTATTTCAAAAACAGTGCGGTTATAGTAATCAAGGCCTCTTACGAGCGAATTTGTCAGTACGTATTTTATCCCTAACTCTTCCAGGCCGTTTTTTACGCTGGCGAAATGTTCGCTGCATTCGCCGCAGAGATGTTTCAGGTTAATGCCCAGCGCAGATATTATCTTCTGGCATTCTTCGTTTTTACAATCCAACACTCTGAGAACATTTTGTTTGAATCTTATTTTACAGTCTTCACAGAGTGATCCGGTTTTTGACTTTAGCTCGCTGCGTAAAGAATCGGCAAGTTTATTTTTATCCTTTGGGCAACCCAGGCTGTTTAAATGTATGTGGTAGCCTTCTATTCCATAAGCATTAAGTATGGAATCAGCCAGCGAAATTATCTCTACATCCAAAGCAGGGTCGTATGAGCCTATGGCCTCTGCGCCTATGTGATGGAACTGGCGCATTCTCCCTTTTTGCGGCCTTTCGTAACGGAACATCGGTCCGCTATAGTAGAGCTTTACAAAAGGCTCAGTTTTGTCCATGTTGTTTTCTAAGTAGGCGCGCACAATGGATGCAGTCCCTTCAGGACGCAGGGCGTATTCCTCGGTATTCTTTTTTATCAGAAACATCTGTTTCTGGACTATTTCTGTTGAATTACCCAGCGAGCGGTTAAAAAGCCCTAATTCTTCAATGATAGGAGTACGTATCTGGCGGTAATTATATATCGAAAAAACTTTACGGCTGGTATCTTCTATTTTTTGCCAAAGTAGCGTTTCTTCTGGCAGGATATCTTTTGTTCCCGCTATTCTTTTAATCATATAATATATAAAAATGGTTATTTTTGAAAGAGAGGAATTCCGTGTATTATTTGACCTTCTTCTTCATTTCCAACCCGGGCTTAAAGATTACTACTTTTCTTGGCGGGACAGGAACTGCTTGGCCGGTGCGCGGGTTTCTGCCTAAGCGGCTTCTTCTCTGTTTTATTTTAAATACGCCGAAATTACGCAGCTCAATCTTTTCTCCCCGTGCTAATGCTTCAACTATGTAGTCAAAGGATTTCTGTACTATTTTCTTTACAATTATCTGCTTTAGATTGGTTTCGTCTGAAATCTTTAATATAATATCTTTTTTTGTCATCGTATCCCCCTCTTGTTATAATTGTAACTATAATACCAGCAAAAAGTTACGATGTCAAGGAATTTTAAGTGTCAGACACTACCTTAAGGTAGTGTCTGACACTTTGTATGCTTTGTATAAAGAAGTTGTCAGATTACCAGAGATACTTTTTC
This sequence comes from uncultured Planctomycetales bacterium, assembly GCA_964467905.1. Lineage (GTDB taxonomy): Bacteria > Omnitrophota > Gorgyraeia > Gygaellales > Profunditerraquicolaceae > CAYXSY01. The sequence goes on along the minus strand of CAYXSY010000009.1, from coordinate 41,222 downwards.
TTCTCCTAGTAGGTCCTCTATATCCCGTATCAGCTTTTCGGACGGTTTTACAAAAAGTCCCTGTCCTACCACGAGCTGGACTTTATTCTTTCCGGGTGTATCAAAATGCAGATATATCGGTACATCTCCGCCAGATGCGCTTAAAACAGACTTGAGGCTTTCAAACAAGTTTTCTCTTGCTCCGGAAAGATCTATTTTTACCGCGGTAATCTGACGGTACATTTCTTCTATGGGGATTATCTCGTTAGCTATTATTTTTGGCGTCTCCTCTTTTAAATTCAGTCTGCCGCGAATAAGCACAACATTATTGGCTAATATATGGCGGGAGTTTTTCTGGAACGCCTGCGGGAAAACTAGTACTTCAACTCCTCCTTCAAGGTCTTCAGCTTTTATAATTGCCATTTTCTCCTGCTTCGCCCGCGTGAGCGTATGCTTGACCTTAGAGATAAGCGCCACAATTTTTACTTCTTCCTGGTCATTATGAAGATGCAGTTCGCCTATTGTAGTGGATGCGAAACGCCTCAATTGGGAGGAGTATCTTGCCAGCGGGTGTCCGCTTACATAGAAACCAAGCATTTCTTTTTCGAAAGATAAGAGTTGAGGTTCGGGCCATTCTTTGATCTCCGGTATTTTTATTGCTATATCATTAAACCCATTTGAGTCCGCGCCTTGGTCGAAGAACGATAGCTGCCCTTTAAGGCGTTCTCTTTGAGTGCGCGAGGATGATTCTAGCACATGCTCTAATCCTAACACCATTTGCGCGCGCGGCATAGAGAAGCTGTCCAATGCCCCGCATTTAATAAGGCTTTCCAGGACTTTTTTGTTGACTAGCCTTAGGTCGATACGTTGGCATAAATCTTCAAGTGATTTAAAACTACCGGCTTCCCTAGCTTTCACTATTGATTCTATGGCTCCTAACCCGACATTTTTTACCGCAAGCAATCCGAAGCGTATAGTTCTATCATCAATTACCTTAAATAATGCATCGCTTTCATTAATATCAGGAGGCAATATTCTTATTCCCATCCTGTTTGCCTCTATTATGTATTCTACTATTTTATCTGTGTTATCCCTTTCTGATGTTAACAGCGCGCTCATAAATTCAACCGGGAAATTAGCTTTTAAATACGCGGTCCTGTAGGATATTAAGGCATAAGCAGCGCTGTGGGATTTATTAAACCCGTATCCGGAGAAATACTCAATAAGGTCGAATATTTTACTGGCGACTGTTTCAGATATATTATTCTTGATGCATCCGATTACGAAGTTTTTCCTTTGTTCTTCCATCATTTCCGGTATCTTCTTGCTCATCGCTCTTCTTAATAAATCTGCTTGGGTGAGGCTGAATCCGGCCAGCGCAGAAGCAGTTTGCATTATCTGTTCCTGATAGACCATGATGCCGTAAGTTTCTTTAAGTATTGGTTCAAGATTTTTATGTGGGTATTTGATGGGTATGCGGTTGTGTTTGCGCTGTATAAAATCATCAAGCATGCCTGAACCTATCGGCCCCGGCCTGTATAAAGCCAGTAACGCTATCAGGTCTTCAAATTTCTCCGGTTGAAGTTTCTTCAACAGGTCGCGCATACCCGAACTTTCAACCTGAAACACGCCCATTGTATGCGAAGAGCTTAAAAGTTCGTAAGTTTTCTTATCGTCCAGACTGATATCTTGCAGTCTTATATCTTTGTTCTTGGTTTGCTTTATGATTTTTACTGTTTGGTCTATTACGGTAAGTGTTCTTAAGCCTAAGAAATCCATTTTTAGCAGGCCTATTTTCTCTAATGTAGACATACTATATCCGGAGGTTATCTGGTCTTCTTGGGTTTTAAACAGGGGCATGTAGTTATCGAGCGGCTTATCTGCGATTACTACCCCTGCTGCGTGTACTGATGCATGGCGGTTGAGGCCTTCTAGTTTTACGGCAGTATTTATCAGTTGAGTTATCTGCGGGTCGTTTTTATAAAGATTTTTAAGCTCCGGCTCGTTTTCTACGGCATCTTTTAGCGATATATTTGGGTCAGGGGGTATCATTTTGGCAATTTTATCTACATCGGCATAGCTTATCCCCATAACTCTGCCTACGTCCCGCACCACAGCCCTGGCTTGCATGGTTCCAAAAGTGATAATTTGAGCTACGTTTGTCTGATTATATTTTTGCGTAACGTATTCTATTACTTCATGCCTGCGTTCATAGCAAAAGTCTATATCGATATCAGGAAGACCCGCGCGCTGCGGATTAAGAAAACGTTCGAATAACAAACCGTATTTAAGCGGGTTGATGTCAGTTATCCCCAGCAGATAGCTGACTATGCTTCCTGCGGCGCTTCCTCTTCCGGGGCCAACAGGTATATTCTTGCTTTTGGCATAATTTATGAAGTCCCATACAATCAGAAAGTAGCTGATAAAACCGGAATCTTTTATTACTTTTAACTCATGTTCGACTCTTTGTTTTACTTCGGTGGACGCATTCGGGAATCTATTTCCTAATGCGTTTTGACAGAGTTCCTTTAAGTATTCTTCTTTATCTTTATTCTGCGGGGTCTGAAAGCTTGGTAAGTGTACGCGCGAGAAATCAAGCTCTAAATTGCAGCGGGAAGCGATTTCTAAAGAGTTGGTAATTGCCTCCGGAGTGTCTTTGAAGACGTTCTTTATCTCTTGAGGTGATTTAAAATAAAATTCATCTGTCTGGAAACGCATCCTGTTGGGGTCATCGAGAGTTGTCTGGGTTTGTATACATAACAGTGACTCGTGTGCCCTGGCGTCTTCTTTGTTGAGATAATGCACATCGTTAGTCGCTACAAGCGGTATATCGAGTTCTTTGCTTATTTTTATTAATCCTTCGTTTACTATTTTTTGTTCGGGTATTAGATTCTCCTGGAGCTCCAGGAAGAAATTATCTTTACCAAGTATGTGCAGGTATTCATCGGCGCATTTAAGGGCGTCATTAAAACGCTTCTGTTGTAATAGCTGCGGGATTTCTCCTTTTAGACAGGCGCTTAATCCTATAAGTCCTTTGTGGTATTGAGACAGTATTTCTTTATCAATGCGCGGCCTGTAATAAAATCCCTCAAGATATCCTATGGATACAAGTTTCATCAGGTGGCGATATCCCGTTTCGTCTTTGGCCAGTAAAATAAGGTGGTTTGATGCGTCTTCAATGCCTTCAGAGGTTTTATTCAGGCGGCTTTTGGGGGCAACATATATTTCACAGCCGATAATCGGCTTTATGCCCGCTTTTTGAGCCTGCATATAGAATTCAACCGCTCCAAACATGTTGCCGTGATCGGTTATAGCAAGGGAATCCATTTTATAGTTTTTAGCCAGATTCAGCAGTTCGCTTATACGGCAGGCGCCGTCAAGTAGGCTGTATTGGGTATGAAGATGTAGATGGATGAATTCACTTCGAGGCATTATTTTTTAGTAACTAGTACGTTCGTAACTTGCCTGCCTACCGGCAGGTAGGTAACTAGCAATTCCCCCGGTTTTATAATTACGGGTTACCTGTCTTTCGGTGAGGCAGGATAGTTACCGGTCTGCGAGTTGCTAAAATACTATTCCCATTCAATAGTAGCTGGTGGCTTGGATGATATGTCGTAGACTACGCGGTTTACGCCTTTCACTTCATTGATTACACGATTGGATATCTTTTCTAATATTTCATAAGGTACTTTTGCCCAGTCCGCAGTCATGCCGTCGTAGCTGGTAACACACCTTATGGCTACAACGTTTTCGTAGGTGCGTTCATCCCCCATAACTCCGACACTCTTTATGGGTAATAAAATAGCAAAAGATTGCCAGATTTGCTCATATAATCCGGCATTTCTTATTTCTTCAACCACGCGCCTGTCTACTTCGCGCAGTATGTTAAGGCGCTCAGGTGTAACTTCTCCTATTATTCTTATAGCTAGGCCTGGGCCAGGGAAAGGCTGCCGGTACGTTATTACATCGGGGAGCCTAAGTTCTTTGCCTATCTCACGAACTTCATCTTTAAATAATTCCCTTAGAGGTTCAATCAATTTTAACTTCATATCTTTCGGTAACCCGCCTACATTGTGGTGGCTCTTAATTTTGCTTGACGGTGCTCCTGTGGGAGATATGGATTCTATGACGTCAGGATAGAGCGTACCTTGTGCGAGGAATTTCACGCCCTTTACCTTCTTTGCTTCTTCTTCAAACACCTTTATAAATTCTTCGCCGATTATTTTTCTTTTTTGCTCGGGATCGGTAACTCCTTTTAGTCTTTCCAGGAAGCGCTTGCTCCTGTCAACGTAATCTAAATTTAGATGATACATGTCACGGAATACGTTTTTTATCTGTTGGGGCTCGTCTTTTCTCACCAGCCCGTTATCAATAAATATTGATCTTAAATTCTTACCTATTGCTTTATGTATGAGCAGCGCGGTAACGGAAGAATCTACTCCGCCGCTTAAACCTAATACAACCTTATCTTTGCCGACAGCTTTTTTTATGTTCTCGACACTTTCTTTTATGAAAGATTGCATCGTCCATCTTCCGGAGCAGTTGCATATTCTGAATAAAAAATTAGCTACTATTTGGCTACCTTTATCAGTATGGGTTACTTCGGGATGAAATTGTACACCGAATATCTTCAGCCTTCTATTTGATATTGCAGCAAATGGGGCATTTAAAGTATGAGCGCTGACCTGGAATCCAGAAGGCAGCTTTTTGACTGAATCACCATGACTGGCCCAGCAGGTAAAGTTGCCAGGAAGATGCGCAAAAAGGTCTTTATTGTCATCTATGAATAGTTCCGCTTTGCCGTATTCACGGCTGGGGCTGTTTTTTACTTTTCCTCCCATAGTTTCTGCGATAATCTGCATGCCGTAGCATATGCCAAGGATAGGAACGCCTAATTTAAATATCTTTGGGTCAGGTGTCGGGCTCTTTTTGGTGATGACAGAAGCCGGGCCTCCGGAAAGGATGATACCCTTAGGAGAAAGCGCAGCCAGTTCTTTTGCCGGAGTATTAAACGGCATTATCCTTGAGAATACCCTGTTCTCCCTTACGCGCCTGGCAATAAGCTGAGTATATTGCGAGCCAAAGTCCAGAATAATTATTGTTTGTTTTGTCATTTACCCATCCCCACTCTTTGCCCTACCTGGAATATCTTACCTTCCGTTTGTATTGAAGGAGCAATGATTATTTCTACGTTGTGCATCTCTTTTATATTTGAAGCTCCCAGAGACCCCATGGATGTTTTTATTGCGCCCATAAGGTTTTGTGAGCCATCGTCTACTTTGGCTGGCCCGAGAAGTATTTCTTTGAGCGTGCCGGTTGTGCCTACGTAAATTCTTGTGCCTCTAGGCAGATTTACGTTAGAGGTAGCCATACCCCAATGGTATCCTCTTCCGGGAGCTTCTTTGGCTCTGGCGAAACTAGAGCCTATCATTACCGCATCGGCTCCTGAAGCAATAGCTTTGCATATATCGCCGCCTCGGTTCATGCCTCCGTCGGTTATAATCGAAACATATCTGCCGGTGCTCTTGAGGTAAAAGTCCCTCGCTGCTGCTGCATCTACAGTAGCAGTAACCTGCGGTACTCCTATCCCCAATACCCCGCGGGTAGTACACGCAGCTCCGGGGCCAACGCCTATAAGCAGACCGGAAGCGCCAGTTTCCATAAGCGCTAAAGTTGTTTCATAAGTAACGCAGTTGCCCAATATTACCGGTATTTTTGTGTTTTTGCAGAACTTTTGGAGGTCAAGGCTCTTATATTCTTTAGCTACATGTTTTGTAGTGGTTACGGTAGACTGTATGATGAATAAGTCCGCTCCTGCTGATACTGCTATTTTGGCGAATTTCTGTGCATGCGCTGGAATGCAACTTACCGCAGCAGTACCTTTTTTATTTTTTATCTGGCCGATTCTTTTGGCAATAAGCTTTTCTTTAATCGGGGTGTTGTAAATTGACTGTATCAATGCGGTTGCTTCTTCCGGGGCAGCTTTTGAGATTCTATCTAGTACATTTTCAGGATTTTCGTAGCGTGTCTGTACTCCATCTAGGTTTAAGACTGCAATACCGCCTAAACGCGACATCTCCGTGGCAAAGGTTACATCTACTACTCCGTCCATAGCAGCAGCCAGTATAGGAATTTTAAACTTAGTGCCGGCTATCTGGAAAGTTGTATCTACTTCTGCAGGATTAATTGTCCGGTCTCCTGGGACGAGTGCAATTTCATCAAAACCATAGCAACGCCTTGCTCTTTTGCCTATGCCTATCCATTCCGCCATGATAATCTCCTTATATTAACCTGTTGTTTTTCAATGGGTTATGTTTTTATTTCTAAGTTTTAAGATGGATTATTAAAGAATGTAAAGCAAATTTTACCTCAACCTTAACCCTTTGTCAATAGGTATTTTAAACAAGATTTATGTTAATAAAAAAGGCAGGGGAGAAACCCTGCCTTTTTTATTTTGAACCTTACTTATTTGTTGTTACGGTATGTCTTAGTACATTCCGCCCATTCCGCCTCCCGGTGGCATAGGTGGCATTTTTTCTTCTTTTTCCGGCTTATCGGCTACTATTGTTTCGGTAGTAATAAGTAATGCCGCTATACTGGAAGCGTTTTGTAGCGCTGAACGGGTTACTTTTGTGGGATCAATAACACCCGCATCGAGCATATCTACATAGGAATCCTGATTTACATCATACCCTATGTTTGTCTTTTCCTGTTTTATACGCTGGACTACAACTGAACCTTCCAGGCCAGCGTTTTCTGCAATCTGCCTTAAGGGTTCTTCAATCGCTCTTTTAATTATGCTGGCTCCTATTTTTTCATCATTTTCAAGCTTTAGCTTATCAAGTGAGCCTATACAGCGAATCAAAGCTACTCCTCCGCCAGGGATGATGCCTTCTTCTACGGCTGCCCTTGTAGCGTGCAGAGCGTCTTCTACGCGCGATTTCTTTTCCTTCATTTCTGTTTCGGTAGCAGCCCCTACGTTTATTACTGCTACGCCGCCGGCTAACTTAGCCAGCCTTTCCTGAAGTTTCTCTTTATCGTAATCGGAGTCAGTATCTTCTATCTGTTTTTTGATTTGCGCTATCCTTGCATTTAAAGCAGAATTCTTTCCTGCGCCTTCAACGATAGTGGTATTTTCTTTGTCGATACGTACCTTTTTAGCGCGGCCCAGGTCATCCAATTCCAGATTCTCTAACTTTATGCCGAGGTCTTCGGTTATGGCCTTGCCATCGGTCAATATAGCGATATCTTCAAGCATAGCTTTGCGTCTGTCTCCATATCCGGGAGCTTTTACAGCGCAGGCCACAAAAGTACCGCGTATTTTGTTCACTACTAATGTTGCCAATGCTTCTCCTTCAACCTCCTCGGCTATTATCAAGAGGGGTTTGCCTGTACGCGCAATTTTCTCGAGTAGAGGCAGGATGTCTTTAATAGAAGATATCTTTTTCTCATATATCAGAATATAAGGATCTTCTAGTAAGACCTCCATTCTTTCGGCATCAGTGACAAAATAGGGAGATAGATAACCCTGGTCAAATTGCATGCCTTCAACGGTTTCAAGCGTCGTAGCCGTTGATTTTGCTTCCTCTACAGTGATAACACCGTCTTTACCCACTTTATCCATAGCTTCAGCGATTAGCTCGCCTATTGTTTTATCCGAATTCGCCGCTATAGAGGCAACTTGGGCTATTTCTTTCTTATCTTTAATCGGAGTAGAAAGTTTACCGAGTTCTTCCACGATCTTCTCTACAGCTTTTTCTATCCCACGCTTTAATGCCATGGGGTTGGCTCCAGCAGTAACGTTCTTAAGTCCCTCGCGATAAATCGCCTCGGCTAAGATTGTAGCGGTTGTGGTTCCGTCTCCGGCTATATCTGAGGTTTTCTCGGCTACCTCTTTTACCATTTGCGCCCCCATATTTTCAAAAGGGTCTTCAAGGTCTATTTCTTTGGCTACGGTTACGCCGTCCTTGGTTATCGTAGGGGAGCCGAACTTTTTATCTATAACCACATTGCGCCCTTTCGGTCCTAATGTTACCTTGACTGCTTTAGCTAATTGCTCGACACCGCTTAATACTTTGCGGCGCGCCTCATCGCTATACAACAATTGTTTTGCCATTACTACACCTCCTGTTTATTTTTTATGCTATTTTACTATTGCTAAGATATCCTCTTCGCGCATGATTAATAATTCTTCGCCTTCTTTGGTGGTGATTTCGTTGCCGGAGTATTTTCCGTAAAGTACCTTATCGCCAACTTTTACTTCTAAGGGGTGGACTGTTCCACTATCAAGGACTTTGCCTTTTCCTACAGCCACGATTTTACCTTCCTGTGGTTTTTCTTTAGCTGTATCAGGTAGAACTATGCCACCTTTAGTTTTAGCTTCTGCTTCTAGGGGCTTAACTACGACTCTGTCTCCCAAAGGTTTTATTTCCATTTTCTGCACCTCCTCTTATTTGATAGGTTATTTTAATAGATCTTACGGTTTATTCCGGTAAGGTATTAAATGTTAGCACTCTAATTAACAGAGTGCTAATTATAAGATAAAAAAAATTTTTGTCAAGATTTTTTTTGAAAAAACATATTATTACTTAGTTTTCTTGAGTTTTTCTCTTATCTCTTGAGGCCACCCTCTATCAATCGCCGTCTTACCTCTCCCAAAATCCGTAGGAATAAATTTATCGTTTTGATATTCAAAATTAACGTTAATTAAAGTGATGGCAGTATAAAGATAGGGGTCTAGAGAACTTGCGTTTGAAGAATGCTCGGTTTCTAAATACAGATATTCAGTTATTTTTGCATTACCTTTATAGGGCGCTATAAGAGACTCTGTCTTAAAAACATCTGTTTTGATCACGTTATAGGAACAATCCCTAATGTAGTAGTCATAAGGCAGTGGGAATGCCGTTCTTCCTACTTCTTCCCATCTTTCATGGAGTAACTTATCCATTTCTTCTGTTCTGGATATTTTTTGAGTATTTATCCACTCTGCTACTGCATTGGCCAGGCTATTTTTTAGGTCTTCCGCAAGTTTTTGTTGTTCTTTTTTCTTTTCGCTCTCCATATCTTTGAAAGCTTGTTCAAACGCGGCCTTGACTTTTTCAAAAGACATGTCATTTTGTCCAGCAGCTGTGTTATCATCCGGGCTTGCATATGATGCTATCAGGACGGATAAAAGAGAAAAAATAACAATCTTTATTTTCATAGTCTATTTAAATAATATTTTGTTGATTTTTTCTACGATATTCTTTAACTCGTCTTTTTTGCGTAATATAATCGGCCCATGTTTTGCTCCGGATAATACCCCATCGAGTTCTTTTTCAATCCGGTATACGGGTCCGGCTATTCTATGTGATAGTTCCATGGCTGCCAACCATATAATCAGCAGGGCTACGGGTATAGCTATTGCCATAATAGTGTTTACTTTTCTTAGCACCGGCATTAAGTTGCTCGATATGGCTTCAGGGATGGTCATTTGCCATGCCAGGAGGTTAAAAATCAGGTAATACATGCCCGCAGCGACTATGGCTGCCGGTATTACTGCCGATGCAAAAATAAGGAATAAGAGTTTTTTCTGTATCGGGCTGCCAAGGTATTTAATCTTTCTTCTGTTATTTTTCATATCCCACCTCGATATCTTTGTACTGCGCTTCGGCAGTACTTTTTGTGTTATCGGAATCGGTCATTATTGCTATGGCGCCAACCCTCGCTGGCTCTTTACCAAATGCTTTTTTAAAATCCTGGTAGACGTTGCGTTCTATATAAACCCATTTATCCATGTTCTGCTTTCCTGATTCAGCGATGATAACCTTAAGATTATTAAAATTGGGGTTAGTTAATACCTTATCTTTTGGTGTATTTTCATCCCATACATATTCCAGGCACTCCATTCTGTAAAAAGGAAAGCGGGGAAATATTACGTAAAATCTGGCAGCGTAATCATCTTCTTCGATCCATCCTGTTTTTTCACATGTTCCCTCCTTTTGCTTGGGAAATTTAGTAACCTTCCACTTCCAGCTTATCATCGGTTTTTTCTTTAAGTCAAGTTTAATCCAGTATATAAGCCCGGATGCGCTATTTTTACTTTCGGCATTTAAGAAGTTGCCCTCAGCATCGGATTTAACAGAATATTTTACCTTGCCGTTGAATATTTTATCTTTCCATTCGCGGAGTTCGCTTATATCTTTAAATGTAAAATTTACCGTGCCCTTAAGCTCTCTTGCTGCGTATGGGGTGGGAGCAAAGAGTCTGCCCTTATAATATCTTGTGACGGAAGAAATAATCGTAATCAACGATAATATGATTATTCCTGCGGATAGAAATAATACTATCTTTTTCTTATTATTCATCTAAAGTCTTACTTAATAAATTAATACTTTTTAAAGTGAGCTCAGGGTCAATTATATCTATATTCTTGCAAAAGTCAGCGATTATTTTTATCTGCCCGCCGGTACCGACGACTATTGTTTCTTTTCCGGTTTCTATTTTTATTCTGTTAGTCAGTTCATCGACTAGAGCAGAGAATCCGTTGATTATGCCGCTTAACATACTGTTTTTAGTATCTTTCCCGATGAAGTCTTTTGGTCTGGCCAAATTTATTTTAGGTAAAAGCGCAGTGCGCTCAAAAAGGGCATCCAGTGATATCTTTAATCCGGGGATAATCATGCCTCCTAAGTATGCCTTTTGTTTGGATATTATATCGAAAGTTATTGCCGTTCCGAAGTCTATGACTATTAACGGTGATCCATATAGCGTGGTTGCTCCGAAGGCATTAATCAGGCGGTCTTGCCCCACCTGTTTCGGGTAACGGTAAAGGTTAGGTATCGGAATGATGGCATTTTTCCCCGTAACAAATGGTTTTGTGCCTGTTAGTTTTGTGATGTCTTTGTGTATTGTCCGTAATACTTTGGGAACAACGCTACATATAATTATTCTGTCAGGTTTTAGTGTTTTTAACTTTGATTTCAGGACATTTTTATTATACACGGGAGTGTTTATATCGAAACGTTTAATTAACTTACCGTTCATGAATATCCCGAAAGAAATGCAGGTATTCCCTATATCAATGGCTAATAGTGTATTCTTCTTGTATTTCATGGGCGCTGTATGTTTTTGCCAGTTTAGTTGATCCTGGATTTTAGCTCTTTGACCTTATCTCTTAGCGCGGCCGCTTTTTCAAATTGCAGGTTTCTTGCAGCCAGCTCCATCTCGTATTCTAGTTCAGAAATATACTTATTTAGCTCAAATTCTTCTTTAGTTTCTCCGGTCAGGTTTTGGATAAAATTTTCGACTTCAGCCAAATCCTCAATTCCTTCTTTGACAGCTTTTTTTATAGAGCGAGGTGTTATTCCGTGTTTTTTATTGAAATCAAGCTGCATCTTCCTGCGGCGCTGGCTTTCTGCAATCGCCTTCTTCATTGAAGATGTTACGGTGTCTGCGTACATAATGACTGTCCCGTTAATGTTGCGTGCAGCCCTCCCGGAAGTCTGAATTAAGCTGGTAGCAGAACGTAAGAATCCTTCTTTATCGGCATCTAGTATCGCTACTAGTGATACCTCGGGTAAGTCCAGACCCTCGCGCAGTAAATTTATGCCTATCAGGCAATCGAAATCTTTCTTTCTTAGCTCCCTTAGTATTTTTGAACGTTCTATAGTTTCAATCTCTGAATGTAGATATTTTACTTTTAACTTCTTCTCTTGTAAATAGTTTGTTAAGTCTTCGCTCATTCTCTTGGTTAACGTAGTTACCAATACCCGTTCATTAACCTGGGCTCTTTTTTTTATTTCTTCTATAAGGTCATCGATTTGGTTGCGTGTAGGCCTTATTATAATCTCGGGGTCTACTAATCCAGTGGGGCGGATTATCTGTTCGATTATTTCTCCTTCACTTTTCTTTATCTCAAACTCATCGGGAGTGGCCGAAACAAATATTGCTCTTTTTGCTGTATCTTCAAACTCGCTGAATCTCAAGGGCCGATTATCTAAGCATGATGGGAGTCTAAAACCGTACTCTATGAGTATTTTCTTTCTCGCCTTATCTCCTTCATACATCCCTCCTATTTGAGGAATTGTTGCATGTGATTCATCTATGATTACTAAGAAATCACCAGGAAAATAATCTAACAAGGTATAGGGTCGTGATCCGGACGGCCTACCCGAAAGGTGGCGTGAATAGTTTTCTATTCCGTGGCAGTACCCTATTTCTTTGAGCATTTCCATATCGTAATTGGTGCGGCTTTCAAGCCTTTGGGCTTCCAACAGTTTGTTGCGGCTGCGCAATAATTCCAGATGCTCTTTCAGTTCTGATTTTATAGAAGAGATTGCCTTATCAATGGAAGGCTGTGAAATAATGAAGTGTTTTGCAGGATAAACAGCTATTTTATCTAAAGATGCCAATATTTCTCCCGAAACAGGGTTTATCTTTGATATCCTCTTTACCGTATCGCCAAGAAATTCAATGCGTATGGCCTTTTCTTCATAAGAAGGGAATATTTCAAGACAATCTCCCCTTACTCTTAACTTTGAACGCGTGAATTCATAATCATTTCGTTCATATTGTATTGCGATTAATTTTAAAATCAGCTCATCGCGCGGGATTTCCTCATCCTTTTTAATAAAAACAAGCATATCTTTATAGTCTTGCGGGCTGCCCAGGTTATAAATACAGGAAACTGATGCAACGATTAGCACGTCTTTGCGGCTCATTAAAGACGTGGTAGCTGATAGGCGCAGGCGATCAAGGCGGTCATTGATTGAGGAGTCTTTTTCGATATAGGTATCGGTTGCCGGGATGTAGGCTTCAGGTTGGTAGTAGTCGTAATAACTTACAAAATATTCTACGGCGTTATGAGGGAAGAATTCTTTGAATTCAGAATATAATTGCGCTGCGAGAGTTTTATTGTGGGATATAACTATTGTTGGAAGATTTATATTTTCAATTACGTTGGCCAGGGTAAAAGTCTTTCCTGATCCGGTTACCCCAAGCAGGGTTTGGTATCTTTTGCCGGAGAGTATGGAGCGGGTGATATCTTTAATGGCTTTGGGCTGGTCTCCGCAAGGTTCGAATTTAGAGACAAGCTTGAATTTGCCTGTCATTTACTTTATATCAAGGCTTATATCAGTGGCTTTTACTGAATGGGTCAGTTCGCCGACAGATATTATATCTACCCCGGTAGAAGCCATTTCTTTTATGTTCTTTAGAGTTACTCCTCCGGAAACCTCTAGTCTTGTTTTAGGGTGATGGCTGTCGAATTTTATCTGATCCCTTATTTTCACGGCCTTTCTGATATCTTCTATGTCCATGTTATCAAGCATAATTACATCTGGTTTAAAATATATGGCATGCTTAAATTCATCCAGATTTTGTACTTCAATTTCAATCTTGAATCCTTTGGGTACGCTAGGCAGGCGGCTGTAACCCTCTGTTACTTTAATGTGGTTATCTTTAATTAATATCATCTCATCCAGGCTCATTCTGTGGTTATATCCTCCTCCTAAGCGCACGGCATATTTCTGTAGCTCTCTTAAGCCCGGCATGGTTTTGCGTGTATCCGTTATTTTGGCTTTATGGGGCTCGATATTCTTGACGTATTCTCTGGTTTTTGTAGCTATGCCGGACATCATTGAGAGGAGGTTTAAGGCTACTCTTTCGGCGGTGAGTATGCTACTTGCTTTGCCTTTGAGTTTTACGATGGTTTTTCCTTTCTTCGCATTGCGCCCTTCTTTTACCAAAGGCTCAAATAAAATACCACTATCAACTGTCTTAAATACTTTCTCGGCAACACTTAAGCCGCAAACTATACAATCTTCGTTAACAATAAGTTTAGCTTCTATATCTTTATCTTTAGGTATAGTAAGTTGTGTTGTTATGTCACCCTTACCTATGTCTTCAATCAAGGCGTGCCTTACGATGTAATCAAGCTTTTCCTGGTTGAGCTGCGGCTTATCCTCACACAGAAAGTATTTATTTGAGTCCATCTTTTATGACCTCCATTTTTTTCAGGCTTTGTTTCAGCTCTGCTAGCCTGTCCTCTTCTTTCTTTACGATTTCCGGCGGAGCCTTTTTTACAAAATCTTTATTGCTAAGCATGGCCTCCTTATTTTTAATGTCAGATTTAGCCTTTGCTATGCGTTGTTCTATTTTTTGTCTCTCTTTATCAACATCAACCAGCCCCTCAAGGAGTATAGTTATATGGATATCTCTAATAATGGTTGTTATGCTTCTGCCCTGGTGGGAGTACTTTTCTTTTATTTGAAGAGACGAGCTGCGGGTTAGGTTTTTGATATATTCAGAGCAAAGTTTCAGCGTCTCTACAGATTTCCTATCCTCTGTGCTTAAATGCACGTTAATATATTCCTGGGGCGGTATTTCTATATCTTGACGCATGTTACGTATAGTGGTTATTACTTCGAACATAATGTTGGCTTTGTTTTCGGCATTTTTGTCTATCAGTTTATTCTGTATATGAGCGATATTTTCGGTCATTATGCTCTTATAAGCTCTGGCGTCATCGCTTTTTATCATTTGCCAGATTTCTTCGCTGATAAAGGGCATAAAAGGATGCAATGCCCTTAAGAACTTTTCCAGGACTTTGTACATGACTACTTGATTATGTAGATTTTTTATGTCGGGTTTGATTATCTCTAAATACCAATCGCAGAATTCATGCCAGAAAAATGAGTAAAGGGTGTTTGCCGCTTCATTGAATTTGTAGTTATCGAGCAGTTTATAGGTGTTTTTTAGCGTTGAATATAAACGCGATAATATCCAGCGGTTTATGATGCTAAGATCGTTTTCTTTGAAGAATACGCACAGGTCATTTCTTGAGTTCTCTTTATCCAGGTTCATGATTATAAAACGCGAGGCATTCCAGATCTTATTGGCGAAATTTCTCCCCTGCTCAAACCGCTCTTTGGATAAGTATACATCTTGGCCTTGGGCTGTTATGCTTATAAGGCTGAAGCGCAGAGCATCGGTGCCGTATTCGTTAATTATATCCAGGGGATCGATTATGTTCCCCAATGATTTCGACATCTTCTTGCCTTCGATGTCACGGACCGTACCATGGATATAGACATTTTTAAATGGTATATTTTGCATGAATTCTATCCCTGCCATAATCATGCGCGCAACCCAGAAGAAGATAATTTCTGGGGCGGTAACTAGTGCGGATGTGGGATAGAAGTATTTTAAGTCTTCCTCGTTTTGATTCTGGATATTTGAATTTTGATTTTTAAATGGCCATCCAAATGTGGCAAACGGCCATAGCCAGCTTGAGAACCAGGTATCTAAAACATCTCCGTCCTGGTAAATATTGGATGAACCGCAATGGGGGCAGCTCTCAGGCTTAGTCTCGGAAACAATTATTCCCAGTTCTTTTTTTACCTGTTTTTCGGCCAGGCAGGAGTCGCAGTAGTAAACAGGGATACGATGCCCCCACCAGATCTGCCTTGAGATGCACCAATCCTGGATGTTTTCCATCCAGTTAAGATAAACCTTGGTCCAGCGATTGGGATGAAATTTAATTTTGCCCTTTTTTACCGCTTCTATCGCTGGTTTAGCGAGTGGTTTCATTTTTACGAACCATTGTTTGGAAAGGTATGGTTCTATGATTGTGTGGCAGCGGTAGCAGTGTCCTGCTGACAATTGATGCGGTTCTATTTTTTCAAGCAGTCCTTTTTCTTTAAGATCTTCTATAATTACTTCCCGCGCTTCAAATCTATCCATGTCTTTATAATCGCCAGAGAGTTCGTTCATGCGTCCATCTGGGTACATAACGTTGATAAACTTAAGAGCATGTTTTTTCCCTAGAGTATAGTCATTTGGATCATGGGCGGGGGTAACTTTTACTGCTCCTGTCCCAAATTTTGTATCTACAACTTCATCTGCTATTATTTTTATTTCTCGGTTCATTAGGGGCAATATAAGCGTTTCCCCGATGAGTTTCTTATAGCGCTTATCTTTTGGATTTACGGCAACTGCAGTATCGCCTAGCATTGTTTCCGGACGGGTTGTAGCTACAGTGATAAACTGATCCGGGTTAGCTTTCAGCGGGTATTTTAGGTAGTAAAGGTTACCTTGTAAGTCGCGATGCGGGGCTTCTTCATCAGAAAGCGCGGTTTGGCAGCGCGGGCACCAATTAATTATATAGCTGCCTCTGTATATCAGGCCTTTTTCATACAGGCTGACAAACACTTCGGTTACGGCCTTAGAGTAGTTTTCGTCCATGGTAAAGCGTGTGCGTGACCAGTCGCATGAAGAACCGAGCTTCTTAAGCTGTTTTATGATTGTAGAGCCGTATTGCTCTCTCCAAAGCCAGACTCTTTTTATAAATTCTTCCCTGCCTAAGTCCTGTCGCTTAAGCCCTTCTTTAGCGATTGATTTTTCTACTACGTTTTGAGTAGCTATCCCCGCGTGGTCGGTTCCCGGCATCCAAAGGGCTTCTTCGCCCTTCATTCTGTGGTAACGTATAAGTATATCTTGGATAGTGTTGTTTAAAGCATGCCCCATATGCAGGATCCCTGTTACATTGGGCGGAGGGATTACTATGCAGAACGGCTTCTTAGAAGGATTGCTGCGCGATGAGAAAAGCTTATTTTCTTCCCATAGTGCGTACCATTTATCTTCGGTTTCCTTGGGATTATATTGTTTTGGTATTTCATTTAGCATATCAAGTATGGCTACTTATCTTTTAATAGTTTATATTCAATACTGTCGACTAGCGCTTGCCATGAGGCTTCAATTATGTTTTCCGATACTCCTATGGTATTCCAGCTTTCTTTTTCATCCTGCGACTGGATTAAAACCCTCACCTTAGCTGCGGTCCCCACGTTTTCATCAAGTACCCTAACCTTGAAGTCAGCGAGCTGCATTTTGGCTAAGGTAGGATAAAAATCTCTCAAGGCTTTTCTAAGGGCATTATCAAGGGCATTAACAGGCCCGTCGCCTTCGGCAGCCGTATGTTCTTTTACTCCTTTAACTTTTATTTTAATTATCGCCTCGGAGGTAATCTTTTTGTCAGATTGTTTTTCTATTACGACCCGGAAGCCTTCCAGTTCAAAGAACTTCTTATATTTCTTAAGGGCTTTTTTTATTAGCAACTCAAAAGATGCTTCGGCGGCCTCAAAATGATAACCTTCGTTTTCTAACTTTTGTATCATTTTTAATATTTTCTTAGTCTTGGGGTCTTCTTTGCCAAGATTTAGCTCTAGATCTTTCGCCCGGATTAAGATCCCGCTTTTTCCCCCGAGTTCCGAAACCAGTATACGGCGGTGATTCCCTACAAGAGTAGGATCAATATGTTCATAGGTTTGAGGGTTTTTCATTACTGCGTTAATGTGAACTCCGCCTTTATGGGCAAAACTTGATGTACCGACATACGGTTGGTCGGACTTTTGTCTCATATTGCTTATTTCACTTACAAAATGTGATATTCTTGTAAGCTCTTTTATTTTCTGGTCGCTGACGCAGTCTATATTTAATTTTAACTTAAGATTAGCTATTATGGGAATCAGATCTGCGTTACCGCATCTTTCGCCGTAACCATTGATTGTTCCCTGCACCATTTCGCATCCTGATTCTACTGCAGCTATAGTGTTTGCAATTGCAAGTCCCGCGTCATTATGACAGTGTATTCCTAACCAAACGTTTATTTTCGGCCTTATTTCTTTAATGACTGATGCAATATCTGATGTAAGCGTACCCCCGTTAGTATCGCACAGGCATATTGCTTTGGCTCCTGCATCTTGGGCAGTAAGTAGGCATTTAAGACTGTATTCTTTATTTGTTTTCCAGGCATCGAAAAAATGCTCTGCATCATAAAATACGGTTAGCCCTTTTGAAGATAGAAATTCGATAGTGTCTTTTATCATCTCCAGGTTTTCATCCAAAGATACTCTTAATACATCTTTTACATGCAAATCCCAGGTTTTGCCAAATATCGCTGCTACCTTGGCTTGAGATTTTAAGAGCCCTTTTAGAATTTGGTCTTGTTCTGCCTTTGTTCCGGGCTTACGCGTTGAGCCGAAAGCAACAAGTTGTGCAGATCCAAGTTTGATTTTATTTATTTTAAGGTAAAACTCCATATCTTTGGGGTTGGAGCCTGGCCACCCCCCTTCTATATAATGGATACCCAGCTTATCTAATTCCCGGGCTATACGTATTTTGTCAGCTACGGAGTATGATATTCCTTCTCCTTGAGAGCCATCGCGCATAGTTGTGTCATATATTTTTACATTCTGCATATCTTCACCTCTTTAAATTACTTTGCTAAGCCGAATTTTTCATGCAGCGTCCTAACGGCAAGCTCCGCGAACTTCTTTTTAATTATACACGATATACTTATATCAGAGGTAGAAATCATTTCTATATTTATTTTATGTTCCGCCAAGACACTAAACATTTTTGCCGCAACGCCTTGGTGTGATTTCATGCCTACACCTACTATAGAGACCCGTGCGATGTCTTGGTCTTCTATAACATCACCAGCGCCTATTTGAGAGGCTACTTTCTTTGTCAGTTTAATAGTTTTTGTTGCGTTTGGTGAACTTACGGTAAATGATATATCTGTTTGACGCAAGTGGCTTACATTTTGGACAATCATGTCTACGCTTACTCCGCCATGCGATAGCTCTTCAAAAATCTTTGCTGCGACTCCCGGTTTATCAGGTACATTGCAAACAGTAATTTTTGTTTCACTTTTATTGATGGTTATCCCGCTTACGACTACATCTTCCATTATTTTTGCCTCCCTTACTATCATTGTTCCTTTTTTTTCGGTTAATGATGAGCGCACATGGATTGGAACATTAAACTTTTTTGCTACTTCGATGGAACGCGCTTGCATTACCTGCGCCCCTAGAGATGCCATCTCAAGCATTTCATCGAAGGTAATCATTGGTATTTTCTTAGCTTTAGGCTCTATGCGCGGATCGGTAGTGTATATTCCTTCTACATCCGTGTATATTTCGCATTGATCGGCTTTTAGTTCTTTGGCTAAGGCGACTGCTGTTAGATCTGATCCGCCCCTGCCGAGGGTAGTAATATCCTGATTAATCGTTACCCCCTGAAACCCAGCTACTATAACAATTTTGCCTCTGTTTAATTCTTCTCTGATTTTATCGGCGTTTATTTTTATTATCCTTGCGCGTGTGTGGCTGGTATCGGTGATTATGCCTACCTGTGAGCCTGTAAAGGATATCGCTTCAAATCCGAGTTTATGGATTGCCATAGCTAGTAAGGCAACGGAAATTTGTTCTCCTGTCGATAGCAACATATCCATTTCGCGCTCAGGGGCTTCGTTACTTATCTTTGACGCTAGCTCAATTAGCTCGTCAGTCGTATCTCCTAACGCAGACACAACGACTACTAAACTGTGCCCTTTTTTCTTATAGCTAACAACTCTTTTAGCCACATTTTGTATTCTTTCTACATTTGCTACGGATGAACCTCCGAATTTCTGTACGATTAAATGTTTAGGCATGTTTTTTTCTCCTGAATAACATTGTTGAGCGTGAAACCTCATATATCATAAACAGTGAAAGTCCTAACAACGCAAGCGTAATTATTAAAAGTGTGATATCAAGATTCCTGTAGTAGTTAATCCCTTGCATGATTAGGGCAAATACAGTTGTAATTAACATAAATAATCCGGGTAAAAGCGTAAATTTCATGCTTTTTTCTTTGCTTAACAACCAGCAGCTGATAACTAATAGCGCCAACGCTGCTACCAATTGGTTAGAGGCGCCGAATGCCGGCCATAACTTACTCCATTTTCCGCTTAAAGCCAAAAGTGAAGATACCGCCACTATAATTAGAGTAGCCACATAACGATTTCTTATTCCAAACAACTCTTGGCTTAGGTAGCGCGTTATTCTTGTTGCGCTGTCAAGTGTAGTAAGAATAAAAGCATTCAAAATAGTTATAGCGATAAAAGAACCATATCTTCCGAATATCGCTTTAGTGTTTGAGCCGTAAGCTTCACCGAATATAGCCACAGGGCCTAAGTTTTTAAGTATCCCTAAAAGATTATCCTGCGGCTTAAATATTGTAGCAACGCATATGATAGCCATGATTGCCACTAGGCATTCTGCGACCATCGCTCCGTAGCTTATCCTTTTTATATGGCGTTCGTTAGCTATCTGTTTTGATGATGTGCCGCTTGCGATGAGCGAATGAAACCCAGAAACCGCCCCGCATGCCACTGTTATAAACATTGCCGGCCAAAGGTATCCTTCAGTTGTTTTCCAGGATGAATAAGCAGGCAGGCTGATATCAGGCTTGCTTAGAAATATTCCTACGTATCCTGCCAGCATGCCTATAATTAAAAGATAGCTGGATAAATAGTCTCTAGGTTGCAGTAGGATATTAACAGGGGTCACTGATGCGAAAAAGCAGTATACAAACAGGATAATTATCCATAATCTCAAAGAACCGTTGATTGGAAAATTATTTCCTAAGAATACCAGCGCGCATAAGCAAGCCAGACCGAATATTGTAGCTAATATTGTGTTTATGTTCTTTTGGTACAGGAGAAAGCCCATTATTATCGCTATTGGTATCAGGCCAAGCGATGGCAAAACTATCTTCGGTTGTTTTGTAAAAGTTTCTGCGGCAAAATAGGCGAATACTGATATAACCAATATAAGCGCAAGCCATACGAATATCGAAAAAATTATTTTAGCCCTTTTTGATATTGCGTGTTGTGCGATATCCGATATTGAATTTCCGCCTTCTCTGACAGAAAGTATCAAAGATCCGAAGTCGTGGACTCCGCCTATGAAAATAGTTCCCAAGAGTACCCATATTATAGCCGGCAACCACCCCCAGAGCATAACTGCTATGACCGGTCCGACTATGGGCCCTGCCCCGGCTATTGAAGAAAAATGATGACCAAATATAACCAACCAATTCTTGGCTGGGATATAATCTATGCTATCGTATTTCGAAAAAGCGGGAGTAGCTTTTTTTGGGTCTATGTGCCATAGTTTTTCTAATCTCTTGGCATAATACAGGTAGCCCCATAATAAAAGCGCTATCGAAATAAAAACAAGAAACAAAGAATTCATCTTACCCTTTAATAAGATAGTCCATCAGTTTGTATCCTTCATTGAAGAATACTTCGCTTTTTTGTGCTTCTTTTTCGCTATATTTTGACAGCCCGCATGGCTTTATGCCTTTACCGTATATACCAAATAGTATTTCATCCGCTACGTGTGTTTTTAAACTTATCGGAGTGGCGTGGTCAGGCAGGACCATGACCCGAAATTCAGGTTCGTCTTTAAAGTGTTTTAGAATTGAGCCGACGATAAAATTATCGAATCTTTCTATAGCGGTAATTTTCTCTCTTAAATCTCCATTGTGGCCTGCTTCGTCAGGGGCTTCTACATGCACAAATACAAAATCATTTGTTTTAAGCGAATCTATAGCTGCTTCTGCTTTGCCCTCATAGTTAGTGTCATAATATCCGGTGGCACCCTCGACATTTATGACGTTTAGGCCTATGATTTTACCTAATCCCTTGATTAAATCTACGGCTGATATTACGCTGCCCGATATTCCGTATTTATCTTTAAAGTTTGGGAACGCTGGTTTCTTACCCTGGCCCCATAGCCATATCATATTAGCCGGATTTTCTTTTAAATCTAACCTGATTAAATTAATTTCATGATTAGGCAATATTTCTTTTGATGAAAACATTAGCTCGGTAATAATTTCGGCATTTTGTCCTTTAGGCATATTCTTTAGGATAGATTGCCCTGTTATGTCGTGTGGCGGTTTACAGATTAAATCCTGAATGCGTTCTTGTGCGCCTCTTTTGAATAACATTATGTGTCTATAACTTATGCCGGGATAGAATTTTATCCTGTCAGTTCCCAGTTTCTGGTTGATAAAATCAATAAGTATAGCTGCTTCTTTTGAGCTAATATGTCCGGAGCTATAGTCAGTTAAAGTATCCTGATTTACGGTTATCAGGTTGCATCTGAACACTACATCTTCGTCTTCGATTTCTATCCCCAGATTTGCGGCTTCTAACGGCCCTCTACCGGTATAAAAACGTTGCGGATCGTAGCCAAGTATCGATATATTAGCAACGTCAGAGGCCGGAGACATTTTAGGCGGTATGGTTTTTACTCTGCCTAATATGCCATTTTTTGCTATTAAATCCATGTTTGGGGTATGAGCGGCTTCTATAGGGGTACGTCCGGAAAGTTCTTCTATAGGGTAATCCGCCATTCCGTCTGCTACTAAAACAACATATTTCATATTAACTCATCCTCTGCAATTCTTTAATGAGGTTGTTCGCAAGGCCGATTTTATTGTTAAATGGACCCTTGCGGCAGTCTCTGCTTATTATTAAGGCTTTGTAGTGATTATTACAGGAACTGTTGCCTACAACAATATCTGCATTTGTACGCATAATAAGTTTTTTTGATTCTTTGATAAGTCCGTCTAATGATAAATTCGGCTCATACTTAAAGCCTACAAGTAAGTTATCTTTTTTGGGTATTTTTTTGATAAGGTCTATTATCTTAGGAGTAGGTTTTAACTTTAGGTTCCAGATTCTTGATCCCGACGGCTTTTTTTTGTTGTATTTATGCGCCGGTTTATAATCGCAGACTGCCGCCGAATGAATAACTATATCGTATTTATTTGTTTTAAGCTCTTTTATCATCTTAGCGTATAAATCATCGAAGAAACAATAAGGTATCAGGCGTATCTTGGGCGGAATATTTTGTCCTTTTGTTTGTCCTAAGAGTAAGGTTACGCAAGCACCTAATAGGCTAAGTTTCTTGGCGAGAATAATTCCGGTCTCTCCGGTAGCTAGGTTGCTTATAATCCTAACCTTATCAATTGCTACCCACGTTGGCCCGGCAGTAATAAGTATACGTTTATTTCTTAAAGTCATTGCTAATAGCCGATTTCTTTTAATACTGCTTTCAGATCAGCTTTTACAATTTTGGGTTCTTTTACGCTTTTAATTGCTCTGTCAGGATCTTTTAGTCCGTGTCCGGTCAGGATGCATACTATCTTCGAGCCCTTCTTAAAATATTTTCTTTTTGAGAGCTTTATAAGCCCGGCTATCGATGATGCGGAAGCAGGCTCAACAAAAACTCCTTCTTTTGACGCTAAGAGTTTGTATGCACTGATTATTTCTTTATCGGATACCGCCTCAATCAACCCGCCTGATTCATCTCGTGCGTTTTCTGCTTGTTCCCAGCTTGCCGGGTTACCTATTTTTATTGCTGTTGCGATAGTCTCAGGATTCTTAATCGGATGCCCTTTGACTATGGGCGCGGATCCGGAAGCCTGAAAGCCTAACATACAAGGAAGAGATTCTATCTTTCCGCAGCTCCTATACTCCTTATATCCTTTCCAATAGGCCGTTATATTGCCGGCATTACCTACTGGCATAACCTGATATTCTGGGGCACGTCCTAAGTAGTCACATATTTCAAAGCTTGCAGTTTTCTGTCCTTCTATCCTATAGGGGTTTAGTGAATTAACCAGCGTTATGGGAAATCTTTCGTTGATTTCTCTTACTATTTTCAAAGCATCGTCGAAATTTCCGTTAACAGCTATAACATCTGCTCCGTGAATGAGTGCCTGACTTAATTTCCCTAAGGCGATAGAACCCTTGGGGATTAGGACTATGCACTTGATTCCCGCTTTAGCTGAGTAGGCCGCAGCTGACGCTGAAGTATTTCCTGTTGAGGCGCAGATAACCATCTTTGATTTTTCTTCGCAGGCCTTAGAGATGGCCAGGGTCATGCCTCTGTCTTTAAAGGAACCGGTAGGATTGAGCCCCTCATATTTTAGGTATACCTCACATTTTCTACCGACGATTTCGCTTAAGCGGCAGGCATATATCAATGGGGTATTGCCTTCCTGTAGGGTTATATTCGGCGTGGTGCTATTTACTGGCAGATACTTTTTATATTTTTCAATTAAACCTTTATAAACCCGGTCATTAATCCTTGAATTTCTCATTTTGCTCACACATCCTCAATCATTATTGCTACTGATTTTTCTTTTATAATGTCCAGCCGGTCGATATTACCCAAAGCAGATCTTAAGTTCTTTTCTTTGGCGTTATGTACTATCATTACTATTGGTACAGTGTGTGCTTTTTTCCATTCTTTTTGCGTTACGGAGGCTATGCTTATCCCGAATTTTGCCAGGATTCCGGATACCTTAGCTAAGACTCCAGGTTTATCCAAAGCAGTAAAGCGTATATAGTAGCGGCTTTCAACTTCGTCTATCTTGCGCAGTTCTTTTATGGAGTTGTCCTCGGTGATATTAAGAGTAGGCCTGAAGAGTCCAGCTTTAATGTCTTGGGTTAAATCTACTAAATCCGAGACTACAGCTGAAGCTGCGGATAATTGTCCTGCTCCCGGGCCATAAAACAGAAGTTCGCCAGCCAGATCGCTAGATACGTATATGGAGTTAAATACCCCTCCAACAGAAGATAGTAGGTTAGTGTTTGGTATCAGTGTCGGACTAACGCGACATTCAAGCTTATCATTTTCTTTCTTTGCTGTCGCAAGTAATTTTATCTTAAAGCCTAGTTCTTTGGCATAGTTAACATCTGCAAGAGATATGTTAGATATCCCCTCGATAAAGAGATCTTTCATGTTTATTATTCTGCCGAAACACAAATATATCAGCAATATAAGCTTATGCGCCGAATCAACCCCGTTTATATCTAGGCTTGGATCGGCTTCTGCAAAACCATCCTTTTTTGCTTCTTCTAGGGCTTTTTCAAAAGAAAAGTTATCGTCGGACATCTTGGATAAAACAAAATTCGATGTGCCGTTTACTATGCCAAAGACCTTATTAAATTTATTAGCCACTAATCCTTCGCGTAGGGATTTTATTATCGGTATGGCGCCTCCGACCGCTGCTTCAAAATAAATATTTTTTCCGCGGTCCTTCGCTAACGCGAATAATTCTTTGCCTTCCTGAGCAAGAAGCGCCTTATTGGCAGTAACTATATTTTTACCTTTTTTAAGCGATTCTATAATATATTCTTTCGCCGGATGTATTCCACCTATAAGCTCTAATACGATATCTATTTGAGGATCGTTAATTATGGTATTCGGGTCTTTTGTCAAGATGCTTTTCTCTACCGATACGCTTCTTTTTGAAGAGATATCCTTATCGCATATCTTCTTGATATTTATCTCAAGCCCGATTTTATCCGAGAGCAGGATTTTTCTCTCCTTAAGTATTTTTACTACACCCGAACCTACGGTTCCGAATCCAATTAGGCCTATGTTTATCTTTTTCAAAGCGCTCTCTCCTTATTTTCTTAAACTTTTCAGATAATCAGAGGATAGTGTTATCCTAAGATTTCTTAATATAGTATTCTACCGTCTGTCCTATTACTTTTCTGTGTCTTTCATCTACTGCCAGGAATTCAAGACGCGTATCATATATAAGGTCTTTGGTTACTTCATGAGATTCCAGGACTTTTCCTATTAACATAATAGGATTAGGGTCAAACGGTAATCTTATCTCCAGGGCTATTTTTGTTCCTACATCAAAATGTCTATTGGTGGTAAGAAGCATCCCGCCCAAGCTTATATTTTTTGTTTGCGATATATCAATATTATTACTTTCTTCTAAAATCCTGTATGAGACTATAAATCTTCCTGTTATACGCGGAAACCTTCTTCTGTCGGGACCGCCGTAAGCCATTTTGTCCTCCTTTTTATTCATTTATAATAAATTTGGTCGGGGCGGACAGACTTGAACTGTCGACCTCTTGAACCCCATTCAAGCGCTCTAGCCAAACTGAGCCACGCCCCGCTATTTTTTTTGTATGGCGTGGCGAAATCCCGTATGTTTTGTACGGGATGACCACGCCCCGTTTTACCCTATTCTTTACATATCTGTAAAACGGTACCGCCAGCTATAGCAACTAAGCGGTACCTGATACCATTGCTATTCTGCAATCTACTCTTCTTTTTTCTTGCGTGTCATTAATTCTTCTACCGCCTTTAGAGGAGCTTTATTTTTATAGATTACCTGATAAACTTGTTTTGCTATCGGCATGTCAACTTTATATTTTATACTTAGTAGATAAACTGATTTTGTGGTAGGAACTCCTTCGGCTACCATTCGCATATGTTTTTTGATATAAGCTATTTTCTTGCCTTTGCCGATTTGCTCTCCTACTGATCTATTTCTACTGTATGGGCTTATGCAGGTTGTAACCAGGTCACCTAATCCGCTTAAGCCGCTGAAAGTCGTTATTTTTGCGCCCATAGCCCTGCCTAATCTGGACATTTCCGATAGGCCGCGTGTTAATATTGCAGCTTTTGCATTGGTTCCGAATTTCAGGCCGTCAGCTATGCCGCAGGCAATAGCGATTACATTCTTAAGGCTTCCTCCTAATTCTATGCCCACAACATCGCTGTTAGTATATATTCTGAAGCGTTTAGTCATAAATATGTTTTGTAAAAGCACTCTGATTTCTTTAGATGCCGATGCTACTACTGCTGTCGTAGGTATGCCTAAGGCTAGTTCATGTGCTATCGTAGGCCCGGATAAAACTCCGATTTTTATATTTCCAAGTTCGTCTTTTATGACTTCAGACATCCTTTTTAGGGATTTTAACTCTATGCCTTTGGCTACGCTTACATAAATTGCTTTTTTATTGAATCCGTATTTCTTGAATTTTCTTAATACCGCCCGCATATGTTCTGAAGGAATAGCCAGAATAATAATATTCTGATTGTTTACGGCTTTTCTTAAGTCGGAAGTAATATTTATGCTTCTTGGTATGGTTACTCCAGGAAGAAATCTATAGTTGACCCTTTTTTTATCTAAATAATCGATGTATTCTTTAAATGCTCCCCACAATGTTATTTTGTATTTCTTCTTTGAGAGAAGTATTGCTAGGGTCGTGCCCCATCCCCCATCTCCGAGTACGGATATTCTTATATTATTCTTTAGTATCATTATCTATTACATCCTGCGTTTTTAGAAAATGAATCTTAGGATATATATGCCTGTCGTCTTTTTCTTCTCTGGTTATAAAGTTGATTCCTATTTCATATACATCATCATGCGGTTTATGGTTTATTCTTACTACTTTTCCGATAACTCCATTTTGATAAATAAGGCTTCTTTTTTCTAATTCTTCGCAGAATATGAGTGTCGCCCTGTCAAAAGAAAGCCAGAGAATGTCCCCCTGGTTAACTCTAAGTTTTATGTTACATAATAATCCTGCGGGGCTGACATCGGAGGTGTAGCCTTCAAGCAGTTTCTCTATTATTTCCGGCTTGCATACTTTGTATGCAAGCGGTGTAGAAAACTCAAGTCTGGGGAATTTCCTTCTTTCCGGTCCGCTGTATTCCTGAGGGTTCATTTTATCTCCACGTTTGTTTTATTTGTTCTTATTTTAGCTAGATCCCATGCGTAGTCATATAAATGCAGGCCTTTACTTACGGCGATAATCTCTCCATCATCGACGCCTATTTCTTGCGACATATATTGTTTTACCAGCTGTAATCCTCCAAGATTTGAAGGAAAGCCTCCCCATAAATCCCACGAGCGAAAATATAATATAAAATGGAGCTTCCCGTAACGTATGCGCGTATCAATTAATCTTAGGCATGGGGGATCTACCAGCTTTATATCAGAAGGCATGCCTATTTCCATAATCGCCTGATTTGTGCCATGCCCCTGTTCTTTGTAAATCTTTATTACCTCTTCTACCTGATTTACGTTAAGTGGTACTTCTCTGGTCATTTCTTTGCCACCAGACTGTTCTTTTATCTTTATCCTGGGCTCAACCAGTCTTTCTCCGTAAGTATAGTCTTCGGTTTCTGTCTTTGTTCCGGTCAACAAATAGCTTAGATATCCTTGTATATAATCCATGTCTGTTGGCGCAGGTATGCTCATACCTTCAGGTATAACCGGTATTATTTGATGGGAAGGTTTCTTAACCCTTATTGCTGCGAAGTCAAATTCCAATCTTTTTTGTCCTGCGTAGCTGCCTCTGGTTATAGTATAAACATGGCCTTTATCAATGATTTCTGAGAGGCATTGAAACCAGGCGTCATCCAAGTCAAAAGCATCAATAAATACCGGGCGCAGCATCCCTTCGCTTACGAAACTATCAAGTTTATTGGTCATTTTATTTTTCCCGTGCTTTACTTATAAAGTTATTTAGGTTTTCCATTATTTGATTCAAATCCAGGTCTTTACTTAAGTAGCCGGAACACCCAAGTTCGTTAGATTTTAGAACCAGATCTTCATCGTAGCCGAAGCCGGTAATCATTATAACTATTGTTTGCGGGTATTTGTCTTTAATCTCCTTGAGGGTATCCAGTCCGCTCATACCTTTTAACTTTATATCCAGAAGTGCCGCATCAAACGGTTCTTTATTGAGCAAGGCCAGAGCTTCTTCTCCCGAAGGCGCTGCTTTAACAATATGGTTTTCTTTTTTTAGCAAGTCCATAAATAACTTTCTTACCATTTTGTCATCATCAACTACAAGTATTTTGTATGGCATATCTCCCTCCTTGCCTAATCTAATTGACAAGTCGTTCTAAGCTGTTCCAGCGATTTCTTGATTTTATCGACTTGGCCGCTTATTATTCTTAAATCATTTTTTGCGTTTTCGCAGGTTGTAGGTTCTTCCAGTAGCATCTGGACTCTTCCGGATACAACAAAGAGATTATTATTAATTTCATGCAATAGTTTTTGAATAGTTTTTGGGTCCATACGGTTAATATTCTTATTTGGTTATATCGAATTTAAACGCTCAAAAATTCCTACGTAATTTTCTCGCAAATTCGATATAAATTCGGCCCAACAACTTATGTCCGCTCACTTCATTCGCTCCATAAGTTGTGGCCTCATTTAAGCGGGAGAGGGGAATCGAACCCCCATATATAGCTTGGAAGGCTATTGTTCTACCACTGAACTACTCCCGCGACATCCCGCAACGTCTTTCTAGATAGTCAGATCAAGGTACTTTCGCTCGGGCGGCGCTTGTCGCGCCGCTACTCTTCGCTCAAGTACCATTAAAATTTTCCTTGTCGGAAACGCAGTTAGGCACTACGCTCACTGCCTCGCTTGTCGCTCGGCCACGTTCGCTTTAGTGCCACCAAATTTTTCCTTATCAGAAAAATTTGGTGGGCAGGAGAGGATTCGAACCTCTGAAGCACAGGTGCAGCAGATTTACAGTCTGCCCCCTTTGGCCACTTGGGTACCTGCCCGGATTTGTCAAAGCTTCGGATTGCATAAAGCTTATAAACTAGAGAAAGACTTTCGCTACCTGCAGATAAACACTTCTAAAATTTATTCCAAATTTTCTCGTATATGCAGGTATAAATTCGCACAGCAACTTATGTTCTTCGCCTTCGGCGAATCCATAAGTTGCGTGTTCATTTAAGCCGGCGAGAGGAATCCCTGCCTGCCGGCAGGCAGGGAACCCCCGACCCTCGCTCGCATAATCCTTATAGCTAGCTTGCTCTCCAAAGGGGCTTTGCCCCTATGGCGCTCACTTTCGTTCGCTGTTACCCCAAAATCGTGGGGGAACTTTTCCCCCACACCCCTTTCGGGTCGTGTGTTCTTTATTCAGAGCCGGCGAGAGGAATCGAACCCCCGACCCGCTGTTTACAAAACAGCTGCTCTACCAACTGAGCTACGCCGGCAAGCTACATTCAAGAGCACTTCTTTATCGCCGCCGGGATATTGTCTATTATATCAGAAGATATCATCCCCATTTGTGTCTTTTTTGAAGCGGCTATATCTGCTGCCAGTCCATGAATGAATGCGCCGTATTTTGATGCATCAAACGCGCTTAACCCTTGAGACAAAAAAGATGCAATGATCCCGGTTAATACGTCTCCGCTACCTGCGGTACTCATTCCGGGATTACCGGTTTTATTTATATATGGCGTTTTACCCTGACTGGCTACTACGGTATCTTTACCTTTTAAGACAACCGTTACATTATAATTTTTTGCGAAGCTTTTTGCAATATTTAATCTGTTTTTGTTTATAGATTTGACATCTATACCAGTAAGCCTCATCATTTCTGCGGGGTGCGGCGTTACTATCTTTATTGCCGAAGCAGCATTCTTTAGTAAGCCTAAATCCTTAGAAAGAGCGTTTAGGGCGTCTGCATCAATAACCATCGGCTTACCCGCGGTTTTTATAACCTTTTTTATTAGTTTCTGGGTAGATTTATTTTGAGAAAGACCGGGCCCGATAGCTAATATATCGGCTTTAGCCATGAATTTCTTGATATCTTTGTACGCTGTGACGCCGAGTGTTTTCTTTTTTGTTTGAGGCAGAGGCAGCGTCATTACCTCTTGAGGTTTTATTTTTAATAATACCTCATTTAACCCCTTAGGTATCCCTATGGTAACTAATCCTGCTCCGCAGCGGATAGCCGCATGAGCGCAAAGAACAGCTGCTCCTATAAAATTAGCTGATCCGGCCAGTATTAATATGTGGCCGAAATCACCCTTATGAGAATCAATTTTTCTGTGCAACAATTGCCGAGGCAGTCGCATAGTTCTTTACATGAGATATGGATATAAAGATCTCTGTATTTTTAGCCTTACCATTAAGTATGTTGCAATATGGCCGTCCATTTTTGTCATTAAATATTTCAACGTCCTGCCAGCTAAGCTCAAGGTTACCTAAAGCCTTAAAGATGGCTTCCTTTGCCGCGAATCTACCTGCTAAATGCTGATACATGCTTATTCTGGTTCTTGCATTTTTTAGCTCTTTAGCAGTAAATACGCGCTTCAAGAAACTATCACCCCATCGTTGAGCGGCTTTACGCAGCCTGTTTACTTCTGTTATGTCAGTACCGGTGCCTATAATCATAAGAGGTTTTTCATCTCTTGTATTGCCCTGCCTAATCCTACAAATACTGCCCGGCATATTATTGAATAGCCGATATTCAATTCTTCTATATTATTTATTTTGGCAATGGGGCTTACATTGTTATAATCCAGGCCATGCCCAGCATTAACCGTTATCATTTTTCTGGATGCATAATCGGTGCATTGCCTTATCTGTTTTAGTAGCTTGTTGCGCCTAACGGAAGTTTTTGCATCTGCATACGACCCCGTATGGAGTTCTATCATATCTATTCCCAAATCAGCGGCAGCAGCTATCTGACTTTTATCAGGGTCAATAAACAGGCTTAATTGAATGTTATTTTTATTTAATAAGGCGCGTGCCTTTTTTATCTTTCTATAGTTGGCGATTACATCAAGCCCACCTTCGGTGGTTAATTCTTGTCGTTTTTCGGGCACTAAAGTTGCCTGGTCAGGTTTTGCCTTGCAGGCGATTTCTACTATCTCTTGGCTTAGTGACATTTCCAGATTCAGGCGGGTTTTGACTGTTTTCCTCAGGAGAAAAAGGTCTCTTTCCTTAATGTGCCTTCTGTCTTCCCTTAAATGCACGACAATGCTGTCTGCTCCGGAGTTCTCTGATATTATAGCAGCTAACACGGGATCAGGATTAATACCATGCCTGGCTTCTCTTAAGGTTGCTACGTGGTCTATGTTTACCCCTAATTTAGGCATAGATCTAAAAATTAAATCTGCTTATTTCGCCTTTTACATAGAACCATAGTATAACGGCTAATAACAAGGCTATGATTTTTAACCAAGGGTGGCTTATCAGCCAGTTAAGCAGCTTATTAATGTTTTTGGATTTAGGCATTTTGTTTTTTTGCGGTTCTTTCTATCTTTTTTATTTCTGTCACAAGCGACTCTTTGTTTAAGTCTCTGATAAATCTTCCTCGGTAAATTAAAGATATATCCTGCCGTTCTTCGGATACAACTATAACTATAGCATCGGTTTCTTCGCTTAAGCCCAAGGCAGCCCTATGCCTTGTCCCGAATATGCGGCTTAATTCTATATTCTGAGTAAGCGGGAAAAGGCATCCTGCCGCAATAAGTCTGTTCTGGCGCATTATTATCCCGCCGTCATGCAGCGGGTTATTTGTAGCGGGGTTAAAGATTGCTTCAATAATGTCGCAGGATATGTAGGCATCTATTATTACCCCGCTTTCAATGTATGCCGTCAGCGGTTCGTTTTTCTCTATGGCTATTAATGCCCCGATTTTGTATTTAGATAATGTATCGACGGCTTCTGCGATTTGCGATAAAGTGCGGTCTCCGATTTCTTCTTTCGCTGAAGCTCCGAAAAGCTGCTTTTGCCCGAGCCTTGCCAGTCCTTGGCGTATTTCAGGATGAAATATAACAAGTATCGCTATAACCGATATGCCAAAAAGTTTAGTAAGCAGCCAATTCAAGATTTCAAGATTGAGCAATTGTGAAAGCAGAAAAGCCGCCAGGAGAATTATGATACCGCGTAAAACCCTTATGGCCCTTGTTCCTTCAAAAAATAAGAGTATCCGGTATATGACAAACCAGAGTATTGCTATTTCAATAAATTGTTTCCACATAATCATGAGCTTAGTATTATTTTGGCTGTTTTCAGCGATTCAGATACTTCTTTTACGTCATGCACCCTAAATATGTTTGCACCATTTCTTAACCCGAGCACGCAAGTAGAAATCGTTCCGTTTAATCTTGATTGGGGAGGAGTATTTAATATCCTGCCAATAAAGCTCTTTCTTGACGGCCCTATCAATAACGGATAGCCTAAAGATTTAAATTCGGATAGTCGTTTAAGTATCTGCGTATTGTCTTTGGCTGTTTTGCCGAACCCTATCCCGGGATCTATAATTATGCTGTTTTTATCTATGCCTGAATTCAGCGCTTCTTCTGCCCTGCTATTTAAAAAAGCTATTATATCATCTATCAGCGAATTATATTTGGGATTGTCCTGCATATTAGACGGCATACCTAACATATGCATTATTACGCAAGCAGCCCTATGCTTAGCGATAATTTTTCTCATCTTGCAGTTCTTAAGGCCGGTTATATCGTTTACTATAGAGGCTCCATTATCCAGGGCCTGTTCAGCTACTTGTGGTTTGTTAGTGTCTATTGAAATTGGCACTTTGATTCTTTTTACCAGTAGCTTAATTATAGGAATAGTTCTTTTGAGCTCTTCCTTTAAAGATACCGGTCTTGCCCCGGGACGGCCGGATTCTCCTCCGATATCGATTATCCCGGCCCCGTCATTAATCAATCTTTCAGTATATTCGCATATTCTGTTTAAATCTACTGCGTTAAGGAACCCCTTATACAACCCGTCATTGCTGAAAGAGTCGGGAGTCAGATTAAGTATCCCCATAATAATCGGCCTATCCGTTACCCTAATTTTAAAAGAACGGGCTTTAATCAGGTAGCTATTTTTTAGATGATTTGAAAGCGTTATGTTTAGTTCTTCAGCTATTTTGTGCAGGCCGAAGGGCTGAATCTTTAACTTTTGCGTTAAGCGATTTAGCTGCGATAAATTTGCTATTAACAAACAATCAGCGCGTTTTAGCTTACCCGTTAATATGTCCCGCGGTACAGCAAGGTCGCCACCAAGCGAAAGCATTTCCTGCTTTATTATATTTGCATTTATCGGGCTAAGGTTGTTTATTTTGACAGTATAGCTGTAGGCCTTAGGAGCCATTATCCTTATGCCGTACTCGTCAACCTTAAGCTGTTTCATCAAATTTTCAATGTCGCCGATATTACTTATATTAACTACGCGCATCTTCTTGTGGAGTGTTTTTAGACTCGATATTTAAAAGCTTTTTAACTTCTTCTCCGTCAAGTACCTCTTTTTCAAGGAGGCTACTGGCGAGCAGTTTTAATTTATCAAAATTATTCTTTAGAATGCCTCTTGCTTTTATATAAGCATTATCAATTATGTCTTTGACCTCTTCGTCAATCAGGCGAGCGGTTTGTTCGCTATAGTTTTTCTCTTCAACTATATCTCTGCCCAAGAAAACAAGCCCGTCTCTTCTGCCTAAAGTAACATTGCCCAATTTTTCCGACATTCCAAATTGGGTTACCATTCGCCTGGCCATTTGCGTGGCGACTTCAAGGTCATTTTGTGCCCCGGTTGTCACCTCGTTATAAATTAGTTCTTCGGATGCTCTTCCTCCCAACATCATTGTAATTTCGGCCTTAAGTTCGCTCTTTAGCCAGTAATGTTTATCTTCTAGTGGAGGAGTAAAAGTATAGCCTCCTGCTAACCCGCGCGGAATTATAGATACTTTTTTTAACGGGTTGACTTCAGGCAAGAGTAAAGAAAGTAACGCGTGCCCTGATTCATGATAGGCAGTGATTTCTTTTTCTTTTTTCGAGATTATTCTGTTTTTCTTTTCCGGACCCATGAGGGTTCTTTCTACGGATTTCTCGAAGTCCGAAGTTTCTACCGAGTCTTTATTGAACCTAGCCGCCAGAAGCGCAGCCTCGTTGCAAAGATTTGCCAGGTCAGCACCGGAAAATCCGGGAGTTTGTCCTGCCACAGATCTTAAATCTACATTTGGAGAAAGTTTTATCTTGCGAGTATGCACTTTAAGTATTTCTTCTCTGCCTCTGATATCGGGCAAGTGTACAACAATGTTGCGGTCAAACCTTCCTGGTCTTAATAAGGCAGGATCTAGTGTGTCAGGGCGGTTGGTGGCAGCAATTAATATTATGCCTTCTGCAGCATCGAACCCATCCATTTCCACTAAAAGGGCATTTAATGTCTGCTCGCGCTCGTCGTGCCCGCCGCCTATGCCTGAAAAACGCAACCTGCCAACAGCATCTATTTCATCTATAAATATTATTGCGCCTTTGCCTTGCGATCTTGCAGCGCGTCTGGCCTGTTCAAACAGGTCTCTTACCCTGCTGGCCCCCACGCCTACAAACATTTCTACGAAATCAGAACCGCTTATAGCATAAAATGGTACTCCTGCTTCTCCTGCTACGGCTTTAGCAAGCAGGGTTTTCCCCGTTCCCGGAGGGCCGACTAGTAAAACGCCCTTAGGAATCTTACCTCCAAGTTTTTGAAATTTACGGGGGTCTTTTAGAAACTCGATTACTTCCCTTAATTCTTCTTTGGCTTCATCTACGCCTGCTACATCATTAAAGGTGATGTTTTTGACTCCGTTTTCGTCGTGCACCTTCGGTCTTATCTTCCCGAAAGTCATGATCCGGTTGCCTATCTGCTCGCCTCTTTTTGACATCATCCAGAGAAAAAGAATCAGGATAGCTATTGGCCCAAGGTTGAATAACAGGGCAGCCCAGAATGTGCGAAGCGGTTTTACATCGAAATCACCTACTTTTTCGCGGATTAAGCTTAAGAGCTCTTGGTCATTATCCGGGATGTTTACTTTGAAACGGCTTCCGTCTTTCATCTGCCCCTGCAGCTCGTTTTCGACCTTTACTACAGATTTTATTTGTGTCGGCTCATCTTTAAGTATTTTATAAAATTTCCCATATGCCATCTCTTGAGGTACGCCTGTTACCGAAGTATTAAGCATGCTTAAAAGAGCATAGGTAGCCAAAATTAAGGCAATCCAGCCAAAGGGAAATCGTTTTATATTTTTATTCTTTTTGTTATTCTTTGGTGTGTTGTTAGCCATTTACTCCTCGCGTTTTTTAGATTTATTATTATAGCTTTAACCTCGTGTAAAATCAAGTATTTATTGATTTTTTGTGGCGGAAAAGTATTGTTTTGTTTCTTCTTACGACTTGTAGATTACAGGGTAGGTCAACAATAGAGCCGGCCGGCCTGTTGAAGACAAGGTCTCGTATTTCTCTTATATGGCGTGATTCTATCCTGCGGGTATTCCCTTTAAGTCTTTCTATGGACATCCTCATAGCTAAATTTTGTATGGCCGGATGCATTTTTGCCAAATTGTTTATATTGAATGATGCCTTTGGTTGTTTCTTGATAAAGTTTTCGGCTTCCTTGCATAAATAATCGTAATCATAGGAGATGTTTTCTGCCATGCCGCTCAATAGAACCTTGATATTATTATTGTATTTTTTCTCCAGGAAAGGAATTAATTCGTGGCGTATCCTGTTACGCATATATATGTCTTTAGAATTGCTTTCGTCCAGTATGAATCCTATTTTCCTTTTTTTGAGATAACTTTCAATCTCCCGACGAGAAATATCGATAAGTGGCCTTATCACAGGAACCCCGCAGATATTTCTTTTAGGGGCGATTGCACAGAGCCCGTATAGCCCGCTGCCCCTTAATATGCGCATAAGTACTGTTTCTGCCTGATCATCAAGGTTATGTCCTAAAGCAATTTTGTCAGCGTTTATTCTTTTTGCCAGGCTTAAAAGAAAACTAAAACGAGCATTCCTGGCGTTTTGTTCGACAGATCCTTTTGGAGTTAGCGATTTTACGTCAATCGTTTCTACTGTAATCGGTATTTTTAACTTCATGCATAAATTTTTTACGAATTCCGCATCTTTATGAGACTTCTTGCGCAGCATGTGGTCGAGATGGGCGGCATGCAACTTTAAGTTTGCTGGTTCGCTCAATGACTTTAATAGGCAAAGAAGCGCAACCGAATCAGGTCCTCCGGAAAGGCCGACTATAATGCAGTCGCCCCTATTAATTAAGCCGTACTTTTTTATACTTTTATTTATTTTTTCTACAATCATTTTAAGCTAAAAAGGTGCCCTTGGGAAAGGACACCTTTAATAGTGTTTGTTTATCTCTTTTTTATTCTTAGCTCAAGATAACTTAAGCATTTTTCTCTGCCATGTCTCCTGCGATAGGCACTTTAAAAGATTGTCCCTGGAAACCCTTAATCATCAAAACTATCCATAGTATTAGACTAACCAATCCCACTATGGGGGCAAGAAACAGGTTTAGTATAGGCAGAAATCCGACGATAATTCCTGCTACAAAGAGAAAACCAAAAACAATTATGGATTGCATAGCGTGAAAACGCACGAATTTGTTTTCTTTTTCAATAAGGTAAAAGATAATCCCTGTAATTAAACCCAGTAGATACGCTAATCCAGCTGCAACATTAGGTTGCATCCCGCATGATGTTTTCCCAAGATTACTTTCTGCCATATCTGCCTCCTTTTAATAGGTCCCCACTACGGGGGACTGCCTCGCTTGAGGTTAGTGACGGCGAGTGGTCCCCACTACGGGGGACTGCCTCGCTTGAGGTTGGTGACGGCGAGTGGTCCCCACTACGGGGGACTGCCTCGCTTGAGGTTGGTGACGGCGAGTGGATTTGGACCACTGGCCGAGCGGGTATGAGCCGCTTGCTCTACCAGGCTGAGCTACGCCGTCAAAAAAAATAAATTGTCAAATACAATTCTTATATGGTCTTTGTAAATTGTGCCGTTTTTTCTTCGGCAGTCCAATAGATTACAGCAATTTTTCTAAAAAGTCAAGCTTGTTAAGCCGCTATTTTGCTGAGGTTTTTCTAAGTTGGTATTCTACGTAACCTGAAAGGATCTCTGCCACCTTGGCCGAAGGCTGAACTACAAAATAATGGCTTATTATAACATGAGCTATTTCATGGCTTAATATTCCGCGGCTAAATGTCTCTGCAGAGATATATATAGTGTTTAAATCGTGTACGTAAAAAGAATCCGCGTTTAATTTTGATCCCGGGAATAAGCCGCTATAGATTTTATCTAGTTCTTCTTTGTTCCGACATATCTTTATTGTACCATGATAGCTGTATAAATGCATATCCAGTATATCCGAGGCCCTTAAGAACAGCGTGTCTAATGCATCGGCAAACCTGGAGTCAGCTAAGCTGGAACTCTTGTTTAGTTTTCCTACGAGCATTTGATCCGAAGTGCTTATCTGCAATTTTTGATATAAATCGGATAAATTTATTTGTGGTGTGTAAAAAACAGAGAAGTATTTCCCGTTAGTTACTTTTGTTGTTCCGAATCCATCATCGTAACAATATACACCGCAACTGTTTAGCAATAATATGATTATTGCCAGAATAAAGACACGAATTTTCTGCATTATATCTTGAAATAATTTATTACCCGGTTTATATCTTCGGTTATTTTCTTTATCTCCTGCGAGCAGGATTGTTTTGCGTCAGGGGTTTCATTACCTATTTTTTCTCTTAAGGTTTTGAAATTACTCTTGATTATACTAAGTTCTTCCCTTATCTTCTTGATCATTATATTGAATTCATCAGCAAGGTCTTGCAGTTGGTCGGAATCGCGAATCTTGAAATCGACCGTAAAATCGCCTTCGCCGAGTGAGCGCATTACTTTTTTGAAACGATACAAAGGACCTGATAGTTTGTGTGAAATAAATAAGGTAAGCCAGATAGCAGATATTCCTACCACTACAAGGCTTACGGCTATTGTTTGGATAAGTACAGGCAATAGATAGTCTGCTGTCGAACGCACTACTACGCGCGAATTGATTATCGAAACAGTAGTAGATTTAGAAGAAATAAAATATAGTATTATCCCAGTTAATATGCCGGAAGCAATAACCAATAGGCAGAATTTTATAATAAACCGTGTCTGGAATTCTTTATCGATAAAATAAATCCTGCGTTTATTTCTGTTTTTGGTGTCTGTCATTTTGTCTATCCCCTCCCCTTCTATTTATCGCTTTGTTTCTTTAGGATCCATAAGTTTATAGTCTATTTCTATATCGGCTTTGGCCTTTAAAGAACTTATCCAGTCATTCATCATCTTTGTTTCTTTTTCTTTTATTAGATCCCATCTTATCTGATCGCGAACCATATAGTAGTCCTTGTCTACCTTGCCTTGTTTTAATAGGGTCTGATACGCATCTTGTATTTCTTTGTCCGATACTTGCACGCTGGAAGCTATTTCCTTGGATTTTCTTTCAATGATTAACTTTAGTAATGACTGTTCCCAGAAGCTCTCAACCATATCTAGAAAACTTTTTTCCTTATCCAGGCCTAAGCCTTGAGCTTCCTGAAGCATCAACTTTTTATCAATTAAGAAATTCAGGAAATCTTTCTTAGATTGCGTATCGTCGCGCCTTGCATAGGCCGAATCATTAAAATCCTTATTGAATTCATCAACTGTTATTTCGTAATTATTTATTCTAACCAGGACTTTGTTCTTTTTTTGCTTGTTTAGCTGGCAGCACCCCACGGCGATAAACGATACCATTAATATCAGGACTAGTTTTTTCATTATTGTTTCTCCTTTCACATGCTTCCTAAAGAATTATAACAACGTATATTATACTACAAAAATATTTATTTACTATATGAAAAAAGGGCAAAAACGTTTATTTTGCCCTTTTTCACTTAATTTTATGGATGTTGCTATTTAAATTGTGTTGTTGTCTTTTTCCTTGGTGTCTTCGAGTATCGGCAGAAGCCAGTCATGGCCTTTCAGATTAAGTGTATCTTCGATAAATTCGTATGCTCCTTCTTCAAGCTGGAATTGATCATAAGCAGATATATCGTAAGGAGTCAGCGGTTGATAGAAGAACGTGGAGTGGGCCATAGTCTCAGAGGTTATCATATCCATTGGGTTGACTTGAACTCTATTTGCGGATTGGTTTTGTCCTCCGAGTTTCTCTAATATCGGATATAAATATTTTAAGCCTAATCCGTTAGCTAAAAGAGCCGATAAATCAAGGAAATTCGGATTTGATGGAATAGGCGGCCAAATCTGTGATGCTGCGTTTAGAATGCTTGGTCCATTTAGCGCTCCGTTATAGAAGACGTATCCCGGAGGATTGAGCGGGCTCAAACTTGTGTTGTATATGTATGGCGAAGGGTAAATTCCGGTTATAGCTGTAGTAGCCGGGTTGACGGTACCTACAATTACGCCGCTAATGCCTAATACGCCGTTACCAACACCTGTATCAATAGTGTAGCCTTTGGTTGCTGAGCTGCCTCCCATTTCTATCGTAAGGGCTGCAGGAGGTGTTATCCATCCAGCGGGGATCATGTATGCTGGGACTGCAGAATTAATAAGCCCATTAGTAGCTTGGATATCAACTTTAAGCGGGTTATAAATAAATATATTTGTCGGTGTCCCAACGCCAATTGTTCCGTTAGGTGCGCCAATATAAGAATACCCGCGAGCGATAACATTTGGGCCGCCGAGAGTAGGATTAATAGCAAAGCCCGGATAAGTGTTAACGTTAGCTATATACCAACCTTGACCGGCATATATAGAACCGTTTGCGGACTGAAGAAATACTCCTCCACGTGACGACACAACTGAATTTATAACCATATCCCCGCCGCTTATTACATGGATAATGCCGTTATTTGCAGCGAGAGATAAACCTATCGTATTGCCAAATAATAAGTATCCAAGCTGTATGTCGTCTACTTCATTTATATAGATATCGCCTTTATCCCAGGAATATCCGGCTAAATAATCCACTTTTGTATTTATTGGGGAGGCGGCAGTACCAATATTATGGCGTGCAAGAAGATAACAATATTCTGATTCGATTAATGACGTGGAGTCTGCGAATATGGATCCATTCCAGGAAAGTAGTATAGCGGCTGAGTTTCCTGTCCCGCCGACTAACGCACGCACATCACTATTTGTTAAAGTAATATCATCTAAGGCGGAAATCACGGTAAAGGCATATCCATTACCCGATACATTGGATTCGATTAAGCTGTCTTGAATGTTTACTGGGCCTAATAAACTGATTATGCCCACAACGGCATTACCGTTACCGTTTACATAAGCACCTATGGTGCTAGGGTCAATATTTACTCCAAGCAGTGCCCCGGCGATAACGATTGCATTACCATCAAACTCGACTGTCGAGGTTATTGTGCTGTCTGTTATATTAAGAGTGCCTAAAGCAAAGATGCCTACGATCGCGTTTCCATCGCCTCCTACATAGGAATTAATCAGACTTCTCTGAATATTAATGTTAGCGCTGGCTAAAATCACGTTTATTGCCCAGCCATCGTTAACAACGTATGCGATAATATCA
The DNA here is from genome assembly GCA_964467905.1 of uncultured Planctomycetales bacterium. GTDB lineage: Bacteria > Omnitrophota > Gorgyraeia > Gygaellales > Profunditerraquicolaceae > CAYXSY01. Next base: position 398 of record CAYXSY010000009.1, on the reverse strand, counting down.
CTATCGAATATATAGGCGTTCTTGGCTAAAATTACATTAGCTGCCAGGCCATTCTCTACTACCGCGGCCATAATTGAGCGGTTAAGCAACAGGTTTTCAGAAACTATCCCGTTAGCTGCAATGCCGTTTTGGGCATAAGCAGCCAATATTGAGCGGTTGATTAAAGCGTTCCTTGCGATTACAGCATTGATTGCCGCGCCGTTATCTAAGACAACAGCTGCCAGGATTGATCTATTAAGCAGTAGGTTTTCGCCTAGAATCAGGTTTAATGCCAGGCCGTCTTCTGCTACTGCAGCTAATATTGAACGGTTGATGAGGATGTTTTCGCCTATTACTGCGTTAGCTGCAATACCATCGTCTAAGGCAATCGCCGCCATAATTGAGCGGTTGATCAGGGC
>CAYXSY010000008.1:0-64026 GCA_964467905.1 uncultured Planctomycetales bacterium | reverse complement strand
AAACCTCATAGAATGACTGCGGATGTTTACAGGCAGGGCATTCTTTTGGCGCCTCAGCCCCTTCAAAAATATAACCGCAATTAATACAATGCCATTTAATCGGTTGTTTTTTCTTAAATACCTCTGAAGAAGCAATATTATTTATCAGTTTCCTATAGCGCGACTCATGGAATTTCTCTACTTTAGCTATCTGCTCAAAAGACCGCGCAACTTCCGCAAACCCCTCATCCTTGGCTATCTTTGCGAAATCAGAATAAAGCATGCTCCACTCCATATTCTCCCCGGCAGCCGCCTCTTCAAGATTTGTTTTAGTATCCTTAATCATCCCCGCCGGATAAGATGCGGTAATTTCCACATCGCCTCCCTCGAGATATTTAAAAAATACCTTAGCGTGTTCTTTTTCGTTTTCCGCAGTCTCAATAAAAATATTGGCTATCTGCTCGAATCCTTCCTTGCGCGCCGCAGAAGCAAAATAAGTATAGCGGTTGCGGGCCTGTGACTCTCCGGCAAAAGCCGCTAGAAGATTCTTTTCCGTTTTTGTACCTTTAATTGACTTGCTCATAGTTGCCCTCCGTTAGTTTTATTCAATTTTTTCCATAGGCTTATTACAACACACTAATTCGCCTCCACCGACCTTAGTAACCTCTACCTCATTACCACATACACTACACCTATACTTTTCTCCTACTGCCTTAACGTTCATATTGCCCTCCTTATTGCTATCAATTATTTATATTATTTTACTCCTTATCATGTTATTTTTCAACTCAATTCACTCCGAGGCGAACAGAAAAGGCGCCCCGCATTTAAAGGACGCCCCGATACTTAAAATACAAAAGTATTTTATTTAACTTCGTATGTAGCCAGAACTGTATTAGTGCCCTGATCTACAAAAACCCAAATATCCCTGTTGTTTTGTTTCTTAAAGTCAAAATATACCGTACTGTATCTTTTGTTCTTTAATATGCCTTGCGGTAAATTACCGCGGTTAGGATCATTAGGAATCTTTGCTATAACCTCACCCCAGGCATGCCAAATCTTATTCCCTTCGTCATATACCACTGTAGCATCCCCTATGGCAATACCCTGCTTTATCAGCGCCTCCGTAGCAACTCTTATCATATCCTGTCTTGACACCTTTATCAACGATCCGGGCCCATAGAAAATAAGCCAAATAATAGCTGAACATACAATAATAAGCAAAATCTTACGCATAGGCAACTCCTTGTATTTAAAATAGTTCTGCCGGGATGATTATCCGATATGCTTCCTGAAGCGCATCGAACTTAAAGTAATCACCGCCAAACCGATAACCAAAAGCACAGCCAATTGTTCCCAAAGGATTCCTATGCCTATACCTTTTAAAAATACCCCTCTGATAAAAACAAGGTAATAACGCATGGGATTTAAATAAGTGATGTACTGGATTACTTGGGGCATGTTATTTATAGGGTATGCAAATCCGGAAAGCAGAAACGCAGGCATATAGAAAAGGAATACTGACATCATCGCCTCCTGCTGCGTAGATGCTATAGTTGAAATAAACAGCCCAGCTCCCAAAGCGGTAAATAAATATATCATTGTCCCGAAAAGCAACAAAAATAAACTGCCCCTAAAAGGTATGTGAAACCATAAAACACCGATAGTAGTAATAAGGGAAGTCTGGATAATAGAAATTACCCCGAAAGGAATAAGCTTGCCAAAAATCAGTTCAAGCGGCTTCAAGGGGCTGACAATAAGCTGTTCCATAGTCCCGATTTCCTTTTCGCGCACTATCGCCATAGAAGTCAATAAAAGAGACATCATGGTAACGATGGATGCAATAACTCCGGGCAAATAATAGTTTCTCGATACCAAATTTTCATTAAACCATGCCCGCTCCCTTAAATCAACACTGGGGAAAGTTGTTATTTTTCCGCTTGCGGCTAATTGTTTTTTTAGCAAAACATATTGATAAGTACTGGTGATGGTATTTGCATACCCCATGATAATCATGGCTGTATTTGAATCCGAACCATCATACGCAAGCTGAACATCTGCCTCTTTCCCCGCCTCTAAATTACGTCCGTATCCGCGGTCAATACGCAGCACCATGCTAGCCAACCCTTTATCAAGGACAAGATTCTGCTCTTTACCGCTGCTGATATAATACTTGGGAATAAAATATTTAGAATATATAAACTCCCGGATAAACTCACGGCTCTGGCTTGTATTATCCTGATCATAAATAGCAGTAGGTATATAATTAATATCCTTATTGGCAGCATACCCAAAGAGAATAATCTGCAGGATAGGAGATATAAAAATAATGGACTTCATCCTCGGATCACGCAGCACCTGTTTGAATTCTTTTATTAAAACCGCCTTTGCTCTCTCAAACATATAATCCTCACGCTACTTTTTTCTTGAATTTTCTGATAGCGAAACTCAACATTACAATAGCAAATAACAATAAAAACAGAGTTTCGTCCCACATAACCTGGATGCCGCCGCCTTTTAAGAATGAATCTCTTAATATAACAATATAATAACGCGCAGGTATTGCATAGGTAATTACCTGTAAAACAGGAGGCATATTAAAAATCGGGTAGATAAAGCCCGATAAAAGCATGGTCGGGATAAATGTGGTTAACATCGCCAGCTGGCTCGCTAACAATTGCGTCCTGGCAACAGTGGAGATTAATATCCCTTGAGACAAAGCTCCGGTCAGAAATAATACGCTTAAAACAGCTAAAAGCAAATAGCTCCCCCGAAAAGGAACCTCAAAAAGCAGCCTGGCCATAAGAACCCCTACGATAAGATCAAAAAAACCGATTGTAAAATACGGGATAAATTTTCCTATAATTAATTCTGGGGCTTTAACAGGAGTGGAAATCAACTGCTCCATAGTCCCTCTTTCCCATTCCCTCGCCACAGTAATTGAAGTAAGCAGGGCAGCGATAATCATGATAATCATAGCGATAACTCCGGGGATTATAAACCACCTGCTTGTCAGGCCCATATTAAACCAAATCCTCGGGCTGGCATTTACCGATTTCAAGGGCTTGATACCGTGGGCTGAGAGGGCCTGAGTTATTAAATCCACGTTATATCGCGAGACAACGGAACGCACATATCCCATAGCTATTGTAGCGGTATTGGAATCGCTGCCGTCGACTAAAAGCTGTAAAGGAGCAGCAGTATTTGACTCTATATAGCGAGAAAAATCTTTGGGGATAATGATAGCCATCATTACCTTGCCTCGGTCAATCATATTTACTATATCGCGATAATTATCGGTATAGCCGACTATCCTAAAATATTTTGAGTTTTTAAAATTAAGTAAGAAGTCGCGGGAAAGCTGCGACGAAGCATCCTGATTCCATACTACCATGGGGACATGATCAATATCTAAAGACAACCCGTAACCAAAAATTATCAACAAAAGCACGGGTATAACCAAAGCCAAAGCTAAAGACCGGGGGTCTCTCTTAATCTGGATAAACTCTTTGTTGGCTATCGCCAAAATTCTTTTTAAATTTAATCTCATCATATTCTCGATAAACTATTTACCTCCGTGCTCCTGGTCATAGTTTTCTATCAGGGAGACAAAAACATCCTCTAGGGAAGCCGTAATCTTGTTTATTGAATATCCGGATACGCCTTCTTTATCTAAAAGATTCTTTATTTCAAGCGCCGCTTTGTCTGCCTGATATACTACGGCATGGATATTAACTCCGAATAAAGCGGTATCTTTTACGGACTCTAATTTAGAAATCTTGTCGGTCCAACGCTCGGCATGCGGCATAATAATCTCTAATATATCATTTTTCATAATTGTTGTTTTCATCTCAAGCGGAGTGCCCATAGCAATCATTGTCCCGTGATATATAAGGACCATGCGGTTACAATTTTCAGCCTCATCCATATAATGAGTAGTAACAAAAATTGTCTTGCCCTTATCTGCCATCTCTTTAATAATTGCCCAGAAATTGCTGCGGGTTATAGGGTCGACCCCTGAAGTCGGCTCATCCAAAAAAATGATATTCGGCTGGTGTATTATAGCGCAACCTAACGCCAGGCGCTGCTTCCAGCCGCCTGAAAGGGTACTGGTAAGAGAGTTACGAAAATCTTCTATGCCGGCTAACCTTACAGTTTCCTCTTTACGCTCATCTCTTTTGTCTTTAGGTATGTTATAGATACGACTGTAAAAATCTATGTTTTCTTCAACGGTAAGATCATCATAAAGCGAGAATTTCTGCGACATATATCCTATATTCTGCTTAATCTTATCCTGTTCTTTTATAATATCGAAACTACCGACTTGCCCGCTGCCGGAAGTAGGCGTATAGATTCCACAGAGCATCCTGATAGTAGTAGACTTTCCCGCGCCATTGGGCCCGAGAAAACCGAAAATCTCGCCCTTTTTAACCTCGAAATTAATCTTATTTACGGCAATAAAATCACCAAATCTTTTTTCGAGGTTATTAACACTAACGGCAATATCAGACTCAGGATTTGTCATATTCTTTTATCGTCTTAATAAACGCTTCTTCCAGTGTCTTTGTCCCGCACGCCTTCTTAATCGCATCAGGGGTATCGCATTTCAACATGCTCCCTTTATGAATAAGGCCGACCCTGCGGCAACGTTCTGCTTCGTCAAGATAGGAGGTTGAATAAAGTATGGTTACTTTCTCTTTTAATAAATCATAGAGAATTTTCCAGAAGTCGCGGCGGGAAACCGGATCCACTCCGTTTGTCGGCTCATCTAAAAATAATACTTTCGGGGTATGTATTAACGCGCAGGAAAGGCCTAACTTTTGCTTCATTCCTCCAGATAACTTACCGGCAAATCTTTTTTTAAAAGGGATTAACCCGGAAAAACCAAGCAATTTATCTATAGTCGCATCCCGATTATCTTTCGGAACGCAGAAAACATCGGCATAGAAATTTATATTTTCAATTACGGTTAATTCTTCATAAAGCCCGAAACGCTGCGACATATAAGCGATGTTATCCTTAAGGACTTCAGACTCTTTAACAATGTGCTTATCATAAACCCAGCCTTCGCCTCCAGTAGGCTCAAGTATGCCGGTCAGCAGCCGCATGGTCGTAGTCTTGCCTGCGCCGTCAGGGCCAACCAGGCCAAAAATCTCGCCCTCTTCCACCTCAAAGCTTAAGTTATTTACCGCGGTAAGTTCGCCGAATTTGCGGGTAAGACCGGATGCTTTTATAGTTATCATTGTATTTGAATATATGCGTCTGCGGGCATTCCGGGTTTAAGGTCAAGGCTTGAATTATCTACTCTTACCTTGATTCTGTAAACATATTTAACGCGTTCCTCTGTTGTCTGAATATATTTAGGGGTAAATTCTGCCTGGCTTGAAATAAACGAAACCCAGCCGTTATATTTCTTCCCGGGATAGCTATCCGTCTCTACATATGCTTTCTGATTAAGTTTTACCCTGCCTAAATCGGTCTCATTAATATAAGCGGTAACCCAAAGATTATTTAAATCAATAACGGTAAACACCGGGGCTCCTGCCTTTACAACCTCACCCTGCAGCGCACTTTTAATAGTTACAAAACCGTTCAAAGGAGAAGCTAAATTTGCCCATCCTAATTTTGTTACGGTCAAATCATAAGATGCGCGCAGCTGGTCTATATTGGCCTTATCTGTATCTGCTTTTGTTTTTGCTGCGTCTCTCTGTTGGGCAGAAATTGCTCCGGCCTCATAGAGATTTTCAGCGCGCAGATAATCATCGTAATCAAGTTTATACTGATACTCGGCAAGTTTCAAAGCAGCCTGTGCCTCATCTTTTAATCTAATCAGCTCATCCGTATTAAGACGGGCTACAGTATCCCCCGTCCTTAGGACTACGCCCTCATCACTTAGGAGTTCGGCAATTTGGCCGTCAATCCTGAAAGATATACGCACCTCATCGCCCTCCATATTGCCAGATACTTTAATCTCTTTCTGATGATCCCTCCTGTAACGCATAAAAAGATTAAAAGCAGTGTAGCCTAATGCACCTATTAAAATAAAGACTAAAATAATTCTTAATTTCTTATTCTTTTTTAACATATTGTCCCTCCCCTAAGACATCAATGCCCATATTCCTCTCTAATTGAGCTTGAGCTAATAAATAATCATAAATTCCGTTTGCAATATTCTGCTCTACCTGCGCTAGAGATACCTGCGCATCCAACACATCAAGGTTGATACCTACTCCATTATCAAAACGCACCTCTGAAATACGCAAAGCCTCTTTTGCGTCTTCTAAATTATCTTCCTGTGAAGAGATAATACTCTGTGCTTTGCCCATATCAAGGCATGCGCTTCTGACATCAACCGTAATCTGATCCTGAACATTATCCTTGCTCAAAAGACTCTGGGTATATTTTGCCTTAGCCGCATCAACTTTGGCTTTAGTAGCAAAACCATCAAAGATAGGCAAGCTGACCGAAATACCCGCGCTCCAGTTATTATGTTTTGCATTAAAGAAGTCGCCTGTACTGTTTGACCTATAGAAATAATCTGCGCTCGCATTAATCTGCGGGAACCATCCTGATTTAGCGAATCTTATCACCAGCTTACTTACGTCCACGCCTATTGATTGCAAAATCATTTCCGGTTTATTTAAATAAGACTGCTTCAGGAATTCGCCTTCTTTAATTTCTATCGGCGCGTAGCTTAATTTATCCTCTACAATAATATCTTCTAATACATTCAAACCGAGTAATTTATTCAACTCTGCCTTAATAAGCTCTATGGCATTATCCGCACTGACAAGCTGTGGCATAAGCAATGACACCTGCACTTTAGACTGCAGCACATCAAAACGCGAAACCGTACCCTGCTGGAATTGCTGCTTGGTTTTTTCGTAATGGGCCTGCGCCTGATCAACTAAATCCTGCGCAATGCGTTTTGTTTCATAAGCAAGCAGAAGCCCGTAATAAAGACGCTTTGCCTCAAACTCGACGTTAAGTTTTGTTGCCCTTAATGTTTGTTCCTGCTCGGTAAATAGAAGCTTTGATTGCTTAAAAGCAGTAACGCTTGCTCCTCCGTCATAAACATTATCGGTAACCGATACTCCTGCTGTCATATCGTTTTTATATCCGGCAAATACTCCGTAATCCCTCTTTGCCCCCGGCAGGTTAACCTGCGGGACCGCCCCGTTACGCTGATAACCGGAGTTTAGGTCAAGTTTGGGCAAAAAAGCGCTGCGCGCGCCCATAATATTAGCCTTGGAAACTTTTAATTCCTGCTCCTGAATTCTGATATCCTTATTATTCTTAAAAGCTATACTTACCGCATCTTTAAGAGATTTGACTACTAACATCTCCGGGCTTTTCTCTTGAGAAAAACCCAAACCCGCTGCCAGTAAAATAAAAAACGGCAAGAATACAATTAAAGACAGGCCTTTCTTATGAATAATGCTTTTTAATTCGTTATATATAGGGTAATTTTTATTAATAGTAAAAAACCTGGCGTTGGCTTTGAATTCGCTTTTTAGCACACCCTGCTTCTCCATGCTGTATAAAGCCCGCTGAAATACGCCCGGTTTCTTCTTGAGGATTCTGCCTATCTGCTGGATATAGAAAGAATCGTCGGGATGGTTATAGAACAGATTGAGGAGTTTAACGGTATTTTTACTTAGCTTAATCATATTTGCCTGATAATGTATGCTAAATACATATATTCATATTCTTTAAGCATAATATTATATGCATGATGAATATATATTGTCAAGTATTTTTTCAAAAAATAAGCCGTAGCTTTATTTTTAGCTACGGCTTAACATAAAATCTGTAATTCTTAAGAAATAAGTTACTTATACACCCTGCTCCAGTAATCTTTAAGGTAACTGGTCTTTGCCTCAAGCCAAGAAATATGATTCTTATACCAACAAACCGTATCCCTAAGTCCGCGGTCAAAATCAACTTCCGGCTTCCAGCCTGTTTCTTTTCTTATCTTAGAAGAATCTAAGCTATATCTAAAATCGTGCCCGGGCCGGTCTCTGACAAAATCGATTAAACTATGCGGCAGGCCCAAAATATCAAGAATATTCCTGACTACATCTATATTCTTTTTCTCAACTCCCGAGCCGACATTATAAACTTCCCCCTTCTTTCCTTTTTCTAATACTTTAATGATAGCAGCGGCGCAATCTTGAACATGAAGCCATTCCCTAACATTTAGCCCTTTAGCGTATACCGGTACTTTTTTGCCCTTAAGCGCTTTATAGATAATAACCGGAATTAACTTCTCCGGATACTGCCAAGGCCCGTAATTGTTAGACGGTCGGACAATCACAGCCGGCATATCATATGTCCTGATAAAAGATTTAATCAGTAAATCGGCGCTGGCTTTACTTGCCGAATACGGCGAACTCGGGTTCATCAGTGATTTTTCGCTAAATTTACCTCTTATAATATCACCATATACCTCATCTGTGGAAATATGCACAAATTTACTCACCCCACACTCTCTGGAAGCATCCAAAACTACCTGCGTACCGAGCACATTGGTACGTAGAAACTCATCGCTACCTAATATACTTCTATCAACATGAGTCTCAGCGGCAAAATTAACCACTTTATCCGGCTTCTCCTGCTTAAATATATCCCTGACACGCCTTTGATCGCAGCTATCGCATCTATAAAACTTGAAACCGCCCCTGACTTCATCAAGACGCTTCAGATCCGCAGCATAGGTAAGCTTATCCAAAACAACAATCTTGGAATTTATATCCCTATCGCAGATGATTTTCTTCACGAAAGCACTTCCGATGAAACCGGCCGCTCCCGTAACTAATATTTTAGGTATTCTTTTACGCATTCTTCTAAAATAGTGTTAATATCCCTGACCTTAAAACCTGTCTTCTCAAGTTTCTTGGTAGACAAAAGCAGGTTTGTTCTGACTAAGCTCAACTTCTTTAAGCTTATAACATCAAATTTAAAATCCGGGACATATTTCTGATATAAACGCATCAAATTCGGATAGCAAAGTCCGCCTTTATTAACAACATTATAGACACCTTTAGCGCCTATGCCTATAAGATATTTTACTGCCGATACAAAATCAGGGATATACGTCACTGAATTCGGTACATCTATTACTTTTTTATATTTTATCAGCTTATCCAACAGGTTCTTCGGATGCGGCTGGTTTAAAAGCGGAATCCTAATCCTTAAAATCAATATATCATGCGCCCTGGAAAGCGCCTCTAATGCACGCTCGGCATAGATTTTGCTGCGGCTATAAAAAAGGTTAAAAAAATAATTCTCACTATCTTCCTGTATGGGTTTATCTGTCCTATAATCAAAATTAAATATGCAGCCGCTGCTTATATGCACTAACTTTATGCCCTGCCTCAAAGCAATTTCTGCAAGCATAATCGGGATAAAGCTGTTTGCCAACAAAACATCGTCTTTGACTAATTCACAATCATCAACATTGTTTTTGCCGGTTAGGCCTATGCAATTTATAATAACTTTAGGTTTATATTTATTGACGATTCTTTCGGCCTGGCTGTATGAATTGATGATATCGCCGCAGATCATGCATTTTAGAGCCTTCTGCAATCTTTCTCCGATAAAACCTTTGCCTAAGATAAGTATTTTCTTATTCACTTTTAAGTAACCCCTTTAAATATTCTGCATAACTAAAAGATACATGCTTAGTCAAATCCAAAAGCTGTTTTTTATTGATGTATTTCATGCGGTAAGCTACTTCCTCTATACAGCCGACTTTTAAACCCTGCCTATCTTCAATTGTCTTAATAAATAACGAGGCGTTAATCAGCGATTCATAAGTGCCCGTATCAAGCCAGGCGTGTCCCCGGCCCAAGAATTTAACCTTGAGTTTGCCTGCCTTAATATATTCATTATTAACGCTGGTAATCTCTAATTCTCCTCTTGCAGACGGCTTAATGCTTTTAGCTATTTTTACCACATTATTATCGTAAAAATATATCCCTGATACCGCCCAATTGGATTTAGGCACCTTGGGCTTCTCTTCTATAGAGGTTACCTTATGCTTCCTGTCAAATTCAAGAACCCCGTAACGCTTAGGGTCTTTAACATAATACCCGAAAACAATTGCGCCACTTTTTAACTTAGCTGAATCCTGCAATAACTTGCTAAGCTCATACCCATAGAATATATTATCCCCCAGGATAAGGCAAACGTTATCTTTGCCGATAAATTCTTCTCCTATGACAAAACTCTGAGCAATGCCTTCCGGTTTCGGCTGTACTGCGTATGATAGCTTCAAGCCTAACCCGGAGCCATCACCAAATAAATCCATGAATCTCGTGATATCTTTAGGCGTAGAAATAATAAGGATATCCCTTATGCCGGCAAGCATCAAAACGGATAACGGATAATAAATCATCGGCTTATCATAAACTGGCAGCAACTGCTTACATACGCCTTTGGTTATAGGGTATAGCCTTGTTGCACTTCCACCTGCAAGAATTATGCCTTTTGTCGCCTTTCTGCGCGGATTATTTTTCATAACCTTATCCTTCTTTATTAGCGGTTAAAATCATCCTTTAACCTTACTATATCGTCCTCTTCCAAATATCTGCCTGCCTGCACCTCTATAATCTTTAAATTATGCTTACCCGGATTAGATAAACGATGAATACATTTAACCGGAACGTCTATGCTTTGATGTGCCTTAAAGATATATGCCTTCTTATTCTTAACTATCTTGGCTTGCCCCTCTAATACTACCCAGTGTTCGCTTCTACTATTATGAAACTGCAAGCTTAAAGACTTATGCGGCCTAACCTCAACTAATTTTACCTTGAAACCATTGCCCTGGTCTAAAACAGTATAGCTGCCCCACGGACGTTTTACTGTCTTATGCGTATAGTATTCATGGCGCTTGGCAGTTTTAAGCGCGTCAATTACCCCCTTAACTTCTTCTGTCCTGTCTTTTTTCGTGATAAGAAGGGCATCGGGAGTATCCACAACGATTAGGTCTCTTAGGCCGATAGCAGCTATAACCCGCGAATCCCCTACTATCGTTAGATTTCGATTATCTATATTTATTGAATTCTGATTCAGTAAATTGCCGTTTTTGTCTTTCTTGGCCAACTCGTCCCAAGCCTGCCAACTTCCCAAATCTGACCAACCGAGATTTTCTGCCTTAATCATTACCAACTTATCGGTTTTCTCAAGTATCCCCTTATCGAAAGAAATTGATTTAAGCTTATTCCATAACTGTACGGTTATGTTAAAAGGATTTATTTTTGATATAATTTTATAGTGAAGCGGAAGCAGTTTCTTAAACTCTGACATAAATAAAGATGCTGCTCCAACAAAAATCCCGCTGTTCCAGGAATATACCCTCATTTTAACAAAATAACGCGCCCTTTTCAAATCCGGCTTCTCAAAAAATCCTTCTACTTCATAACAATTCTTTCCTGAAGCCGATTTTCTCCCCACCTTAATATAACCATATCCTGTAGCCGGCCTATGAGCGGGGATACCAAAGACAACCAGGTTATCTTGGCATACAGAAAATGCCTCTTTTAGAATATTCAGAAACCGTTTTGCATTCTTTATCAGATGGTCACACGGCAAAACACAGATATTAGCAAGTTTATTGTTATTATAAATTGCCTGCGCAGCCAGCAAAATAGAAGCTGCTGTATTCTTGCCCTGCGGCTCAAAAAGCAGATTTTCATCCGGGATGCCAAACGTATATGCAAATTCTTTTATCTGATGGCGGTATATTGACGAGCTGACAATATAGATATTCCCTGAAGGCACTAATGGATTAATGCGCAAAAGCGTACGCTCAAAGAGAGTCTTTTCTTTACCATGAAAATCAAGAAACTGTTTCGGCTCTAAAATGCGCGATAACGGCCAAAAACGGCTACCTTGCCCACCGGCTAATATGACAGCATAATTATTTTTCATAATTAGTTATTTGTTTTTACTACGGTATCGATATAATCGTCAATAGTCTTAACGAACTCTCCCCAATCATATACCATAGCATTAGCTCTACCGGCCTCCCCCATGCGCCTGACAAGCTGCTCGTCAGAAGCAAGCTTGAGCATTTTAGCTGCGAATTCAACAGGACTAGCGGAAACCAAAAAACCATTTTCATTATCACGCACGCTTTCCTTAGGCCCTCCGCGGTTTACGGCAATAACCGGCTTGGCAAACGTCATCGCCTCAAGCGGAATGATTCCCCAGTCCTCGTTAAAAGCAGTAAATAAAACCGCATAAGACTTATCGTATAGCTGATAATATTCCTGGTCGCTTATATTCACCTTAAAAATAATCCGGGCTTCTTCTCTTTTGGATAATTCCTGTAGTTTCTGCAGATAATCTTTATTTTTTGGATGAACCGAACCGGCCACAACCAGCTTAAACTCTTTATCTGCGCCAGGAGACTTGCAAAATTCGATAAAAGCGTTAATCGCTAATTCAATATTCTTAGTCCACATAATCCGCCCGGGAACTAAAAAATATTTATTGTACACAAAAGACGGCCTCATCCCAAAAAAGTCTATGCCGGGATGGAGCACCTGGATTTTCTGCTCCGAAGCCAAGCCCCCCTTTACTACCCTCCCTAGAACCTCCCTGCTATTGACAAAAACATGCCCGTAATTCTTCCAGGCGAGCCTATCAATAAACTTAAAGGGTAAAGAAAAAAGCTTTAACAGTACGCGCTTTAAAAAAGACTTTCCCTTAAGATAGCCCTGCCTGTAATAGGGATCAAAAAATATACGCAACGGCGTATGGCAAAAACACAAAGCCGGCTTTGCATGGTTCCTAAAAGTAATAAAATCGCCTACGCCATCGGAATGCACAAAAAGAATATCGTATACATCAAGGTTTATCTTCTGTTTATACACTGTCAGCGCGGCCTTAAACACACTGAAGAAACCCCTGTCTACAGGCACTTTCTTGAATTCATTAATTTTAAAATCTGCGAACTCTGTAAATGTCGTTTCCGGGCAATAATGATTGGTAAAAATCACCCACTCATGGCGGCTTCTCTTAATAGTTTCTAATATAACTTTTTCTATTCCGCCTTTTAAATAAATCCAAGGATAATAAAGAGCTATTTTCATTTTATGGCTTTAAGCTTTATTTTAACAATAGAATGTGCGGGTATAAGATAATTAATCTGCCCCTTGCCGAAAATCTTCTTGCTCTCTAAAATCGGGTCTTGAGAATCAACACTGTTACCCGTGAGAATAGTAGCATTGCCTACATAACTGGATTTATCATTAAGAGATATTAAGCAACTATGAGATGAATCCAAATCTTTATTAATCAGGATAATATATACATTGCCTTCTTTATCTTTAGTTGCAATAGACTCCAGTAAAGGTATATCTTTTAACGGCGGGATTATCCCCACGCGTTTATCCGTAGAATAACTTGGAGAACCACATGATGTATCCAGCAGAATATCGCCGAAATCGCTGCTAAACATCTGGAATGCATAATACGCAGGAGATTTCTTATCTTTTTGGATAAGAGCCATAAAATCTGAGCCCGAGAGTTTGAAAAAATTAGCTATTTCTACATTATCACTGGTGATAAATGTTTTTAAAACTAAAGCTATGTATATAGCCGAACCTAGACTGCGCGTCTGGTCACGATAAGGGCTGTCTGGCGCCCAGCTAAACAACGGCCCCCACTCGGTAACAGCAATCTTAATCTTATCTTTATAAAGAGGAGCAAAAGTAGCTATTTCTTTATTCAGCGCGTCTATATTCTCCTTGATAAGCTTATTCGCCCCAAAAAGCGCTTTGTATACATCTTTTACAGGATAATCGTTACTATCGACTACTGCGGGATAATAAGCATTGTGCACAGCCAAATAATCAATTTTATCGCTAGCGTTTCTTAAAATAAGCTCATCCCAATCAGGATAGTAGTTAATATTATATAGGCCTGTGTTTTTACCTCCAATCGCCATAATCTTTATTGAAGGATCAGCCTTTTCCATTGCAATAGAAAATTCCTTAATTTTCTCAAAATACACTTGCGGCGTTATGGAAATACTACGGCTGCCTTCATCAGAATTAATATAAAGTTCATTACCTAATTCCCATATTCTTACCGGCTTAATTTTATTTGAGATATTACAATAGCGCACCCAATCTGCTGCCTCTTCGCTGGTACCTGTACCGACATTCACAGTAATAAGTGGCTCTGCACCCAACCCCCGGCAGAAATCCAGAAATTCTTTAGTCCCGAACACATTATCAAAAACCCTCCCGTCAAAAGGAGAAGGTTGTGCCCTCTTTCTGTTATCACTATCACCTACCCCACTATTCCAGTGGTAAAAGTCAGAAAATACTCCACCGGGGAATCTCAATATAGAAGGCCTAAGCTCGCTTACGCTCCTGAAGATGGCTTTGTTTGGTTTCTCTTCACTCGCATCCCAAATAAAATTACCATCCTCAATCCATTCTAAATTAAAACCGAAGATATTTTTATTTATAGTTTTTATGTTCTTGCTTACATCCACGTTAACCGTGTAGCGCAGAGTCTCTGCCCTAGAGCACCCTAACGCAATAAAAACTACAAAAATATAAATTAAATTCTTCATACAATCCTTTTCTCTAAGATACAAAAGTGTCCTGCGAACTTATGCGGGAGAATGATGGTAAACTTCCCATTTTGTTCCTTTAAGAATTCTTCTACGGCAGTTTTAGCTCCTGATGAAAAATAATCGTAATCATCCACAACAATAAACCCGCCGTCAACCAGATGCTCGCCTAGAAACCTAAGTGCTACCAAAATAGGATTATAAAAATCAAAGTCAACATATGAAAAACATACCTTGTCAGGTAATTTCTTTGTTTTAATCGTATCCTCGATAAAACCAGGCACTATCTTTACTCTATCGTCAGGGAAAGAAATGCTATCTAATCTTAACTTCACTTCGTTAACCGAATATGACATCATCCCCTCATATTTAGACATTTCGCCTAGATTGAGGACATCATCAATTAGCACATCCTTGCTGGTCGGTTTAGGCAATCCTTTAAAAGAATCAAACAACCAAATATTCTTATTTGTTTTAGATATCTCATTCGCTAACAAAGTAGAGGTAGTACCATCGGCAATGCCAAACTCGCAGATATCCCCATCGTTTTTCATAGACATATGAAGAAATTCTATTATATATAAGGCCTCGCTGACGTTTGTTCCGGTAAGCCTACCGAGCAAATCTACCCTGCTATCGCAAGCTGGTAAATTCTTGAATAAAGTTTCACGAAAACACCCCTCCAATTCCTGGATAGCCTCTTTTTGTTTGGCCCTAACATCTGCAGAAATGTTATTAAGCGTATTAATTGTGCAAATCCGCAAACCAAATAATCTAAAAAATGCGTTCAATAATCTTCCGATGGCTTTTTTCATTTCCCTCTCTCTTATTTTCAAATACCAAAAGACATATAAGCCTCTATATGCCTCATCGCTGTTTTATCCCATCCGAACCTAGCAATCTCTGCTGACTCTTTTCTTTTTAATTCCAGCGTTAAATCTTTATTGTCAAACAATGCGCTAATCTGATTAAAGAATTCCTCGGGCTTATAAGGGTCAGCAAATAAAGCGCAATTACCAAATAGCTCTAGGAAAACGGGGATCCTTGACAGCACCAGCGGAATACCGAAACTCATCCCTTCCAAGACTGGTATACCAAACCCTTCATAAAAAGAAGGCTGAATCAACGCTACCGCCCTTGAAAGCAACGTATTCTTGAATTCATTACTTTGGTATCCGGTAAAAACAAGGTCGCCTGGCTGTAGCTCTTTTTCCTCCATCAACTTTTTTATGCCAGCGTAGTATCCAGACCTTCCTCCACTCCTACTTCCGCCCATCACTACTACCGAGCCTCCGAATCTCAACCTTTTCTTAAGCAAAGAGGTTATCTCTACTATGGCTTCCAGATTCTTCCTTGGTTCAATAGCCCCGATTGAAAGCAAAAATGGTTGCCTTATCTTATATTCATCCGCTATATTGGCATAATATACCGGGTTAAAATCAAAATTCTGGGCATTGATTCCGTTATAAGCTAAGGTAATTCTTTCTTCCGGAACCATAAAATATTTGACGATTTCTTTCTTGGAATTCTCGGACACGGTAATAATCCTAGCTGCTGCTCTGGCGCTAGATTTAATTATATTCCGTAAAATCAGCCTGTTGATTATATCAAACCCACTGCCTGCTACTTCATGCGCAACGTCATGTATGGTCAGAATAACGCGCTTATTATTAAACCATAACGGAACAGCTCTTTGTGTATGCAAAATATCTACTTTATCCTTTAGAGCAGTAAATGGTAAAGAAAGAGAATACCTTAGCCATGGGCTATGAAAAGCTATATTTTTAAAAGAGAAATTACTGCTCCCTGCATCAATATGTCTCTTGTCATAAGCAGGATTCAGATACACAACATAAGAATTCTTACGATCTATCTCTTGTAATCTTCTTATCAAATTAAAAAGATAAACCTCTACTCCACCCTTATTTTTACCTAAGATATGTGCATCTATGCCTATTTTCATGACTACTTTATCTTTAATATATGAGCAACGGCAGCCCTTGCTATTGCCAAATTAGAAGAAATTGAGAATCCGCCATCTCCTCCAGTTAGCGCATCCTTAATCCTGGCAACTAAATACCGTAAACTAAAACCAAATAATGCAAATAAATCAAAAATAAATCCCTGCGTCCTTGAGTGTTTTTCCATGAAGAAACTACGCAAATTTTCATACCAATTACGCGACATAGCCATTCTCTGTTCGTGTGTTTTTTGACTTCCTCCTAAGAAATGGATAACGCTTACTTCCGGAATAAAATATATTTTCCAACCGTTGTTTTGCAAGCGTATGCACCATTCCATATCTTCCACATAAAAAAAATAGTCTTCTTTTAAACCACCGACCATACGGTAAGCGGACATCTTTACAAACATATAAGCCCCAGATACCCAATCGACAACAAACGGCGATCCTCTCTCAACCGAAACAGAATTAATCCCGCGAAAAAAACGAATGTATCTTGATAGATTAAACAACCCGAGGAATTGATTAATCGCCCTGAGGGTAGTCGGCCTATAACCAAAAGAAAACTTTTGAATCTTACGCGTATGTCCGTTAATTAAATTGCAGCCTACTACTCCCGCATCATTATTTTGAGCCAAGAAATCCAAAATAACCCCAATTGCTTTTTTGTTTACAACAACGTCAGAATTAGTTAAAACTGCGAATTCTCCCCTTGCAACCTGCAGGCCTTGGTTATTTGCCTTGGCGAAACCAAGATTGCTTTGATTCTTAATCACAATTAATTCGCTAAATTTGCTGAGTAAATAATCAACCGAGCCGTCAGTAGACCCATTATCAACAAGGATTATCTCGAATTCTCCCTTAAGCCAAGAATTAAATATTGAAGCTATGCATTGCTCGGCTAATGCCTTGGTATTCCAATTGACCACAATAAAAGACATTTTAATCTGACTCATATGACTTATATACTGTTAGCTATGGCTATCGCGAGCGATTATTATCGGATCGGGAGCCACAACAACCGAATTCTCCGGTACAGTTTTCTTCAAAAACACATTTGCGCCTATCTTAGAATTCTTTCCTATCCTTATGTTCCCCACGATAGTAGCCATAGCGTAAATTGAAACGTTATCTTCAATTATTACTCTGTCGTCAGGACGCATATCTTTTCTTGGGCCGATTGTTATCGTTACCCCCTGGTATACTGTAACGTTATTACCTATTGTCGCGCTGCCAAAGATATACACCCCGAATGAATGCGCAACACAGAACTTTTCTCCTATCTCTGTCCTGGGATCAATACTCATACAGCATAGGTTCTGAGATAAAAGTGCACCTATTTTTGCCAAACCATAGAGCTTCTTTTGGTAACAAAAATGTGAGCATCGATATATAACAACCCCTAAAAGTGATTGGTTTAGAAATAAGGAAAATAAATACGGATAGATTCTATTTTCACCGTCAATCTCTGCGCGCCGCTTAAAATCAGATCGGATTAAATAAAAAAGCCCTCTCTGGTTTTTACTCATATCTTCCTCTTATATTTTGTTGTTTTGGTTAATTCTAACTACACGCGCAGGAGCTCCAACTGCCAAGGCATTATCGGGAATAGAATCTAAAACAACACTATTTACTCCAATCTGGACATTATTGCCTATTACGGTATTCGCATATATTTTAACCCCGCTAAAGATCATAGTATTATCACCTATCGCAACACCACCACTGAAATTAATATTCTTGCCATGGCCGATGCCGATATCTGTCCCCTGACATATAATAACATTGCTACCTATAACAGCGCTTCTTTGGATAACAATACAAAACGGATGAGTTACTGAAAACCGTTCTCCTATATCAACGCTTGGATCAATAAAAATCTTACAAATATAGCTATTAAATGACGCCAACAACCTCGCAAAGAATAAAAGCCTATGTTTATAGAAAGCGTGAGAAATCCTGTAGAGAAATACACAAAGCATAGGCTGATTAAACAACAAAGTAAGCAAATAATAGGCAGTAAATCTTTTCTGTTCGACTTCAGCCCTTTTTTCAAAATCAGACCAGATTAAATAGAAAAGTCCGGCTTTCTTTTTTCTCGACATTTTTCTTGCTTTATTCACTCTTATTAATCCTAACGACTTTTGCAGGAGCTCCAACCGCCAAGGCATTATCGGGAATAGAATCTAAAACAACACTATTTGCCCCTATTTGGACATTGTTGCCTATTCTAATATTGCCGAACACCTTCGCTCCACTGAATATCATAGTATTATTTCCTATAAAAACTTTGTCGCTAACGCTGCCTTCTTTTCTCGGCCCGATACCGATGTCAACTCCTTGACATATAATTACGTTATCTCCGATAACAGCATTACCATGTATCAAGACAGCGAAAGTATGAGGCATAAAGAAACCCTCACCTATTTCAGCCTTAGGATCAATAAACATCAAACAAAGATAGTTATTCATGGAAGTAAAAACCCTGGCAAATAAACCAAGACCATGCTTTTCTAAGGAGTGCGAGATCCGATACAAAATCAACCCCACAAGTGCCTGGTTAAGAAACAAAGTAAGAAATAAAAGCCAGGGATTCTTATCATTATTATATTCCGCCCTTTTCTTAAAGTCTGACCAAATCAAATAGAAAAGCCCTCTTTTTTTCTGCATAGCATTGTCTCCTATTCTAAACATCTCTGCAAAAATAACTCGTGTTGTAAAGCTATTTTATCCCAAGTAAAACCTACAGCAAACTCGCGGCAACTTCTGGCTTTACTCTCAACTAGCTTATCATCGTTGGCCATCAGGGTTAATTGTTCTGCATACGCCTCTTCATCAAAAGCCTTAACAAGACAGCCCCTCTCTTCATTCACAAGCTCGTTTAAAGCAGGTATGTCAAAACATAATACTGGCTTACCCAAGGCAAACGCCTCCAAGGCAACCATGCCGAATGTCTCATAGCGCGAAGGCACACACACAAATCTTGCCTTTGAAAATAAACGCATCTTCTCTTGAGGGTCGCTCACTTTACCTAAAAATTCTACCCTTGAAACAATACCCAAAGAAGAAACCAAATCCTTCAATACCGGTATATCTTCACCCGATCCGGCAATAACCAATTTACAATTATGCCTGTCGCGCGTCTTATTAAAAATACGTATCAGCATATCCAGGCCTTTTTGCGCAATGTCAATTCTACCAATAAATAATATATACTCTCCCTTTAATAGCGGCCCATCCAAAAGAAAACTGTCTATCCCGGGATAGATTATCTCAGTAATTGCTTTCTTGTTAACTTTTGCGATTTTTTCCTTAAGAACTGACGACTGGACTATAAACTTCTTGTATATTCTTAAAGAAAATTCTTCTCCTAAGTGAAACGGTATCTTATACTTCTTCGCCCAAGCTCTTGCAAACAGCCACTGGATACTTGATACAACCGGCTTTCTGGTCCATAGAAAAGAACCAATACCGCCGCACGGAGCCATAAACTCTTCAACAAGCAAATCGTGCGGGAACTGTTTTATGGCAAACGGCAAAGATGCAAGATAGCTAAAGTGATACGATAGGCCAAAACGCTTATTCCCTTTGCCTAACCTTACGTAACGTACACCGTCACGGATAACTCCCTTCGTACTTCCCGGGAATGTTGCCGTCAATACAGTAACGTCGTGCTTGCCAGAAAGACGCCTGTAAATCTCGAAATTCTTTCTGGCTCCACCTCCGGTTAAAGGATTATCTATATCATCAGTATCAAGATGGAGTATCTTCATTTATTTACGTTCTTAAAGAAAGCCAAATAAACAATTTTATTTTCGTCTCTAGTAGCGATGTTAAAGATAAACGCTCCGCAGGTATAGAGTATGACAAAAGACATCCATGAGATTAACGAATTAACAGGCCAATACATCCTCAACATAAAGAAAATGGCAAATAGGATTACGGCAAAGGATAAATTCCTGAATAATCCATCAAACCTTATCTTATAAATACTTCTACTTAGATACGTAAGTTTTGAACCTGTCAAGAATACGCTGCTTACTACAGTCGCTATAGCGGCGCCAATAAAGTGGTATTTTGGTATTAACGCAAATAACAATACAACATAAATTATAATAGTATGAAGCAGAAACTTAAGGTCAGTTTGTTGTTTATTCTGCGAAATCATCAGCAAACCCAGCACCTGATCACAACCAGTAACCAGAAAATTCCATATTAGTATCGATAAAACTAAAGCCGAGTTAGAAAACTTATCGCCATAGAATAACGCAATAAACTGCTCGGAACAAAAGAAAAAGAAAGCAATAAGAGGTATCGCAAGAATAGAGAAATATTTAATAATTATAGAAATTATACGCTTATTAACATCATTGTTTAAATCCATCTTGGAAAAAAACGGAAAAACTACAAAACTTAAAGCAGTCGGAGCCATAAGAAAGAAATCTAGGAATTTGTAAGAAGCAGAATATATGCCTACGTCGCTTAAAGTACCCAATTTAGACAGCAATACCTGATCAATACGGCTTATTAAAATACTTATTATATATATTGCAGAAAACACCGGCCAGTGCCTTAGAGTAAAAATAAATAAATCGCGATCCCAAACGAATTGCTTAGGCAACATGCCTATTTTATCTATAGCTTTATAATGCACACCGAAGAAAACTAAACGCAGAACGAAAAACAAAAAGAATATCTGCACTATATTTCCGTGGAATAACAATATTAATACTGCCCCCAAAGACCGTAAGAAGTTCTCGGCGATTACTATTGAAGACATAAGCTTAAACCTTTCAAAAGCCATAAAAAATGCCTGAACAACAGTAATAAAACCGCTGGGGATAGTCGCCAATAAAACCCAAAATAAAGCCGAAGAAACGTCTTTAGGGTATCCTGCGAGATAAATAATCAAAACGATAATAACAGATAATACAACTACAGAAATATAGCTGAGGGCATTGCTGATAAAAAAGAATTTTCGGGAATAATCCTGCCCTTTGGTTAATTCCCTTGTAATAAATATGTTTAGACCAAGTAAGGGTATTTCAGTAAAAATAAGGAAATACGCATAAATAAGCGCAAACTTTCCCAACACCTCTACGCCCAAACCCCTAGCGATAATAACAACAACAAAGAGGGAAAGAAAAGATGAAGCGACTCTAGCAAATAATAGAAAAAGCGTATTCTTAAACGTCTTTGATAATCCCATTGTCTTTATAAAAGTTACTTTTATCGTTATTATAACAATTGTATAACAAGGCTATAGCCAAGAACAACATCGTAAGTATAGTAGGATCACAGAAAATCTCTATCTGCATATAAAAAAGCGAGCCAGCGAAAGCAGAAAACATTGCTATGGCGATTGGAACGTTATCTGATTTAACGGCTAGAACATACCTAAAACCGAAGATTAGGACTGTCAAGATAAAACCCATAAAGAAAACAAAACCTATAATCCCTGTCTCAGTTAAGGTTAATAAAAATCTATTGTGTACTGGGGCTGTACCGACGAATAGCCTTCCATGTTTATAAAAACCTGCACCCTTAGGCGAGAAACCATATTCCGGAGCAACTTCTTGATAATTATTGATTCCAACTCCAATAACGGGATGATCGATAAACATCTTTAAGGCAGTGTCAACTAATCGCCCCCTAGAAGCAGCTGCTCCGTTATCGCTGAGAGTTATCCTATCCACAATAGGACGAAGATAAAAACCTAAAGCTAAAACAACACATAGAATAAGGAAAATTGTTTTTATCCATTTATCTGCGGACAGCGATTTTACAAAAATAAAAACCATACAAAATAATATCGCTAAGAAAGTAGCTCCCCATCCCCCTCTCGAGAAAGTAAAGACCAAAGACAGAGAAGCCAGCAGAAAAATTATTCCTGTCAATAAAATCCGGGTGAATCTTTTAGCAAACATAAAAAAAGTAAATACTAACGGTATCATTAAAGAGAAGAATGTTGCTTCGGCATTCACGTGCCCCATTGTACCTGAAGACCTTGTATAAGCAGACTGCATTGACGTAGAAAAAGTCATTGCGATGCTTTCAACGCCGATAATACCAAAAGTGGTAGAGCTAAAATGCTGTATAAGAACAAAACAACTTTGTATAAAAACACTCGCAATAATTATAAACGAAACAGTTCTTAATGTTTTATTATCAAACGGGACATACGATAAACAAATAAAAAGTAAGAAAATTTTAATTAAATAAATAAGCATTATAAAAGAAAACTGAACCCCATGTGGTATAGTAATAGAGTTAAATAGAGAGACAAAACACCACAACAACCAAGCAGAAAACCATAATATGGCAATTTTATTTTTTACGTCAATTCTATGCTTGACTTTCAATAACCTAATAAATGTAATGCCAATAAAAAATATTAGTGGGATATCTGAAATAGAAAACACTAGAACTGGCTTCAAAATAATTTGGGTAGAAACAGGGTTATAAATTATCTTCTGGAAAGCCAAGGGCAATAAGAATACAAACAGATAAAAAGAAAACTTACGCAAATCCCCTACATAAAAAGCAAGGGCGGTAAGCGGCAGGACTGAAACCAATAGAATTATCCAAATCCAAGGAAGCCCAAGCAAAGCGATAGCAACTGCTGCTGATAGAATACCCAAAGCAACAGCCGCTATCGTCTTATCATTATTAGCTAACCACGATAATTGCATATTATCTTAGAAATTCCTGTAGATTACATCGGGGATATGATATAGGCGCCTGTTAAATATAGCCCCGATTATTTTCTTCTCATCAAACGGCTTAATATGCATCTGGACTATTTGCCTGCGCGCCTTCAACATATCAACAACAAGCACTATACCGTCTGCCTTGGATGAAAGAATATAAGCATCCTTATATTCTTTCAAAAATGGCGCATCCAGTATAACCAGATCAAACTTTTCCTTTAGTGCCCCAAGCAACTCTTCAATTTTACTTGAATTAAAAAGCACAACCGGATTAAGTTCTGTTTTCCCGGACGTAAGGACAAAAAGATTATTGTCTATTTTCTTTAAGCTCTTATCTAACTGTTCTTTGTTTTCCAGCACCTCTGATAAACCCGGGCCTTCCTCTATACGGAAAAACTTATGCACTGCTGCGCAACGTAGATTACAATCAACTACTACTGTTTTGTAACCGTGATTCTTGGCAATCATTCTAGCCAGGTTAAACACGGCAGTTGTCGTGCCCTCTCCGGAGTCTATGCTGGCAAAAATAAGGCTTTTGATTTTTTTATCATGACATAAAAGATAAACTTGATCTGATAATATACGTAATTGCTTATTAAAGAGATTTCTGTCACCCAAAGAACGCTGCCTGGCAAATAGCCTATCTTCTCTTATTAAGGGCAAAGACCCTAAAAGAGGAAGATTCATATGATCTTCAAGGTCCTTAGGAGATTTAAAACTCTGATCAAAATATGCATAAAATGTAATAACCAGCACCCCAACCATAAAACTGATAACCAGCGCGAGTAAATAAGCTACTGACTTCTGAGGGTAAGCCGGGTTTTCAGGCTTGGTTGCCTGCTCAATTATCTTTACGCTCGCCGGGCCTATCGCCTCAACATCGCTTAGATCCTTTGATAAATTTTGGTTCAGATTAGCAATGCTATCTTCCAGCTGTAAAACCATCGGATATTTTGCCCCGAATTTGAGCTTCATCTCGGCAAGCTGCTGCTCAAGATCAAATAATACGTATGAGCGGCTCAGCACATTAGCGATATTCTTCGCCATTAACGGATCATAATCAAAAACAGTAATTTCAAAAACATCCGTTTCGACTATCCTTTTTACCTTAATATCTTTCTTGAGCAATGCAACTGCCTTATCAAAATCAGACTGCCCGACTGGCTTGGCCTTACCAAACATCGTATAGACAAAGAAATCCTTAACTCCCCCTAAAACTTTCTTCGGAAAATCAATAATGCTTAATGATATGTTTTTTAAAACAGAATTGTATTTCCTCAAAGTAGGCAGCCTTTTATCTAAACCTAGCGTACTAACTGTACGCTCAAGCACCGCCTTGCTTCTTACAATTTCGCTCTGTGTCATTACAACATTTGAGCCAGTACCATACATCAATTCTTTATAATATGGCGATTCCACTGCCTTCTGCCCTGATATCAAGACTTTTACTGTCGCCTTATACATCGGAGTTATAAATTTCAAAATAATAAAAGTAGCTAATAATGCGGCAATAACCGTCACTACCAAGATATTGAACTTATCAAAAAATACCCTCAATAAATCCCTAAGGCTAAAATCACTGCGCAATTCTTCAGTCTGCATCTTTTTCTCCTTTTATTCGGATACTATAATTGTATCACCTGGTTCTATAGATATATCTTTTGACTTATCGCCCTTGGCGGTAATATTCTTTAAATTCACTCTTATGGTTTGATAATCGCTGCTTCCGCTAGCTCCCCTTAAAACCTTAATATTACTTTCTGAACCAAATTTAGTTAAGCCACCGGCTAAACTTATGGCTTTCAATATTGTCATATCCCCTGCACACTGATAAGACCCGGGGCTGTTTACTTCGCCATACACATAAAAAACCTTATTTTTTGCATCTTTTAGAGAAGTGCTTACTTGAGGATACTTAATATAGCCGTCTTTTAACGCACTCTCTATAGCAGCGTTAACTTCAGGGACCTTCATGCCTTTTACGTTTATGCTGCCTACCAAAGGAAAATTTATTGTCCCGTCAGGGGCAACCGTCAACTCCCTATCTAAATCCTGATGTTCGACAACGGTTATCTCTAAAACATCTCCCACCCCAACCCTGTAATCATCGTTAGCCTGACAATACCCCACTTGAATACTAAAGAATGCTAGAAATACAGCCGCAACAAAAATCCTTTTCATAAACCCCCTCCTTTTATTCTTACTTTGCCCCGTGCCCAAACAATACCACAGGGATTGTTTGAAATAATATCTGGAAATCAAGCCACAAAGACCACTTATCTATATACTTTAAGTCCAGCTTCATCCATTCATCAAAATCTGTTATCTTGCTCCTGCCGCCAATCTGCCACAAGCACGTAAGGCCCGGCTTCATGCTTAAACGGCGCCTCTGCCAATAATCGTATTTCTCTACTTCCGCAGGAAGCGGCGGACGCGGACCGACTAAACTCATATCGCCTTTCAAAACATTCCATAATTGCGGAAGCTCATCAAGGCTTGTTTTTCTCAAGACCTTTCCTACATCAGTCAGGCGCGGGTCATCCTCCATTTTGAACGCCGGCCCCTTCATCTCGTTATGCTTGCGCAGCTCCTCAAGTTTGCTCTCGGCATCTTTAATCATAGTCCTGAATTTATACATTGTAAATTTCCTACCGCTTAAGCCACTTCTGGTCTGCTTAAAAAACACCGGACCTGCGGAAGTTAATTTGATAATAAAAGCTATGGCTATGAAAACCGGAAATAACACTATTAAAGATGCGGCCGAGATAAAAACATCCATTATGCGCTTAGCTAGCAATTGCCAATGTTGAGCCGGGGTACTTTCAAAAGTAATCAACGGGAAGCCGTTTAAATCAGTTTGCTTAGCCCTTGAGAGTTCAAGCTCAAAATAATCAACCGCAAGATGAATCTTAATACCCTCAGTCTCTAGAAATTTCATTACCGGCTCTATCCTCGTCAGCCACGAACGGGGCACGACAAAAACTACCTCATCAACAACATTGTTATGAACAATGCTCTCCACATCGTTAAATGCCCCCAAAACTTGATAACCCTTTACAACCTGATGCTTTTTAGAGACATCTTCATCAATCATACCGATAATCTTTAAACCCCATTCATTATGTTTTTCAATTAAAGAAACAAAATCCTGCGCCCTTTTGCCCGTGCCGAAGATAAGTATATTCCTGTAATTAAGCCCGCGCATCCTTATATAGCGCAAGAAAATAGTCAAAATAAACTTCTCAACAAATATAAGCCAACCGGTAAAAAGAAAACTCAACATTACTGTTGTCTTATTAACAGGCGTGTCAAATATATACATGAAACTCACAAAAAACAGGAAACCAAACACCATTACCTTAAGAATTATCCAAAAGACATGCCTTATGCGCTTAACCCTGAAAGACTCGTACATCCCGAATACATTAAGCAATATAACCCAAATGAATACAAATGCCGGCGCAACGCTGTTGTGAGCTTCAAAAAGCTCTACGCTTACTGTATGCGGGCACAAGAAATAACATAGGTAGTAACCGCACAAGACAATGCAAGCGTCCATAAACATCATGATCCTAACAAACATTGCTACGCGTTCTTTTAACATAATTAAAACTCCATTGCCATGCCGATACTGTATAAATTCCTTTTATACTCTCTCTCGGAAACATTGGAATCCGCTCTTGAATAATCATAACCAAGGGTAAAACGCATACCCTCCTTAGGCTCAAAAACCAAATCAAGCCTGCCTCCGATAAATCTATCTGTGATATCCAATATTAAATACTTACCCCTTCCCCACAACCCGGTTAAAGAACAGCTTATTTTTTTAGACAACTGCCTCTTAAAATTAGCTGTTGCCTGATAAAAATCAAATATATCTTGTGCATAAGGGTTTGTGGAATATTCTCTCAAAAATGCGACTATTGCTGTTGAATCCTTATCAACCTCGTTGCTGAGTGCTACACTATAACGCGGTTTGGTATAATCAGAACTAAATGTTGATTCTATAAAATCAACGCCTCCCTGTAATTCAATATAAGTGCGCTTATTAAGAAACTTTCTTAATCCTGATGAAAGGGTATTGGCAGTAGCTGAACCTCCCGGCGAAAAGTCCCTGTAAGAAAAATCATAAGAAGATAAGAAGGTGAGAAGTTCGCCCAAAGCATACTCAAAAGCAACAGTTCCTTTATTCAGATAAGAATCGCTCAAATCCGAAGTATTAAAATTATCCAGAGTGTTTACGTATTTTGCTTTCGCAATCAAACGCCTGCTTAAATCTAATTGATAGCCAAAATCCAGTCTGTTCTGATAATAGCCGTATCTTCCGCCAATCCTGCCGAATTCCTGTTCAAAGCTGCGCGGTTCATAAGCATGAAGAAAATTATCCTTTATGCTTATGCGCTGGCGTTTTGATATATCGCTTGAGAAATCTAAAGAAAAATCTTCGCTGGTATTGTTGTATTTCCTATGGCTGTTATATATCTGATGATAAACATTACCGTCTAATTTAAGAACATTGCGCTTATCTTCATAGTCAGCGTAAAGCCCCAAAGACAAAATATTACTTGAGCCCTCTTTCTTGTTATCTTTAACAAAAGTAATATTATCGTCATAATTTTCTTTAAATGCAGCACGCAAGCCTATATCTGTCCTGCCGATCTGATAGGCATAGGCCGGGCCGGATAAGGCGCCACAAAATACTAAAACAGCATTCAAAATTATTATCTTCTTACCGCGATTACTCAAATTAAAACCTTAAGTGTTAGGAAAATCAAGCTAAATAGATTAATACCAACAGGTTATTTACATCGAAGCCAAATCAAAGGAAGCATAATTTAAGGCCCACATTAAATATGCTTTGGGGAAGATTTATGACCTAAAACCAAAGCTATCTGGATTGCTAAAGCAGAACTGCTTATTTCTGATGGGCAATAAAGATAAGTATACCATAAAGATAGGTAAATTTCAAAGGGGTAAGCCTATTTTTTATATATAAGCGAGGATAAGCTTTTATTCTTATTTACAGCAGCTTGAGCCCCCTGTGGCCTTTTTGATAGCTCCCAAAACAATAAAACATGCTAATGCCAGAAAAATCGCTAGATTATCGCTAATCGGTAGGATATCAAAAGCTGCCGCC
This sequence comes from uncultured Planctomycetales bacterium, assembly GCA_964467905.1. GTDB lineage: Bacteria > Omnitrophota > Gorgyraeia > Gygaellales > Profunditerraquicolaceae > CAYXSY01. The sequence continues at coordinate 35,641 of CAYXSY010000008.1, read as the reverse complement.
AAAAGCAGCAAAAGCGCAGCCGCCCACAGGATTATGCCCAATATACAAGTTGGTTTATTTCTCATAACAGCCTCCTTTTTATACTTTTACATCAAAAAAGATTGCAGAATATTGAAAAGATACCCGGTAAAAATTATACCTAATGATGTAATAAGAAAGAAAATCCCTATTAATTGAAGCTTCATTGCCCTTCTTAACAAAACAGCCTCGGGTAAACTTAGCGCCGAAACTGCCATCATAAAAGCTAAAGCCGTGCCTAAAGGAAACCCTTTATCAAATAAGGCAACTGCGATAGGGACAATTGCCGCGCAGCTGCCGTACATTGGGACCCCTAATACAACTGCTATAGGCACAGAAAACATTCCCGTCCTATTTATTATCGCGTGGACTGCGCTTTGAGGCACATAGTTGTGGATTATCGCACCTACTCCCACCCCGACTAAGACCCATAACCATATCTTACTTACAATCGTTTTGGCTTCGTTCAAACCAAACCTAATCCTACTCGCTATACCTCTATACTCTTTATGCTCTTGCTTTCCTGACGCCGGTATGAAGTCTTTAACCAAATGTTTATTTAAATTCATCCTGCCTAAAATCATACCTGAAATCAAGCCTATAAGCAGGCCGCTTACTACATAAGCAGAAGTAATCTTCCAACCAAAAAAACCTAACATTATAACCACTAGATATTCATTAATTAAAGGCGAGGTAACCAAAAAAGAAAAAGTTACACCCAAAGGAATACCAGCATCTAAAAAGCCAATGAATAAAGGTATTGAAGAACACGAACAAAATGGAGTAATTGCTCCTAACAAAGAAGCCAAAAGATAAGCAAAAAATCCTTTTTTATGCAACCATCTCCTTGTTTTATCAGGCGATATAAAACTGCGCAGGAATCCAACAACAGATATCATCACAAAAAGCAAGAAAATTATCTTTATTGAATCATAAAGGAAAAAATTAAATGCCTCGGATATTCTCTTTGCCGGATCAAGCCCCAATAAATTATACGTAAACCAATCAACTGTTAACTTGAGCATTTCTTCTTATCATCGGACTTGTTGCTATCGCAGCAACAGCATGGCTTATTTTTAGATTTTTCCTCAAGCTTTTTATCCATTTTATCAAGGAATCTTGCAATAAAACCCTTCTTCTCTTTCTTAGCCTCTTCCATATTATTCTCCTTGTTATTTTGCTGTTAAAACATCCGGTAACGGCTCTGCGTCTATACGTAAACCGCCGTCATGCTCTATTCTAATCCGATAAATAAACCCCGGGATAAACTTTGTCCCCGGAGCCTCAATTTGCGCGTTCTTTATGCCGATTTTTCTAGCACCCCCCGCATTCAAAGCATATTCCCAAAAATTCCCCCATAGTTTACGCTCAAAACTATTCTGGCTTCCTTCTACTGCATAACCCTGCGGGACTTCATTAATTTTAGTAATATCAAAAACCTCTGTATCCTTGCCATCAAGCACAAAAGCTTTCATAAATAAATAAGCGCTCTTACCTTTTAAAGGATGAGCATTCTTTACGTAGAAATCATCAAAACGCACCACCATCGACTGAAACTGAATCATATTCCCGGAAAAAGTAAAATACTTAGGCTTCATAGGCTTCGAATTAACATCATACTCAAGAAATTTAATAGTCGTATATGTCTTCCCTGCCTTTGAATCGCGCTTAACATCAGTAACAACAACTTCGGCGGCTCTGGAGTCTGCGCTTAAGCGCTCTATAATCTTATTAAGTAATTGTTTCTCCTTAAAATTATTATAAATATAGAGCGAAAATACACTTAAAAAAAGCAGCAGAATTATGGATTTAAGTTTTAGGGCTTTTCTTTGCATAGTATTTACGTTATTTGATTTTATTCCAAGAAATTACTTTAGATTTAGGTGGCAATTCGGCTTAATCCCGCGTTTCTGAAAATATCTCTGGTGATACTCCTCTGCCGGATAAAATTTACCTGCAGGAATTATTTGCGTGACAACAGGCTTGTTGAACTTCCGGGATTTATCTAGCTTCTCCTTAGATGCTAAGGCTTCTTTTTTCTGTTCCTGGGTATGAAAGAAAATTACCGAACGATACTGCGTCCCGGTATCAGGCCCCTGCCTGTTAACTTGAGTAGGGTCATGCATACCCCAGAAGATATCAAGCAGCCTATCATAGCTTACTTTTGAAGGATCAAATTCTACCTCTACTGCCTCGGCATGCCCGGTCTTATCTGTACACACATCCTCGTAGGTAGGGTCATTAGTTGTCCCCCCTGTATATCCTACTCTCGTAGAAACAACCCCCGGAACATTACGAAATATCTCCTCAACACCCCAGAAACATCCCGCGGCAAAAGTTGCCTTTTGTAACTTAGCTGCCTCTAACGGGACAAATTTCAGAGCTAGGGAATTTATGCAATAACGTTTAAATGTGGGCGGCGGACCGTCATCAAATACATGCCCCAAATGGGAATCACAGCGCGCGCAAAGCACTTCAAGCCTGCGCATGCCGAACGAATTATCCTCTTTTATCCTGATGTTAAACTCTGAAACCGGCTCCCAGAAACTCGGCCAGCCGGTTCCCGATTCAAACTTATTCTTCGCCCAGAATAAATCCGTATGACATGCGGCACATTGATAAACCCCGTTTTTCTGCGGGATATCACATCTGCCCTTGACAGGCGGCTCGGTCCCCTTCTGACGCATTATTTTAAACTGTTCGGGGGTAAGTATTTTCCTCCACTCGGCATCGGATTTAATAATTTTGTCGACTTCTTCTACCTGATGCGTACTGGCATTAAATATTTTTATCTTTTCATTTTTAGCCATAATGCCGCCGATTGACAAAAATAACAAAGACATAACAAATAAAACTAACTTCGGATATTGCTTAATCTTAACTGCCCCTTTTTGCTCTTGTATATTGGTCAAATATTCTTTTACCTCGCAAATAATTTATCGTGCCTGAGAGTTTGGCGATAGATATAATCCATCTGTAAAATAAAAACTCTACTAAACTCAAGAAAATAAGATAGACTATATAACTTTTTGAAAATAGTTTCTGCGACCTGACAAAAGAAAATAATGCAGACAACGAGAATATTGCCTGTGATACGAGCATCAAAATTATAAAAGCAAGAAATACCTTAAAATCAAGTACGCCAAATGCCCAGCCTAAAGCTACAAATATAACGCTTATAATCTCAAAAAATACACCCATCACTTCATATAAAACATAATAGGGGAAAACTAAAAAAGCAAAATTACCGTATTTTGGATTTAAAAACATACCCTTATAATTCCAAGTCGTCTCAATAACAACTCTTTGCCAGCGATCACGCTGGGAGATTAATGAACGGATATCGGAGGGCCCTTCAGTCCATGCGGCATAATAAGGCAGCATAACGATATTGCAATGCAATTTCTCATCTGCTATATACTTATGTACGCGGAATGTCAGCTCCAGATCTTCAGAACTATACTCGTTTGAATACCCACCCAGCGCATAAATTATATCCCTGCGCCAGATGCCAAACCCTCCGGCAACATTAGGCATAGCATTAAACCTGCTCAACCCAACCCTATTGCCGAAAAAAGAACGTATGTATTCTAAGTTTTGATAAGCAATAAGCGGATTATAGGAAAAACTTCTTTGTGCAATGACGCCGTCTTTGATTTTTAAGCCGTTAGAAAGTCCGAAATAACTCCCTGCACCGACTATTCTTTCAGGATCATTCTGCACTTCTGTCATAACATTAAGTAAAGAATCCTGCTCTAATACAGTATCGGCATCCATAACGCAGATATAGTCGTATTTTGCTATATTAAGACCGGCATTAGCGGCCCCGGCTTTTTTATACCCCTTATCCTTTCTTATCACTGTAACATTCGGATACTTCCTGCTTCTTAATATGTCGTTAGTCTTCCCGTCTTTATAATGCTTTATATAAACCATCTCTGTTGAATAAAGATCAAGCATATCATTCAAAATACGGTAAGTGCCGTCAGTAGAACCATCATCAACAATGATAAGCTCGAATTTAGGATAATTTAGATTAAGCACCGATTTTACAGAATCCTTAATCCAAATCTCTTCGTTAGACGCGGGGATAATAATGCTGACAGGAAAGTTAAAGTTAGTAAAATAATACAGCGGGTGGTCTTCTTCTTCTTTCCTGCGTGCCCAATGCATTCCTTCTACAGCTCCGGCTATAGCCAAAAAAACATAATAGAATACCAGTAATATGAAATACGCAAAAAACACAATGAAAACTATATAAGTAAGATTTGACCAGAATGCTAAGTTCATGCTTTTTTAGGCCCGTTTTTGATTTTCTGTAATATTTGACCGCCAAAATCAGAATCTATTTTCTCTATTTTATGCGCAACGCCTATCTGCTCATCATCATTTAAACTGAAAACCGCAGATTCAATACTATAATGCGCACCTGCTTTTATAAGTTCAGACACAACCTTCTCCTGATGGGAGCTCTCGCATTTAACTATATTTTTTATATAGCCTGAAGTAGCCAATATCTCAACCGCTGCCTTCTTAGCTGACTGATCATCTCCCGAGAGTATTTTCTCAAGATAAACAGCGCTCGAATTTATATACTTAATCATTGCCTCCTTGACTGCGTCAATAACGCTTAAAGAATTATCTCCTAATAAGGCGACGATATGCTTGCAGCATCCATCGCCCATAGCCACAGATAATGCTTTAACTGCATACATCCTCACCAGCCAGGAAGAATCTTTTAGCGCATTTAACAATACCTGCTCTGCGTCTTTACCACCTATTTCACCTATACACTGGCATGCTATACCCCGGACGCTTGCTACCTCATCTGCGGCTAAAGAAATAATCTTATCTTTATAATTATGCGGCCTAAAATGACATATTATCTTAAGCGCCCAGAAACGCACCTGCGGTTCTTTGTCATTAATAAGTTTTATTATTTCATCTGCGGCGGATGCGGGGAAAGTATCAAGTATAGAAGCCAATCTTTGAGCCCTGTCTGTATTCTTTCTCAAAAAAGAAAGCAAAATCCTGGCCGAAAGATCGGTCTTTATCTGGCCTAAAGCAAGCATCGAGGCATAAGATATATCCAGGTCTTTACTAAATATCCCCTTTTCAAAGATATTTAAAGCCGATACCGCCTGCGCATAGCCAAGGGCAAGAATTGCTTCAATCCTATGCCATTTATTCAAGCTATACTTAGCAATACGCTCAAGCTTTAATATGTTCTTCTGATTTACAAAGCAATTTTTAAGGTAATCTTGCTCCTGCTGATTAAAAAATACCGCCCATCTGGTCCTATTGGTAACTACATCTAAGAATTCCTGGGTCGAGAGTTTAGATGAATCAATAACTGCCTCTTCCTTATTATCGGAGCCTGAAATAAACAACTCGTAAATACGCCTCTTTATGTTTAATAATTTGTTCTTACGTATAGCTATAAATAAATCCTGCAAGATACAATAAATAACAATAAATATGATAAATACGGCAAGTATGGCGAGTAAAACAAGGTTGGCCTTCCAGACTATATCTACATAATAATTATGCATGGGCGAAAAAGATTTAAAACTTTAAAGCAAGGTCAAGCATATAACCTCTTTTAAAGAATTTTGGTTTTTCTTTACCGTAAGTATAGCCGGCCCTAAGAGAGATGTTTTCAGTTACCTTATATGTAAAACCACTGAAGATTATGCATCCGTATTGTTCGGACGCGGGAAGTTCATATATATCATAAAGCCTCTGGCCGTAAGCCGCGCCTGACCACCAGTTCAGGCGGTCATTGATGGCGATATTGCTCTTTAGCGAACCCATATTTCCTCCACCGCGGCCATCAATCATAGACCTGCCGTATTCTAAACCTAGATAACTATTTCCAAAATAATAATAGAGCCCGGGGTAAATAAGCTGTGAATTGCCGGCGCCGTAGGTGCGATAATTATAACCAAGCTGCCAATATAATCCTTTATAAAGCCTGTGGGCATATTCGGCAAGATTCTGGGTCCTGTAAATATAACTCGTATCCCAACCAAAGCCAGTTTCGAAATGACAATAAGAATTAGGCATGGTGTAATATGCCCCGAAATTAGCAGTATAATTACGGTCATCAAAACGCCTAAGTTGTGAAACAGAAAAATAACTCCTTAAATTACCGTATTTATAACCTGCTAAATTTGTCGTCTCTTCCCAACTCCCTCTCCTAGTGCCCTGATGCACCTTACTGTGCTCATAATAATTATCTATAAATATTTCCCCTTTTTGCTTCTCTGTCTCAACCTTAGCAATAGCGGCAGGGGTAATCTGCGTTATAATCTTGGCGGTTTCTGCCTGCTCTGCAGCTAAAACACAATAAGGCAACGCCAATAATATAGCAAAGCCGAGAATCAGGAATTTCTTATATTTATCTAGGTTTAATCTCATTCTTTATATTTTTCTGCCAACTCTATTGCCTCGTTAATTCTAACGATCTGTTCCTGCATACTTTCAGTTTTTAGAATAAAACCTGTGGCATTATATTTATTCGCCGCTTTAAATCTATCCTCGCTGCTAAAGGCAGTGATGATAAAAACCGGGATATTCCTGTTTTCCTGGCGTATCTTCTCTAATACTTCCAGGCCGTTTAACCCCGGCATCAGAATATCCAAGATAATTGCGCTTGGTTTTTCCTTAGCGAACTTTTCTAATGCTTCCTCACCGGTAGAACCGGTTATCACATCAAAATTATTTGCTTTAAGCCTGACTTTCATCATATCCAAAAAATCAATTTCGTCATCAACAAGCAATATTTTTCTTTTCTTATCAGTAGCCAATTTATACGCTCCTTTTTATTAAATCCTATCCAGCTCCTTCGGATAACGCTCGAAATATCTATTAGTTTTCTCCAAGATCTCATCCAATGAAGTCCGGGGGGTTATCTTAGCTATTTTCTTAAGTTTTGACAAATCAGGGACCCTCTTTCTTATATCCTGGAAATGTGCTCCGTAATATTTACGATAAGGCTCAAAAACTATCTTTGAGCGGCTTTTGGTTATGCGCTTTATCTTAGCCGCCAATTCCTTAATAGAAATCTGATTCTCTGAGCCAAGATTAATTACCTCGCCGTTAGAAGCATCAGTCTGCGCTAGCTTTATTATTATGTCTACGGCATCATCTATATAAGTAAAGCATCTTATCTGCTCACCATTACCATAAACAGTAATGGGCTTATTAGCAAGGGCCATCTTAAAAAAACGCGGGATAACCATGCCATAACGCCCCAGCTGTCCCGGGCCGACAACATTAAAGAGCCTTATTATAACTACCGGCAGGCCTCTTTCGCGGTGATAGCCTACAGCAAAGAATTCATCGAGCAACTTAGAACAAGCATAGCTCCATCTGTTTACGTCAGGTGGACCGATAACTACATCTTCGTCTTCTTTAAAAGGAAATTTTTCGGACTTACCGTAGACCTCAGAAGTAGATGTCAGGACTGTTTTAACTCCTTTTGCTGAAGCATACTTTAAAATAATACTCGTTCCTATTGTATCGTAAATAATTGTCTCCAGCGGTTTATCAACAACGTTTTTTACCCCCACAGTCGCAGCCAGATGATATATAAGATCGCATTCCTCTACCGCTTTGGCTACAATTGCCTCGTCAGTTATTGAGCCGGTTATAAGTTTAAAATTCTTATCTTTAATTACGTCTTTTAAATTCTCCTGGCTGCCGGTAGAAAAATCATCTATTACCGCAACTTTATTGCCATCTTTAAGCAGTCTTTTTACCAAGACTGCTCCTATAAAACCTGCTCCGCCAGTAACAAGAATATTCTTTATTTTTTTACTCCCGCCTTGCGCCTTGTATCTCTTTAAAACAGTTTTAATCCTTGCTACTAATTCGGACGAATCATAGGGCTTGGTGATGTAATCATCTGCCCCCATCTTAAGCCCCTTAATTTTATCGGCCTGAGCTAAAGAAGCAGTAAGTATTATTACCGGTATGTTTTTATAATTTTTATTAGCGCGAATCCTGCCGAAAAGCTCATAGCCGTCCATCCCGGGCATCAATAAATCCAATATTATCAATTCAGGGGTGTTATCCTTGATTTCCCCTAACGCATCCTCTGCCTTGTTTACTGAAGAAACCCTAAAGCCAGAATTCTCCAGCCTCTTGGAAATAAAATCTGTTGCAAATTTATCATCATCGACTAAAAGAATGCGGGGCTTATCTTTCATCTGAATTTTCTTCGTAAAATTATTTTCATTATTTGATCGGCGATCTTACCGCTATCATGATGCACGAGCTCTTCCTTGTTAGCCAGATCCGCGACAACAATCTTGGCATGGGTAAGCTTCTTTATTTTCTTTAAATCACCTGTCTTAACAGGGAATTGTCCCTTTTTTGCATACTTAGCTACAACTTCCTTAGGTAACCTACTGTTATCAGGTATAATAACATAATCAAGGCAATCTTTCTTCAAGTATTTTAAAACCTCTTTTACGTGATCGTAAGCATCAAAATTTGATGTCTCCCCGGGCTTGGTCATCAGGTTACATATATATACTTTTGTAGCTTTAGTCTTTAAAATCGCATCTCTGATATTTCTTATCAAAAGATTAGTAATTACGCTGGTAAAAAGATCCCCCGGGCCTATGGTAAGTATATCTGAATTTATTATTGCCGAATAAGCGTTAATATCGCCTTCAACATCGGGTTCGTGCCAGCAGTTTTTAATATGCAATGTATCTTTTCTGCCTTTACCTAAATCAATATTACTTTCGCCCTTAATAACCGTACCTCCCTCAAATAATGCGCATAACTTTGATGAGGTCTCGGATATAGGAATAACTACGCCCTGGATATTTAATACGTCACTTAAAACCCTTACTGCGGCAGGTAAAGAACCTTTGATTTTGGTAAGAGCTGTCAGAATCAAATTGCCCAAATTATGGCCGCTAAGATCCCCTCCCTTAACAAAACGATACGCTAATATCTCAATCATTACCTGCGGTGTATTACATAGTGCGGCTAAACTCCTGCGCACATCTCCCGGAGGAAGTACTCCAAAAGAAGCGCTTAACTTGCCCGATGAGCCTCCGTCATCAATGGTGCTGACCACAGACGTTAAATGCACATTAGGAATATTCTTAAGCCCCATCAGGATATTAAATAGGCCGGCTCCGCCTCCAAGACAAGCTATTCTTTTTTTACTGTTTAAAACAGCACTTAGGCGCAGATTTAATTCACGGATATTATAAGGCTTGACTATATAATCGGATGCCCCTGCAGAATACATGTCTAATACTGCTTGATTGTCCTTAACCGCAGAAACAACTACAAAATCTAATTTATTTCGGCGTATAATCGGGATAGCGTCACTTAATGAATCATTATCGACTATGGCCAGATCAATATCTTTTTTATTAAGCTTAGGCTGGACTTCCTGACAGGTATTAGCAATTTCTATTTCCAGGGCAAGACTAGTCAAAGCCCCTTTTATAGAATCCGCAAAATCCCCTGAACCTACAAGTAAGAATTTCTTATACATAATCCCATCCTGTTGACTATATTATATATATAAAAAACAAATTTGCTATAAAAAAAACGGCCTCTTTTATAAAAAGAGGCCGTAAATAGAATCATTATTTTTGCGTGTCTATAGCGCACCAGGCTGGCTGTGCTTAACAACCTTGCCTTCAACCATGTAAACAACATCTTCGGCTATATTCGTAGTATGATCGCATATACGTTCAAGATATCTTGAAATTAATAACAAAGGTACTGCACGGTCGGCGGTTGAGCCATCTTTAACCATATACTCGTTGATTAACTCATCAGAAACCATATCGCGCAGATTATCTGCCTGCGCATCCATTGCCCTTACCGACCTGGCCAATACAACATCCTTATTGATAAAAGCTTCTATGGCTTTCTTAATCATTTCTTGCGCTATTGTTGAAAGCTTAGGAATATCTATCAATGGCTTGAGCAAAGGCTTACCTACTAATTCCAGAACCCGCTGGCATATATCAACCGCCAGGTCTGCGATACGCTCAAGTTCAGCATTAATCTTCATCCCGGTAGTAATAAAACGCAAATCCCCTGCCATCGGCTGGTAACGGGCTATTAAATCAATACACTTTTCATCAATTAAGTTCTCTAATTCGTCAACTCTGGAATCCAAGTCAATGACTCCGAGAGCCTGTGTTTTATCCTGATTTTTTAATGCTTCAACAGATTTAGAAATTGCTTCCTGGGCAAACGCACCCATCCTTAGAATATCCTTATGCAAATCTTTTAACTCTGCGTCTAAGTGTCTTTCCATGTTAATTACCCCTTTTGGGTTATGGATGGCCCACCGAAGATACCATCCGCTAAATTAGATATTTTACACTTTATCAGGTCTCTTGTTAACCTAAAAAAATCAATACCTCTACCTTTAGGATCCGGGATATCCCATGCTATATGCCTATCTGCAGGGAAAAAAGGGCAAGCATCCTGACAGCCTAAAGTAACAACATAGTCAAATTCTTTTACTGGTAAATCAGCAAATCCTTTGGACTTATTTTGTGTAATATCTACGCCTATTTCACGCATAGCCGCAATAGCATCTTTATCCACGCTCCCGGAAGGTTTTGAACCTGCACTATAGGCCTCGATTTGATCCGGATAATAATATTTGATTAGCGCTTCTGCCATTTGGCTGCGGCATGAATTCTCAATACAAACAAATAAAACTTGTTTTTTCTCTTGCATAAGGTAATTTAACCAAACCTTCCGGTAATATAAGCCTCTGTCCTCTTATCCTTCGGAACCGTAAAAATACCCTGGGTCTCACCAACCTCAATTAATTCTCCGAGCAAAAAGAATGCCGTACGGTCAGAAACCCTTGCCGCCTGTTGCATATTATGGGTAACGATGACGATTGTATAGTCTTTTTTAAGCTCCAATATCAGCTCTTCTATTTTGCTTGTTGATATTGGATCCAGGCTCGCACAAGGTTCATCAAAGAGAATTACCTGCGGTTCAACCGCAAGGCAACGCGCGATACAAAGCCGCTGCTGCTGCCCACCCGAGAGCTTAAGCGCACTTTCATGCAGCCTGTTTTTAACCTCATCCCACAATACTGCCTTCTTCAAAGAGGCTACTACTCTTTCTTCAATAAAGTATTTATCTTTTATCCCATTTACCTGGAGCCCGTAACTTATATTTTCAAATATAGTTTTGGGGAACGGATTCGGCTTCTGAAAAACCATGCCTACCCGCTTACGCAACTCAACAGGATCTTGTAAAGAATCCAATATATCATCGCCATCAAGATAAATCTGCCCGCTTAAATGAGTATTTGGTAACAGCTCATTCATGCGGTTAAGCAATCTGATGAAAGTAGATTTCCCGCAGCCTGAAGGACCGATAATAGCTAAAACCTGCCTGGCATAAACGTCAATGTTGATATCCTTTAAGGCCTGATGGTTACCGTAAAAGAAATTAATGTTTTCTGCTCTGATTTTAAGTTTTTTATCCATGGGAATAACTCCTGTATTTCTGACGAATAAAAATTGCCACAAAAGACACAAATAAAACAAGCAACAATAATATTAAAGCGCAGCCGTACGCAATTGCAGTCTGCTCCTGGGGGTGCGTGCCTTCGGTCATGAGGGCATAAATATGATATGGTAAAGCCATTACCTCTGAAAATATCGATTTAGGGTACCCTCTTAAATAAAAAGCTGCCGCCGTGAAAAGAATAGGCGCGGTTTCTCCGGCGATTCTGCCTATGCTTAAAATAACCCCGGTAATAATACCTGGTAAGGCAGTAGGCAAAACTATCTTTTTAATTGTCTCCCATTTGGTAGCGCCTAAAGCCAGAGAAGCCTCCCTTAATGACTGCGGCACTGCCAAAAGCGCTTCCTGCGTAGAAGAAATGACTACTGGTAAAACCAAAATGCCTAACGTAAGGCTACCGGCTAATATAGAAACCCCAAACTTAAAAAACTTTACAAAAACCGCCAATCCAAATAAACCAAAAACAACTGAAGGAACGCCGGCTAAATTATTTATGCTTACCCTGATAATATTGACGATATAACCCTTAGGCGAATACTCACAAAGATATATCGCACAGGCAAGGCCAAGCGGAAGGGCAAATAATATTGCCCCCAAAGTAAGATAAAGGCTTCCTACTATGGCCGGAGCTACTCCTCCCTGGGTCATTGCATTACGAGGAGTTTGTGTTAAAAACTCCCAAGAAATAACTTTAAGACCTTTAGCCATGACAAAATAAATTATAGCCAAAAGAAAGAATAAAGTTATCGCCATACAAGCAAGCAGAAAGATAAAGCCTATTTTCTGGCTAACATTACTTTTCATATATTTATCTCTTATCCTGCTAAACCAAGCTTAATCCTGTAACGCCTGCTGATTAACTCCGCTATAATATTAAAAATAAAAGTAATTAGGAACAAAATCAGCGCTATAGCAAACAAAGCATGGTAATGATCACTCCCCATAGGAGCCTCACCCATTTCCGCGGCAATAGCTGCGGTCATTGGACGGACAGGATCAAAAATTGATGTTGGTATAATAGCTGACCCTCCTGCTACCATGAGCACAGTCATAGTCTCGCCTATTGCCCTGCTCATGCCTAATATAACAGCGGTTGAAATACCTGAACCTGCAGCAGGAATAACCACCCTTATCAAAGTCTGCCAACGATTAGCCCCAACAGCAAAAGATGCCTCTCTAAACGATTTTGGAACATAGCTTAATGCGTCATCTGCAATGCTGCATACCGTCGGAGTAGCCATAATCCCCAAAGTTAAACTCGCAGTAAAAGCACAAAGCCCTATCGGTATATTAAACAGTTTTTGCAAGAATGGTGCCAATATAGCCATTCCGAAGAAACCATATACTATAGAAGGAACGCTTGCCAATACTTCGACCATAGGTTTAAGTATCGCTCTTTGTTTATAGCCTGCCAGTTCATTCAAGTATAAGGCACTGCCGACACCTAAAGGGACACAAACCAACATAGCCCCGAGAGACACAACAAAAGAAGCAACTACTAACGGCAATATCCCGAACTCCGGCGGCTGATAGGTAGGATACCAGGATTTCCCAAGAATAAAATCTGTCAGGCTTAATTTCTTAAAAATTGGCAGGGACTCTTTGAAAAGGATAATTATAATTCCGACAAGAAAAACCAAAGAAGCAAATGCCAAAATAGCAAAAAACCACCGGTATATTTCTTCTTTAATTCTTAACATTTGTCTTATAAAGGAGGCCACGGCAGGAGGCAATCCTGCCGTGCTTGCCTTAAATGAGTAAACTTTATTTTTATTTTAAGGCCACAAAACCTTCTTGGTCCACTAGCAACTGTCCCTCCGAGCTTTTAATAAAATCAAGGAATTCTTTTACCGCGCCTTTAGGCTCGCCATTCGTATACATAAAAAGCGGGCGTGAAACAGGGTACTTCCCAGACAAAACAGCATCTTTAGAAGGTATAACCCCGCTTATCTCCAGCGCTTTTACGGAACCCGTAATATAACTTAACCCCACGTAGCCGATTGCCTGAGGAGTCCTCTCCACGGTTGATGCAACCGCCTGATTAGATGCCTGCAATAAAGCATCTGGCCTCACTTTTTGCCCCTTCAAAACCAACTCGCCAAACGCTTCATATGTACCGCTTGATGAATCACGGGATATTACTACAATCTTCCCTGAACTACCACCTAATTCAGACCAATCTTTAATCTTTGCAGTGTATATATCTTTTACCTGATCTTTACTGAGGTGGCTTATTTTATTAGAGGGATGAACTATAACAGCTATGCCATCCATAGCTACCACATGGCCTACCGGGTCAACTCCGTTCGTAACTGCTTTTTCAAGTTCAGAGCTTTTTATAGCACGAGAAGCATCGGCTATATCACAGGTACCGTCTAATAGAGAAGCTATACCTACGCTTGAGCCGCCTCCACGAACAGATATGTCTACTTTTGCATATCGCTCCATGAATACTTCTGCTGTCTTTTGTGCTATCGGCAAAACCGTAGTAGATCCTGCGATAGTGATTTTTTCTGCAAAACACAAACTAAAGCTAAATGCCAAACAAAACATAAACATTAAGAAACTAAAAACTCTCTTCGCCTCCTTCATAAGATAATCCTTTCTTTTATATAATTAATAATACAAAATTCATATTACAATCCTATTAAGCACATGTTAAATCTATGTAAAATAATATTTGGATAGCTTCAAAATTTCATATTCCAGTCAACCTGAACCAAATGCTCAGGGACGTGAGGCTTAGTTATCCTGGCTGAATAATAGTAATCTCCTGATAAATAAGTATTAGGACCTAAACCGAATTGGAATATGGCTTCATGGCTCCTTATACCGGTTGTACCACCATAACGATCAGAATCGGGAAGAAAATCCGGAACAGCATCCCTTCCCAACATAACGTAATCATATTTGAAATCCCAATCACCAAAATTAGCTATCTTCTCGGCTCCGAATTTAAAACCTGCTGAATAACCGGTATTTGCTCTCTCTACCAATGGGTTCTCAACATACTCTCCGAAAAACTGCAATTGAGGTATATCTAAAGCCCTTATCCCTAAAAACTCAAGTGGCTGTTTAATATTTAATTCAAGCGCTGGCGTGAGGGTGCTGTAACCATAACGCAATCTTCCGGTATTTGCACCGGTAACATTTTCTCTGCTATTACCGAAAGCTATCTGGCCAGGAGTCGCAGCCCTGAAATCATAAGATGCACCTTCGATATTACGGTGTTTTACATTAGAGAAATTATAGTAAGAGAATGAACCTTTTAGCGATGCCTTGCTGCCAACTTTGTATGTCCCGCCGAATTGAGTTACGTACATCATCGGGTCAGCACTATCGCTGCTAATTTCATCTAAGACAAAAGCTCCGGCTGTAGCAAAAAGGTCTAATTCAGGGATAAGCCTTTTACTAAGTTTAAAAATGCCACCTTCTGGGTTAATATCAGTATCCCAAATCATATCTGTAGGCTCCCAAAGAGGATTTTTCATTTTACCTGCAATTACGCTAGCCCAGGTAAAAGGATTATATTCCGCATAAGCATAATCCCAGGCAACCGGTTTTTTAGCAAAAGCATCCGTAAAGCTCTGGTTTGTAGACCGAGCTGCATCAGGCTCTCCTGCAGTAGTAATGCCAGTAGATAGGCCTGCTGCAACTTTTAACTTATCATTAACTTTACTTTCCACTCCCAATCTTAAACGAAACCTTCCTCTGTTCCTATAGCTGAATGTATCATTGGCGTTATCCGTACGGTTCATCTGATATCTCAACCTGAAATCACCCTTTAACTTCATGGTCTGAATCCAGCTGGGTAAAACTTCGGATTTTGCCTGTGCGATTTCTTTCTTCATCGCCTCTTTCGTTTCAATCTTTATCTGTTGCGCCTCTGATCCTGACAACACGCCTTTCTCAACCAGCTTTTCAAGAAGCAAGTCTATTTCCCCGGCATAAGAATGATTAACAGAAAGTACCGTTGTTAAAAAGACGCCACAAACAAACAAAATAACAAACTTTCTCATTTACTAATCCTCCTTTTTTAACAAATAAAATAATTAATTCGCGCACAGTTTTCTTATTTGCCGCAAATTGTTTTCTATATCTTTTAAAGATTCATTTGTATAGTCCTGTTCAAAATCGTAATGCTCTTCTACGCTATTTAACAGCTTCATTAACCTGTTAATCTGTACACGCAAATTAGCTGCTATAAAATCCTTTCTAATCGGCGACATGGCTTGTATCATTTTAAAAAACACCTCCTTTCGTCTTAAGCGGATGTTTCTAGGGCTAAATATACTGACCGTAAAAACGCTCTAGCTCCCTTTTCTCTTCCTCAGCGATTCTCCTAAAAAAAATAGCCATGAAATATAGTATCCTTTTCATGGCTACAATATAAAATATGTGTATTAAATCCGCTTCAAGAGAAAGTAAAATATAAGTAAAGCCTTATTTGAGAGGATGCTTCTGGTGGCTATTTTGGAAGGATAAAGAATAATCTTGCTCCGGATGCTTCTATGCTTTCAACGCCGACAGAACCTCCGTGGAGCTCAATAATATGTTTTACAATAGCTAACCCCAGGCCCGTTCCTCCAAGTTCCCTTGAACGCGCCTTATCAACACGGTAGAAACGCTCAAAAATACGGGGAATATCTTTTTGCGGAATGCCTATTCCGGTATCTTCAACGATAATTTTTATTGCATTTCCTAAATCCTCATTAAAAATTCTAACCTTACCGTTATCTCTGTTAAACTTAATAGCGTTATCGATTAAATTAGTAAAAACCTGGGATAACCTTCCCCCATCAACATACAAAGATAAAGCTACATCCAAATCGTTGGTTATGCTAATTGACTTTTTAGCTAAGACAGCCCTGAAGCTAATAATAATATCATCAACCATTTTTTTAACTTCTACAACGCTCCTATCTAAAGATATCTCTTTGGACTCAAGATGAGAAAGCGATAACAAATCACTTATCAGACTATCAAGCCTGTTAGCGTGATCAAGAATAATATCTAGAAAATGCCTGGCATTTTGCCTATCTTCAAGCGCACCGTCTATTAACGTCTCTACAAAACCTTTGATAGATGTAAGCGGGGTTTTTAATTCATGCGAAACGTTGGCGACAAAATCTTTACGCATAGTCTCTAGCCTGCGGATCTCGGTAATATCGTGCACAACCACCAAGCAACCGCTTAACTCTTCTTTCTGAAAAATAGGCGAAACATCCACTATAAAAAACTTCTTTACCGGCCAAACTAAAGATAACTCCTTACTCACAAACTCTTTCTTCATGCTCACTTCGCCGATTAAATCCGCTATATCATTATTAGGTATTGCCTCAAGAAACATTCTCCCCTCTGCCTCATTCTTCTTAATATTAAAGATATTTTCTGCCGGGACGTTTATAGACAATATCTTGCCTGTTTTGTCCAATACAATGATGCCTTCAACCATGCTATGCAGTATCGCGCTTAAATGTTGATTGCGTATTTGAACTTCATTAATCTTATCCTCTATATCAGAGGCCATGCTATTTAAAACAACAGCCAACTCTCCGATTTCATCATTAGAATCAAGCAGTATTTTATGCTGGAAATCACCCGAAGAAAACTTACGCGCAGTATGAATAATCTTATTTATCGGCTTTACTATCCCCATCGCCAAAATAGACCCTAAAACAATGGCTAAACCCACGGCAAGAAGAACGCTTATTATTATAGCTTTTCTTATTTCCCGCAATTGCTGCTGTATATGCACCAGAGGTAAAGCGATCCTTAATACAGCATTTACTCCCTGTGGCCATGCTAAGGGCATTGCAACATAAAGCATATTTATTTTTAAGGTCGAAGAATAACGTATTTGCTCTCCGATATTGCCGCCAAAAGCGATTTTTATCTCCGGGCGGTCAGCATGATTCTCCATATAAGCTATTTTATTATCTTCTACATCAGAATCCGCCATAACCATTCCCGAGCGATCAATGACGGTAAGACGGCTCTTTATCTTGCTGGCTAACGTTTTAATCTGATTTTGGAGACTAGGATATCCTTGACTCTTTAATTTTTCATAGGGAATTTGGCTTTTAATGAGAAAGGCCTCATTAACAAGTGAGGATTTTATTCCTTGGAGAGCGTGGTTCTCTAAATTCTTATCCAGAAAATATGCGGCAAAACCAAAAGAAACAGCAATTATAAGCAAATAGGAAAAAACCAGTCTTAGTTTTATCCCGGGCCTTCTAATCTTCTTCCATCTGGAACCTATATCCATAGTTCTTAACCGTAACAATCCTTTTAGCTTCGATTTTTAACTTCTTACGCAGGGTTCTTATATGAACGTCGACTGTACGTGTCTGAATTTCTATAGCATGATCAAACCCCCAAATATTATCTAAAAGATGGTCTCTCGACAAGACTCTTCCCTTTGCATTTATTAATGCTTTTAGAAGCTCAAATTCCTTAGCTGTCAGTTCAACAGGCTTGCCTTTTACCGTAACAGCTATCTTAGAAAAATCTACAGCCAAATCTCCGATACTAGAAAAATCCTGCGGCTTTGTTTTCTCATCACTGCGGCGTAAAACTGCTTTTATCCTGGCAAGCAACTCTCTTGGACTGAAAGGCTTGGTCATATAATCATCTGCTCCGAGCTCAAGGCCTATTATTTTATCTGATTCCTGGGATTTTGCCGTAAGCATGATTATCGGGATAAAAGACGTGGCCTCATCCTTCTTAAGGATCTTACAAACCTCAAGCCCGTCAAGTCCGGGGAGCATCAGGTCAAGAATAATTAATTCCGGTTTTTCTTTCCTGACCATACTAAGAGCGATGTCTCCGTCGCCTGTATGAATAACTCTATAACCTTCTTTCTTAAGGTTATATTCGAGCATCTTCACAATATCTTTTTCGTCTTCAACTATAAGTATCTTTTGCTTCATATTAATTAGCGGTAGAACTGCTTGTTATATATTTTATTATACATATTAAAGACAAACGTGACAATATTTTTATCTTTCAGCTAATTATTGCGAAGCTTCAATCAGCGTGGCGTAGGTTTTGTCTCTTAAAGAGGCGAAGTCTTTCGGGGATAAATCTTGAGTATTTATTGCGGGTAAAATAGTTAATTTACAAAAAGCTCGCGTATTAAAAATCCAGCTGCCTTTCGGAAGCACGTTAGCGCCTCCTTTAATATAAATCGGCAATATCGGCTTTTTCTCTTTTATGGCAAGCTTAAAAGCGCCATTTTTGAAATCATTCATCTCTCCTGTGGCGCTACGCGTACCCTCCGGGAAAAAGAAAACCGATACTCCCTTCTTAAGCCAACTGGCGGCCTGTCGGTAAACCCCTCTTATGCTACCATGCTGCCCGCGGGCAAGCTTAATATGATTTACTAACGACATACACCAGCCAAAAACCGGTATTTTGAATAAACTCTCTTTTGCTACCCACTTAAACTGCATGCGGGTCTTATAAAGCATGAGTATATCTGCAAAACTCTGATGATTTGCAACAACCACATATGTTTTCTTAGGGTCAATATGCTCGGCTCCCTCAACAGATAAACTCCAAAAAGGATTGAAGCCGATAATAGTATCCGCCCACCAAAACCCCTGCGCATGGACAAGCTTTCTTTTCCTATCAAACGGGAACGATACAAGCAAGACCCCGGAAGATACCAAGAATAGCAACAAGGTAGTGACGGCGGCCACTATCCAGAATAAAATAGACAAAATAACTTTCATCTTATATCGAAGATAAATTAACTAATAATTTTTACGTTGATAGCTCTCGGGCCTTTCGGAGATTTCTCAACTTCAAATTCTACTTCCTGCTCTTCATTGATAGCATCAAACTGCACATCAACGAGGCTGGATTGGTGAAAAAATAACTCCCTGCCATCTACATCGCTTATAAAACCAAAACCTCTCTCGCGGACCAACTTCTTAATCTTACCCTTATGCATTTTTATACCCTTTCTGACTTATAAATAGAAAGCCCGGCTCTTTGGAGCCGGGCTTTAATTTAGCAACTTAAAGTTTTGTCACTTTAGTTGCCTGTTCGCCTTTAGGGCCTTTTTCGATCTCAAACTCAACTTCCTGGCCTTCATCAAGTGTCTTATATCCTTCACCTAAAATTGATTTATGATGAACGAATACATCCTCTCCATTTTCAGGAGTGATGAACCCATAACCTTTTGTATTTGAGAACCACTTTACTTTACCTCTAGCCATTATTTGCTACCTCCTTCCCTCAAGAATTTATAGCAAATAACGGCAGAAACAAAAAAACCGCGAGGCTAGCAATCTGCATCCTCCCGGCTTGAAGACTTCTAATCCTTTATTCACTACTGAAGTGATTATAACATGGTTTGTGCCACTTGTCAACCTTATTCTTTCATCCGCCTTTCCTGGAATGCGCGCGGCTAAAAGGCCTGTGCCTGCGATGACGGAAATTGCCGCTTCGTTTTTGATGATTTTGTGGCGGCGAATCTTCGGACATAAACTGTTCGCATAGCACCTCCGGATGTTTTGAAATCGGAAGGCTTACTTTAATTATCTTTTCTATTTCGCGGACATCACTTCTTTGCTCTGGGGTCGCAAAAGAAATCGCATGTCCTTGAGAGCCTGCCCTTGCGGTGCGGCCAATACGATGCACATAATTATTAGCGTCATCAGGCAAGTCATAATTAAGCACAAGCTCAATGCCGGTCACATCAATACCCCTGGCAGCAATATCCGTTGCTACCAAAACTTTATATTTACCGGATTTAAACCCTTCAAGCGCTTCACGGCGCTGATTTAAACTACGGTTAGAATGCATCTCGCATGCGCCATAGCCCATATCTTTAACCATGCGGGCAATCTTACGCGCCCCATGCTTAGTACGAGAGAATAAAAGTACGGCTCCGTGATATTGAGCAAGCAACTTGCCTAAAAGCTTGGGCTTAAATTCTTTTCTGACAATAAAAAGTTCCTGGGTAACTTTTTCTGCAGTAGTCCCGGAAGGAGCAATCTCCACTGATACCGGTAACTTCATATATTTAGAAGCTATCTCCACAATTTCTTTGGGCATAGTGGCGGAAAAAAGCATTGTCTGCCTTTGTTTAGGTAAAAAACGAAATATTTGCTCTATCTGCGGGGCAAACCCCATATCCAGCATCCGGTCGGCTTCATCCAGCACCAGCATAACCACATCATCAAGCACCACATTCCATTGCCGCATATGATCAATCAGGCGTCCGGGGGTCGCCGTAATTATACGCGGATTCTTATGCAATGCTTCTGTTTGTGCCCCCATTGGCGCGCCTCCGATAAGGCAAGCGCTTTTTACCCCAAGATAAGAGGCCATTTTCTTGAAAGCATCATCTATCTGTATGGCCAATTCCCGGGTAGGAGCTAAAACTAACCCCTTGCCTTTTATGTTTAAAAGCCGTTGCAACATAGGAACAGCAAAAGAATGGGTTTTGCCTGTACCGGTCTGGGCTATACCAATGACGTCCTTGCCTTCAATGGCAAGCGGGATAGCTTTTAACTGTATAGGAGTAGGTACTTTAAATTTAATAGCTGTAAGTGTATCCAAAACCTTAGGCGCAATCCCCAGGCCAAAGAAACTTTTTGGAGATTGGCTATCCTGATTCTGAATCACGCTTACATTAGGTACTCTATTCATCGCTTTTTCTTCTTTTTTACTTTATCAACCTGGCTAAGATGTACATGGCAATATTCTTCATGGTTGTAAATGCTTAAAAACTGCTTGCATCCGGGGAATCTACACATCCTGCCCTTAGGCGAAGTCTTTACTTTCTTAATTTCAGGCTCCTCTTGACTATTTTAAAAAACAATGTTTTACTGCACCATCTGAAGCTATAAAATAAAAATGCCGTAAAAGTTAGTCTTCGCGCCCTTTACGGCTTATGGATTTCTAATCTTTCTCAACGTTATTAGTATACACCCTACGCCGGACTTTGTCAAATAGAAGGTTTGCGCTCACGATCAGGTAGTTTAGGGTCAAAATACAACATATTGGCTGGCCTTATTGAGCAATTTGCCTAAACGTCCTAAATCTTCGATGCAGCGCAGGCGGCCTCCGCTTGCCCGTAAAGTAATTATACGCTCCACCGTCACTTGGCCTAATCCCGGGACACGGAGCAGGCGGAATTTATCATCCTTATTCAGGTTTACAGGAAAAAACTCCGGATGCTGCCTCGCCCACATTTCTTTAGGATCCGCCTCAAGCGGAAGGTTACCATCATTATCAAAAGGAATCTCTCCGGAAGAAAATCCATATTTACGCATAAGCCAATCTGCCTGATAAAGGCGATGCTCTCTGGTTAACAGCTGCTCATTAGTCGCTTTTGAGCGCTCGCCCGGCAAATCACCAGCCCCTCCTCCCCTCTGATAGGCGCTGAAATAAACACGGGAAAACCCTAAATCCTTATATAATTCATAGGAATGATTGATTATTTGTTTGTCTGTTTCTATAGAGGCTCCTACTACAAATTGGGTCGTTTGATGGACATGGGCGCAGCTTGCTCCTTTTGCCCTAAGGCGGCTGATTAATCTAACCGGCCTCATAATGTCCCTGTAATAATCCTTGCTTGTGGTAAGATGCCGGAAGCTATCCTCTCCGGGTGACTCTATATTTAAAGATACGGCGTTAGCTAAATAAAGCGATTGCCTTATAGCTTCATCCGAGCATCCGGGGATAATCTTTAAATGGATATAACCTCTGAACCGGCTGCGGCGCAATATTAATGCCGTACGATTAATACGCTCCATAGTAGAATCTGCGTTAGATTCCACTGCGCTGCTCAAAAACAGCCCGCTTACTCTGCGGGCACGATAATAAACAAGAAACTCCTTAGCCAATTCTTCCGGAGAAAGACTGCAGCGCTCTACGTCCGACCCCGCCCTAAGCGGACAATATCTACAATTATTCACGCATTCATTAGAAAGCAGCGTCTTAAAAAGATACGTAGTCCCGCCATTAGGTAAGCTGACAGGATATATCCATTTTCCTTCTTTTGAACGCCTTCTGTGCTCATCTTCGCGCGTCGCGCAGGCACACGCTAAGTCGTAACGCGAATCGCGCGAAAGCAACTCGAGTTTCTCGCTAGATTGTTTTACACTGCTTATCAGCATTCTCTTCTCCTAACCACATAAAAAACAAAAAACCTCCGCACTTATTATGCGAAGGTTTTACTTTCCGCCACAAGAATCAACGGACCTGCCAGTATTTCTTGGCGGGTTTTAACGTCCGGGATTTACTCCTTCTAACTCGGGACGCTCTGATAAATTATTATATTTATATTAACACTCTTTGGCTAAATAGTCAATGCCTAAAACCTAAGTACCAGGTACGTAGCTGGTACTATATATGCTTAATGCATATAAATATATGCATTAACAGAAGCTAAACGGAATATCGCGGATCCTTATAATGCATTAATGCTAACAGAATCACGCAAAGGATAACCATATATTTTGACACTTTATAAAGCAACCGCCACATATAGTTAGCTTTCTTCAATATCTTAAAATCGGTTACATAGATAACTTCGCAAAGGTTATCCTTTCTGGTTGTGCTTGAGCGGCGCTCAAAATCTCCCCATTTCGGCTGGGTATAACTGACCAGATAGCCTTTTATATATATCTGGTCCCCTCTCTCGGCATCCATGATTAAACGGTTTAATCTGTCATCGGCAAGTAAAACATGGTTATTCGACAAGCACGTACCTCTGAATTTTGCCGCCTCGGCGCATGACGACCCGGAAGGAAAATCGTAATAACACGTCCAGCTTCCGCTTGAGAATTTCATTTTCTTATAAATTTCGCTGGCAATATTATCACCCCAGATTACGCAGATATCTTTAGTATTTATAAAATCATCTTTATGTTCGGTATCCCACCATACATAACTATGATGATACGTTACCACCATACCGTAAAGCTCGTAATTAAAAAGCGGCTTGATTAAATAAGTTACTCCCCTTTTCTCAACCGTAAAAGGAGCCATAGAAATTTCCGTCTGCAATGGCTCATTATAAAGCTCATCGAGGATTTCCTCTTTGCCGGGTAGGCGGTCCTTATTCAATATAGAAATAATCATTATAATAAGGCTTACCAGAAACACACCACCCACAAACTTCTTTAACTTTAAATGATAGTTATCCACTATATCAGCTTTTTCTTATTTTATAGCGATAGATCATCCCGGCGATTAAACGCCAAATGAATATAATGAACATCAGGGCTATCGCTATCGTGCGTAGATTTCTAAGGAGGGCGATTTTCTTTCTTGCATCCTGGACTTTATCAACTAAATATGCCTGCGGATTATCAAGGACTCTAAGTTTATTCTCAAAATCGTTGGCTAACACAAGCTCTTTAGGGAACTTTTCATTAGCTATTATTTCCCTTAACTCTTTTCTCATCCCGTCTGCGCCGCCTATATTATAGGCGACCGCCAACTTATCATAGAAAAAGAGCTCTACTCCATAACGGCCCATCAATCTCACGGCATAAAAGTTGGCAAATAACATACAAATAAAGAAAACCAACATGAACAACAACCTAATTATCTGTATTTTGGGTATCTTCATAAGAAAACTAATCCTGCGGCTCTAAGTGCCAGGAATCCAGGCGCTTGTTATCATTAAAATACAAGTACGCTTTTGTAGCCCCGAAATACTTAAGCGGCCTTCTATACAAACACTCTTCTTTAGAATCTGCCTGCTGGCAATATATAGGATCGCCATATTCGGCAATAATTCTTTGCTTCAGTATGCCCTCATGTAACTTGCCCAGCGCTATATCATGGCTCAGGCGCGAAAATCCTTCGTCTTGAGCCTCTACATAACGATTCATAATATCCTGGCTCCTACCTAATGCCTGCAAAGTGCTTATCCCTTCTGTATTATTAAGATAGGCGCATCCGCTCAAGAAAACAAAAATAATTAAAATAACATATCTGCCCATAACAAAACCTTTCTGCCAAAATAGCCATATCAATAAACTGTTTTTATTATATCACAATTAATTATATTGAAAATAAGGAATGTTTATGCGCGGGATAAGGAAAAATTAGGAAGAACCGTCGTTATTATCCATTGTATCGAAAACAGGATCGAAATTTTCCGGTTTTATGAAATGCCCGATTATCTTCAAGAAAGGATTAATAAGCCTGTTGCGGTGTTTTATATAGAAATAAAGGCGCACAAAATCAAAGCCGAGCCTGCGCTTGGGCTCATACGTAGTCACACCCATCTCGTATTTCTTAACTCCGTTTGCTATGCACCACTTCAGGAGGTCGCGGAATCTTATAAAGTACAGATTATACTTATGAGCTATCGAATAATCAAAACCAAGATAATAATCTATGAAATAATTGCCCCTGATAAGACAAAAAGCAAATGAAACCATCTTATCCTCTATCCTCCAGATGAAATATTTAACCTCACCCGGCATGTTTTCAGAAACAGACTTAAAAAACCCCGGCGGCAGCTTCTCTAATCCTAAATCCTGCTTGTTGTAGGTTTGCAGATAAAGTTCATACATTTTAGCAAGATCGCTTTCCGAAGGGTTATCGGTAACCTCCAAATCAATCTTTACCTGGGCTTCCGTTTTCCTGAGCTTCCTCCTTAAATCCTCCCTTGAAGACTGGCTTAAGGTGTTAAGATACTCTTCAAAAGTAGAGAAATTAATATTCATATCCGTAGAAGGGATACTTTCAATCCTGATAAAACCCTTCTTCAAAAGAATGTTTAACTTATCAACGTAGCCCTCGATAAAATCTTTAAAAATAAAGGCGGATACTTTCTCTTGCTTAGCGATATCCTCCATGGACTCACATACCGCATCCAGATATTCAGGAGAATCTGCTTTCAACCCTATCCTGCCCTGGCCCATAGGCAAGCCGCAGATAAGCACGCGCGGGCTTAATATATTCGGGAATATCCTCTTTATAAAGCCAAGGAGTGTTTTTAGCTTACCCTTGACCGTCATGTCAAAAGGAAAACGCATGATAAAACACGAAGTTGCTGCAACAGGTTTGTTATTATCATAAATAACGATATAGAAAAACGAAAACTGATCAAACCCGGAATTATCAAGCGCTCTGAAAAAACCGTAATTTTCCAGCACATCAGGAAAAATACTATCCCAATCGTATCTGGGTATTTCTTCTATCTTTCTTGCTATTTTTACCGAGAAATTATGCATATCTATCCTAAGGCGACTAAAAAGATGCCTAAAACTACACAGATAATTCCAAACCATCTGGCCGCATTTATCTTTTCTTTAAGAAATACCATCGATGCTAAAGCAATCATAATATAGCGCATGCTATCCAAAGAAAATGCCAGATTTAAGTCGGTCTTGGACAGGACAAACAACCAGATAATCAGTGAAGCTACGCTCAAGGCAAAACAAAACCATACCCTTGGGATCTTAAGCAGCCTGATTATAAAACGGATTACCTTAGCGATACTATTAATATGCAGGTCTACTGAATTAATTGCCGATTTTAAAAACAACTGGCTTATAGTATCAATTAAATCAGTAGCTGCTATTAAACCGATAATAAAAAAGATATTTTGTTTCATGGAATTAATGCTTAGTGATTTAGCGATTACATACAATATTTAAGTATCTATTAATTTAACCTAATCTCTTCTAAAAAACAACATAAATGTGGATAAGCACTTATGGCAGGTATATGACATCATAGTAACTCATTTATCTGCTATCATTCAGTACTTAATCGGTTATGTTTAAGGAAAGATAACAAATATTGGATAATTACAATAGGCGACGGCGGGCAACCCGGAATATGTAAGATTACAGGCAATATATCACTTAACCCCGACTCCACATAATACGAGCCTTTGAATAGACTACCGTCCAAAGCGCAATCTCCACAAGCAATCACAAATTTAGGCTCGCTCATGGCTTCATAGGTTTTCCTTAAAGCTAAAACCATATTTTTAGATAGCGCCCCGGTAACCAAAAGCGCATCTGCATGGCGAGGAGATGCCACAAAATTAATACCAAACCTCTGCAAATCATATATCGGATTCGTAGCAGAAATTATTTCTGATTCACATAGCCCGCAAGAACCCGTATCTACCTCACGTATGAATAAAGACCTGCCAAATCTTTTTTGTATAAGCATCTTCAATTCTAAGCCAGCATCTTCTAACTGCTTGGCAAATTGCGGCTCAATATGCCTGCTTACTACGCCCTTTAATAATCTGCTTCTAAGTATGCTCGTCATAGTTTAGAGGTCATTCCCCGAATAAGATAAATCAAAACTTTTATTACAGACAGGAAAATCCGGAATTATATTCCCCAACGCGGCGTACGATAAGCCTTGCCAATTAAGAAAAGATGCGTCTACAACCTTACACCTATTAACTAACCCTGCTTCATCTGTCTGCAGCCAATACAAAACCGGCCCCCTCCAGCCTTCCGCATAGCCTAACGCACTGCCCTGTTTTGATACAACAGAGACAACGCATGGCTCATCCTTCTTAATCCTGCTTATAAATTCTTTAATTAAACGACAGGACTCTTTAAATTCCGTAACCCTTAACCGTAATCTTGCCAAAACATCACCAGACTCCTCTAGTGCCATCATGAATTTAACGTTATTATATACTCCCGGGAAAAGCCTTCTCAAATCTACCGGGATACCAGAAGCTCTCCCCGCCAATCCTCTTACACCGATATCCTCGGCAGTCTTTTTACGCAATATTCCGGTACCATCTATCCGGTCCATAAAAGATACGCTGGAATACAATATTTTTACCAATTCATTGAAATCGTATTCTATCTTTTCTAAAGAATCTTTTATTATTTGCCTCTTGGTTTCATCTATATCCACTACTACGCCACCTGCTATATTAACATGCTTAATATATCTATTACCGGAGATTCTTTCATTTAATTGTAAAATTGCCTCTTTTATAATTGAAGCGTAGGCTGCAGGAAAACTAAACCCCACGTCAACAGCAATTCCACCGATATCATTCACGTGATTATATATACGTTCAAGCTCAAGAAATACAGCTCTAGTATAGGAAGCCTTGTCCGTAACCCTGATGCCAGAAATTTTCTCTGCAGCCAAAATAAATGCTAAGCTGTGCGCAAAACACGAATCTCCGGCTACACATTCAGATAATTTTATCGCTTCGGTATAAGTTTTACCTTCAAAAATCTTCTCTACTCCTCTATGCGTAAAACCAAGACGGATCTCTAAATTTATAATCGGCTCACCGGCAACGCTGAAACGAAAATGCCCCGGACCAATTATCCCTGCGTGAACCGGACCGACAGGGACTTCAAATACCCCATCCCCCTCTACCCTGAAGAATCTGTATTCACTCAAATCTACAGAACCTAATCCCCTAAAATCCTTACGTAAAGGATAATTGCCTTGCGGCCAAACTTCATCGTGTAAATGCAGGCGCCTTAGATCAGGGTTACCCTTAGGCTCAATACCAAACATTTCCCAAATTTGTCTCTCAAACAAACTTGCCGAATGTATATCTTTTGCAATTGAATCAAAAGACGGCCTAGCCTGCAGTATGTCCGTACTCACGGTAATCCATTGGCTTCTCCTTGAATCCAGAAAAACACAATTAACTACAAATACCCCTGTTTCTTTGCGTGCGTCACAAGCAAAAAACATCGCCACCGCAGAAGAAAGAATCTTATGTAAAACAAGACATGTCTCTTTAAAACTCTCTGGAGAAACTTTAATCTTTAGCTCATCCGGATATTCCTGCGAAGCTACAAGCGCATTAAAACCTGAGAAATTATCCCTTATTGTTGTAAGAATCTCTGAATTATGCATAATAAATCCTTATTGATAAATAAAAATATGATGCCTAATAAACAAATCTGTGCTAACAAAAATATAAGCGCCAGCTTCCCGCTTAACGGCTCTCCCACGATTTTCATCCCTTTAGGCATATTTCCAAAGACCATCTCTCCGAAGCGATAAATAAAAGCTCCGAAAATGACCACCAAAAAAAACAATACCAATATTCCTATTATGTATGAGCCACTAGTAAATGCGGAGAATAGAATCATCATCTCGCTTATAAATATACAGAAAGGCGGAAATCCCGTAAGAGCAAAACACCCTATTAATACCACGAACCCCGTAAACGGCAAAACTTTTAATACCCCTCTGATAGCATTCATATTGTGCTTACCGTATGCGGAAATAATATTCCCTGCGGAGAAAAACATAAGTGATTTTGTCACCGCATGGTTAAAAATATGCAGCAAGCCTGCGGCTACGGCTAACGGAGAACCCAAACCAAATGCTACCGAGATTATGCCAATATGTTCAATACTGCTATAAGCAAGAAGACGCTTTAGATCTTTCTGAACCAGTATAAAGGCGCATGAAAGCCCTAAAGAAATTAACCCTAAAAGCAGCATCAAATGAGAAAAATAAGTTAAGCCCGCCACCTTCACGACAATAATGCCGAATCTTAAGATTGCATAAATGGCTGTTTTAATGAGCACTCCGGAAAGAAGCGCACTGATAGGCGCAGGAGCCTGACTATGGGCATCAGGCAACCAGGTATGCATAGGAGCAAGGCCGGCCTTAGTCCCATACCCAACCAAGATAAAAATAAAAGCTAGCTTTAAGATAT
Organism: uncultured Planctomycetales bacterium; assembly: GCA_964467905.1. Taxonomy (GTDB): domain Bacteria; phylum Omnitrophota; class Gorgyraeia; order Gygaellales; family Profunditerraquicolaceae; genus CAYXSY01. Next base: position 6,417 of record CAYXSY010000008.1, on the reverse strand, counting down.
TCTTATCCATACCTGCCGCTCCGGACAAGATATCAGACCAATGCAGGCTCTTTGCCGCTCCCGAAAGAGAAAAAGCGTAATAAAAAAGAATTGTTCCTAAAAGCGCAAAGATTATGCCCACCGAACATATAATGATATATTTCCATGCTGCCTCAACTGATCCCTTGGAATTATACAAACCTACAAGAAACGCTGAAACAAGTGTAGTCATCTCAACAGCAACCCAAAGTAGTCCAAGATTATTCACCGTAACGACAAGGAACATAGAGCAACAGAATAGATTAAAAAGAAAATAATACAATTTCGCTTTATGCTCCGGCAATATGCCTTTTTCAATATCCTTTTTTATATATCCGATTGAATAAAGCGCGGATGCGAAAGCTACCGAGGCAGTAACAAAAATAAAAAATGCGCTTAAAGCATCAAGATAAATAGAATCACCAAATAAACTTATCTCTCCGGAAGAAATAACTTTCCTAAAAACAACAACGCTAAGACATAATATAATAAAATAGGAGATGGCATTCACTATGCCATATAGATTTCGATCCTTAATTAAATAAGCTGACAGCGCAAGAAAAACCGGAATGCCAATAATAAGAAACACTTCCATTTGTATTTTTTCCTTTAAAAGCTACCCTCTTAGACGAGACAGCTTATTTACATCAATATGCGTAAAAAGCCTATTGATTCTGTAGACAAATATGCCCATAATAACCACGCTCATGAATACATCTAAAGCTATGGCAAACTCTACAAAAAATGGCATACCCGCTGATAAAAAAGAAGCGAAGATAAAAATACCGTTCTCCATTACTAAAAGGCCTATCAGCTGAGTAAAAGCTTTCATGCGCGAGACCATAAGGAATGCTCCTACGGAAATTACCGAGAAAGCAACAGTAATAGCTGCCATTTTGTAAAATGAATTTAGCCCTAATGCATGCGCAAAAACACCCGAACAATAAGTTAACGCCAAGGCGACAATTAACGAAAGTTGAGGACTGACAAAAAGCCCGAGATTCTCGTCAACATTTATTTTCTTGGCTACTAAATTCAACACATATGGTATTATAAAAACCTTTAAGAACAATATGAGAAAAGCAACAATGCACAAATCAACGTGCCCACCCCTAATTCCAGAAACCAATGTTACTAAGAAAATCAGCGTAGATTGATAACGGAAATTACGCACCAAGGCCGGCGTCCTCTTGGCAATAACCATCATATATGTTACAGCCAGAATCAAACAAAGGATTACTTCTGCCATATTAAACTCCTAATACCGCGCACACCACGGCAATAATACCTAATACAAATGTAAACCCGAGGAAATCCGCTACCCTGAATAAACGCATCTTCGCTATTGAGATTTCTAACAAAGCTACGGCAACCACTATAATGATTATCCTGGCGATATACCATAAGATCCAATACAGAATACCGGCAAAACCTCCAAAAACTGGTAAAGCTATAGGGAAAATTATTTGTGCGATGAGAAAAAACATAATCATCTGTTTTATATGAGAGGCCATTTCCAACAAAGCCAATGATCTCCCTGAATATTCCAAAACCATAGCCTCATGCACCATAGTCAATTCCAGATGCGTCTCCTGATTATCAACCGGGACGCGCGAAGTTTCTGCTATCGTAATAAGAAATAGGGTGACCGCGGTAATAACGCTTGAAACCGAAAGCATACAAGCGCCGCTTGATAACGAAATATCCGTAGAGCCGGTTTGCAATAATACAGAGAATACAACCAAGCATAATGCGGGTTCCGATAGACTGGAAATAAACATCTCTCTGGAAGACCCCATTCCCCCAAACGAGCTACCCGTATCCAAAGCAGAAAGCGCAAGAAAAAAACGCCCTAAAGCAAATATGAATATAAGCGCCAGGAAATCTCCGATCTGATGCATCGGGGCCGGAAGAATAAAGACAGGTATGAATAAAGCTGCACTAAGCATGGCTGATAAGACAATAACAGGCGCAGCGATGAATATCCAAGAAGCATCATACGAGATTACCTCATCTTTGGAAAAAAGCTTTACCAAATTATAATACGGCTGAAAAACACTTTGCCCCTTACGCATTCTGATATTGTTCTTTATCTTAGATATCAATCCACTTAGCAATGGAGAAACCACGATAAATACGAATACCTGCAATATAATTATTAATATATTTCTCATCTTATAACCAATGCATAAAAACTATTAACAAAAAAAGACTGGCAAAGATATATAATAAATAAAGGTTAATACTTCCCGGCTGAATCAACCTCATAGACTTTGCTGTTTTAAAGACAAAAACGATAACCGGATCATAAATGTATTTCCTGAAAACCTGCGTGATATGAGTCTCATAAGTAAAAGACTTTACATGGTAGAATGATTCTCTTATCTTCTCTGTCTTGCGATAAGGCAACAAGAAAAAACTAAAGGCTATTCTGAATGGCTTTGAGAAAGCGGTAGCGGTGTATTCATTACGCGCAGTAAGTTTATAATAACCACAATCCCAAGTCGTAGAAAACGAACTTTTAGTTTTTATTATTAACCTGTGAATAAAAAGAAATACCACTACCAGAATAGCTATCCAAAAAGCAATCAAAAGAGGTGAAAAAGAGGCGCTTCCTGATGTATAAGCCTTAAAGGTAAAATTGTTTAAGGCAAAACGCATACCGCTTATATCTACTCCCATAACTGCGGATGAAACTTTTGCTAGTAATTTAATAATTTGGACCGCGGCTAAACCAAACGTAATTGTCAGGAATGATAAGAAAAACATCCCTATACGCATAGACAAAGTAACCTCTTTTGCATTTTTGGCGTAATGGCTCCTTGGCTGAGCTAAAAAGGTGATTCCGAAAGCCTTTACAAAACAAGCGGCAGCCAACCCGCTGGTTAAAGCCAACATCGAAGCGCATATTCCTAAGAAAATCTTTCCTCCTGCGGATATATTAAATGCTCCCAAGAAAAACGCTTGTAGTGTCAGCCATTCGCTTACGAAACCATTAAGCGGTGGTAAAGCCGAAATTGCCATAGCGCCTAATAAAAAGCATATAGATGTATACGGCATTTTCTTAATTAGTCCACCCAGCTTTTCGATATCGCGCGTCCCTGTCGCCTTATAAACACTGCCCGCGCATAAAAATAAAAGCCCTTTAAATATAGCATGATTTATTAAGTGATATAAGCCGGCAATTAATGAAAAAATGGCTAAATAAGGTAAATTAATACTGATAAAAAACATTGCCAGGCCTACCCCCAGCAATATTATCCCAATGTTTTCTACGCTATGATATGCGAGAAGCTTCTTGATATCATGTTCTATCAGCGCGTAGATAACTCCGACAAGACAGGAAATTACTGCCAGGACTAAAACTAATACCCCCCACCAAAGAGCATTAACACCAAGTATATATATTATGAAGCGGATTATCCCATAAATAGCGGTCTTTATCATCACCCCGGACATAATACTCGATATATGGCTCGGGGCTTGAGGATGAGCATAAGGCAGCCAGATATGTAATGGCACAATCCCGGCCTTAGTGCCGAAACCGGCCAAAAGCAGCAAAAATAATGTATTTTTTGCCGTAGGTGGTATTGTTTGCAAAGCATTCCTTACTACAAAAAAATCAAAAGAGCCGGCATATTTGTACATTATCAGAAAAGCCGCGGTTAAGAAAGCTGTACCGATATGCGTCATAATTATATAAATCATACCCGCCTGTATTGATTTCTCATGACGGACATCAATAACTACCAAGAAATACGATACTAAAGACATGATTTCCCAGAATATAAGAAAAGCTAAGCAGTTTCTTACAGCTACTACCAAAGCCATAGACAGGGTGAAAATAAACAGCAAAACCCAGGATAACTTTATTTTAGAATAAGAATATTCATTCTTCATGTAACCAACAGAATAGATAGCCGAAGGGAAACAGACAAGAATAATTACGGAGAGAAAAAATAGCGAAAGCGGATCGAACAAAATAAACTGCCGTATTAATAAACTTAACATTCTATGCAATAGCCTCTATAAAAAAAGGAACCTTTGCCGGCTGTCAGTATTTACAGCTAGCAAAGGTTTCTCATTATTTTTCTAATCCAGACCCACCTTAAAACTCGGAGATTACTTACGCAGTGATAAGTTTACCACTTTTTCTACTAAAATCAAGATGAAAGATACGTAACCTTATGTCTTCTTAACCTCCGATAATCCCGCCTAAGACATCCTGCATTGAAGGCATCTGGTAAGAGAATTTCTGATACCCAGCGGGAACTTCAAATAATGAATCAGGCTGTTTTGAGGTCTTTATATTCTTATACTCAATTACCCAGCTGTTATCAGCTGCTGCTGTCTTGACCGGTATATTCAGGCCAGGGGCTATCCATTGGAACATTGTTTCTTTTCTCCCTCCTGCATTATAAACTACCTGATACTTATCGGTCAGACGTCCGTCTATGTTTTCTTTGGCTATAAATTTACGCTCTATCTCACCGCTTACTTTACTGGAAGTAGCTACTGCGCTCGAAGGATCAAAGGGCTGCTCCATATATGTCATGTTTTTAGGCATTAAAATCCAAACCACTTTTTTATCCATACGGCTGATACTAATTGTTTCGGGATTCTCCATCCTGACCTTGTCACCGCTGATAAAAATCTTACCCCTGAAAGTCTGCCCTGCGCTTGTGCTAATCATATCCGCCGACATCTCGGCGCCAAAAACTATATTTGCCGCTAATAAAACCACTGCTACGAAAAACACCAATCCGAATATTCTCCTCATGATAAATCTCCTTTCTCTAAAATTCCCGGGTTTATTCTCTCTGCTGCGCTATATCTTCTGCGCGCACCTCAGGATGACGGTAGCGCTTCCTGCCTATAGTTGTTTTCTTATACTGTATTGCCTCAACCGGGCACCACTGCAGGCATGCCATGCAATGCTGGCAATGATGCATCCACACAGGATGACCGTCTTCAAGCCTTATATTCTTAACCGGACAAACTCTCTGGCATATCCCGCATTTAGTGCAAGCATCGGTAAACCAAAAATCTTTATCGGAAAAGGGAATCATTTTTGATCCGCCTTTGTATAGCAACTTGTAAATCAGAAAATTAGGCAAAAACGGTTTCTCTTCAATGATGCCTTCTTTGGCGGATAAAACATAAGAAGCTATCTCTTTCGCGCGGTCCTTCTCTTTGACAAACTCCTCATTCTGTTTTTCTTCGCTGATTGCCCCATATAACGGAGTATAATTACCCGGCATACGCACACTGAAACCGGCCTTAAGCTTGATACCACGCCTGCCTAAAATCTCCTTTACAAGACTATGAGCCCTACCCGGCATACCGCCTAATGTAGCAACGGAGAAAACATAAGCGCCGTTCTTCACTTTAATACTTTCTAAAAACTTACATACAATAAGCGGTAAGCCAAACATATAAACAGGGAATACTATGCCTATGACATCATAAGAATTATCCTGATCCTGCCGCAAAGCTTTGGTAATCGGGACGATATCAGATCCTCCCAAAGCAGCAGATAAATCCCTGGCCACAACCAAAGAATTTCCGGTTGCCGAAAAGTAATAAATAATTTTCTTCATATCCGCTCCTTAAGATATTTCTTAGCCACTAACACAAATTTTCTGTTTCCTTAAGCGCTTTGCTATACAAACAATAATCACATTCCTGACTGTGCGCAGGGGCCTCGGGAAGCATCAAGCACTCTTTCATTTTAATTACCACAGGCTCAATCCAAGAAGTATCTCCCTGATAAGGGATAATCTTTATATCAAAATCCAGCCTGGAATCAAATCTTTCTCTTGCCGTAATCCCATTGCAATATACAAAATACCCTATAGAAGATACGTTAAATCCATTGTTTTTAAATAACCACTGGTATATCTCCATCTGCCTCTTATAGGAAACCTGCCAGGGCTCATCTATACTTACTTCCTGTTCTTTGGAAGTGCTCTTGTAATCTACAATAAATAATTCCCCTTGCGCAGAAGCCCAGATATCATCCACCGCACCGGTAAGTAAAAGATTTGTCGGCTTATGCAAGAATTCAACCCCTCCGCGTAATGCATCGCGCCAAAATTCAAGTTTTTCATGCCTAAAGGGGACTGCTTTTATCCCGCATGACTCCATAAGAGGATGCGCAGACTGTCTGCTACGATATAAATCAAACTCTTTCTTCAGCAGCTTGTCTACGGCGGAATTAAGGGTAAAAGGATAGCCGGGGGGCTGACCAACCCCTAATCTTCTATCAAGATAAAAACAACGCGGACAGTTGATGAAGAGCTCTATCTTAGAACGGCTTAATTTAAAAGGGGCCTTGCTTTGCGGGTCAAAAAGATTCCTGGTTTTTCTTCCGGTATAATATTTAGACATTGATAAAAA
>CAYXSY010000007.1:0-64310 GCA_964467905.1 uncultured Planctomycetales bacterium | reverse complement strand
ACCGCCATAATATCTGCATTTATCTCAAATCTGCGGCTTATATAATTCTCAAACGGCCTGGTAATTATACCTAAGATAGCAAAATAAGATACCACCAGTGGAAAAGATGCTACGCTAGATAAAGAATCAAGCGAAAATAGGCTTAAGAAATAACTGCTTGTCTTAAACATAAGATAAAAAATAAAAACCGTAATACACGCATTTATAATTATCATCTTCAGAAGATGCTTAAATTTATAGTGCGCAAATTCATGCGCAAGTATAACTTCAATCTCCTCATCAGTATACTTATCCTGCAGGGTATCGGCTAAAATGACCCTGCGGGTATTGCCGGAACCGACAAAAGCGGCATTGGCCTTAAGCGTCTTTTTGCTAAAATCTATCTCAAAGACATCCAAAAGCTTAACTCCCATCTTATTGGCTAAATCGATAATGCGTTTTTTAAGAGAGCCGTTGGAAAGCGGTTTATATTTAAAAAACATTGGTATAATTAGAACAGGCATTACCTTGGCTAAAATAATGCTAAAAAACATCCAGGCGATTGAACATATAATCCACCAGGTCGCAGGGAACCTGGCAGTTATATAGTAAAAGGCAGAAAAAATAATAAGAATCAGCAAATAAGATAAAGCGAATGTCTTTGCCTGATCAACGCCCCAAGAAGTTATACTTTGCTTTGAAAGATTAAATTTATGTTCAAAGAAAAATGAGCTTAAGAAATTTAGTGGCAGATTAAGTAGATAATACACAGAATAAACTGCTGCAAGATACAGCGGTAACACAAACGGGCTGGCAAAAACAGAAACAAGGTAATCAAACAACGCCCTAGATAGGCCGAGCGATTGAAACACAAATAACAAAACTAACAAATAGACTATATCAGCTATCGCCAGGCTGTATTTGATCAGAGAATACTTCTTGGATTTGTCTGTTATATTATTATCCACCGGCTCGTCTTATGCGGCTGTTAGGATTTATTGGGCTGCGGAAGTACATTTATAAAAGTTCTTACTTTACCGTGACTGGTCTTTCTCTTTGTAAAATAGACTTTGCCTGAACATAAAGCATAAAGAGTGCCGAGCCCGCCGACATTAGCCCCTGGCTTATAAACCGTAACTCCGCGCGACAATATCTGTCCGGTCTTAACAGGCTGGCCGCCTGAAACTTTTATATTTCTGTCTTTTTTTGGTGTCGAAAATCCGCCTATCATATTAGTTTTCTCCTTTCAATATACCTGCTTTAATCGGGTAGTAATAATAGCACATATCGGCTAATTAAGCAATATTTCTTCGTTCTTCTGGGGCAAATAGGCATCAAGCCCTTTAGCCGTTAAGTGCTCAAGAAAACCCTGGGACTGATCCTCGTCTCCATGCACTATGAAAATCCTCTTTAACGGCAGCGCGGAATTCACGAAATCGTCCAATTCGTTCTTATCGGCGTGACCGGAAAAAGAGTTAATCACGATAACTTCGGCATTAAGCTCATACTCAATGCCGAAAATGCGCACAAACGGGTATTGATCTACTATATGCCTGCCCAAAGTATCCTTAGCCATGTATCCTACAACTAATATAGTATTGCGCGTATCTTCAATATTATTCTTTAGGTGATGCAATATCCTGCCCGATTCGCACATTCCGCTTCCGGCGATAATAATCATTGGTCTCTTATCGGTATTTAATTTTTTCGACTCCTCCTGGGAGCGGATAAACTTTAAGTTCAAGAACTCAAAAGGATCATCACCTCTTAATATCGCCTGGCGCACATCTTCGTTAAGATACTTAATGTGAAACCTGAATAAATCCGTTATATCTGTGGCTAAAGGGCTGTCTACATATATGGGAACCGGGGGAATACTTTTCTCTTTCAATAACTCACTTAAGAAATAGATTACCTCCTGCGTACGTTCAAGGGTAAAAGAAGGAATAAGAATTTTTCCCTTTCTCTCCACGGTCATATTTATAGCATCTTTTAATCTCTCCTGGGCTTCTTCAATCGGTTTATGTGTCCGCATGCCATAGGTGCTCTCTATTATAAGATAATCCAACCCTCTTGGAACAACCGGGTTATTAAGCAAAGGTAGGTTCTTTCTGCCCAAATCAACTGCATATCCTATACGCATATCCCTGCCGGCATCTTTTATATCCAGCACGATTATGCCGGAACCTAATATATGCCCGGCATCATATAAAGTGACAAAAATATCTTTTGCCACGCAAAAACGCTGACCGTAAGAAAGCGAACGAAACCTCTTAATAGCCAAAGCCGCATCACGCTGTGTATACAAAACACTTCTTAAGGGAAGTCCTAATCTCTTATTAATCTTATTAACATACCTTATATCTTCCTCTTGGATTTTACCTGAATCATTAAGCATAAGTTCTGACAAATCCTTAGTAGCAGAAGTTGTATATATTTTACAACGTAAGCCTCTTTTCATAACTACCGGAATATTGCCGCAATGGTCCAGATGCGCGTGAGATAAAATAATGGCATCGAGCTTACGGGGATTATAGACAATCGTAGTATTAGTCTTGTAGAATTCATCGCGATGCCCCTGAAACATCCCCACATCAAGCAAAACCTGAGATTTGTCTGTTGTGATAAGATGGCTCGATCCGGTTACAGTCCTTACCCCTCCTAAGAATTTTATTTTAACAGACATTATTTGGCCTCTTTTTTGTTTAGTTTCAGAGCGACAATAACACTCATTATGAAATAAATAAAGGTAAAAATAAATACCGGCTTGTTTGCAGATAAATAAACGATAATTTCATCCGGAGAGCTTAAGACTGCCTTACCTATGCCGGCCAGAATAAACTGCAACCAGAAAATCCTTAATAAAGAACCCAGCAATACTACAACGAGATAGCGCCTGAAAGTGATATTCATGAGCCCCATGCTTAAATCCATAAACCTGAAAGGGACTAACGGCACCATTCTAATCAAAACAAGCCACGCTAAATTTGACTTTCCCAGCTTATCACTTAGATTAAAACTACTGAAATTAAGATGCTTATTTACAAAATCCCTGCCTAAGAAACGCGCGGTGTAAAAAAGTACAAATGCATTAATTGTTTCGGAAATAAAAACCAGCAGCGTGCTTAAATAGGCCCCGAAAACAATAGCCCCGATTAATCTGAAAACATCCTTAGAAAACCAAACGAAAAAAGTAACCGTAACATACAAAAATATAAATATCGCCGAGCTATATAAAAACGGTACGGACTTGAATAATTTCTCTAACTCCTCGCTGTCTATATGCAGGTATTTCCCCGCTAAAAAAATTAACCCGATAAGAAAAATAAATAAACATAACCTGATAATATTTTTGTATCGGAGTCCAAACATAATTTAATACGCGTTCCCGGGGTATCTTTAAGTAATAAATAAATTACGGGACGAAAACTTGCCATCAGTAGTAAGATTCACGCCCAGCCTTTTAAGTCCGACTTCATCCCCGGGAGTAGGGATATGCGTCATGTGCAACTCGCAGTTCTTCAGATCTGCAAGCTTAGCCATGGCCAATTCTGCGGTGTGGTTAGTGGTAGCGCTTATAGAAAGAGCTATCAAGGTCTCCTCCAAATCAAGGCTCTCGGATTCGGTATTTAATATGCTCTCTTTAAACTTACGTATCTGGTTAATAATATGAGGAGACAATAGAAGTATTTCATCGGGTATATTTGCCAGGGTCTTAACCGCATTCAACACAAGGCTTGAGGCAGCATGCATCATCTTTGAGTTTTTACCGGTTATAATCCTGCCATCTGCCAGCTGGATAGCTGCTCCGCAATATATGCCTTCATTCCCTTTACCTTTAGCCTCGGCATCGTCAGCCGCTTTTCTTGCCACATCAACAACAACCCTATCGCTTACCTTAACTCTGAGCTCTTCCATAAGGAGCATAACTTTATCTACAGTATCTTTTTTCTCTATGCCCAATACGTATTCGGTATTATACCTGAAGTATCTTCTTATAAGTTCCTGCTTTGCTGCCTCCTGCACGATTTCATCGTTGACTATGCCGAATCCGGCACGGTTAACTCCCATATCGGTAGGCGAATTATACATTAATGACGCTGCATCCTTATCCATAATCTTATTAAGGATAAGCCTAAGGATGGGAAAACTTTCTACATCCCGGTTATAATTTATTGCTGTCTTGTTGTATTTATTAAGATGGAAAGGATCAACTAAATTAAAATCCTGTATATCTGCAGTGGCTGCTTCATAAGCTATATTAACCGGGTGTTTGAGCGGCAGGTTCCAAATAGGGAATGTTTCAAATTTTGCGTAACCTGCATTTATCGAACGTTTATGTTCGTGATAAAGCTGTGAGAGACATGTGGATAGTTTCCCGCTGTTTGGACCGGGAGCGGTTATAACAACTATCGGGTTTTTTGTCTCTATATACTCGTTCTTACCAAAACCCCTGTCACTGACAATCAAATCTACGTCTGCAGGATAGCCTTCAATAGGATAATGCAGATAAACCTTAACCCCTCTGCGCTCCAGTTTATTTTTAAATACCGATGCGGCGTGTTGCCCGGAAAAACGGGTAATGACTACAGACAGTATATCCAAATCCCATTTCCTTAAATCGTCTATCAGCTTAAAAGTTGCCGCATCATAGGTTATACCAAAATCCCCTCTTACCCTACCGCGCTCTATATCCCCTGAATAAATACATAATACAATATCAATTTTATCTTTGAGCTGCTGCAACAATCTTATTTTTACATTCGGATCATAGCCCGGCAGAACCCTGGCGGCGTGATAATCAAAACAAAGCTTGCCGCCAAACTCAAGGTAAAGCTTATTGCCAAATTTCTTCACCCTGTCTAAAATGGCAGCGCTCTGTTCTCTAAGATATTTTTCGTTATCGAAACCTATTTTCTTAATCATATTAATTAAAGATACTTAATTGCGGTTATTATAATCCCGGCGCATCGTTTTGTAAAGCTTAAGATTCTTCATCGCCTAACTTAAGCAATTCTTTACCTTCCTTCCAGGGATTTATAAAGTTCTGTATCCGAATCTCATCCTTGCGTTCTTTTAAGTCGATAATTTCGTCTTTATTCTCGCCTAAGAGCACCTTAACCTTAGGACAGAATATGTCATCTGCATTCTCTTCGCTGACAATACAGGTTAAACCGTTATTTAAACGCACTAAGGTGCCTAACGGCCAGACACCGATTGCCTTGAAAAAAATATCCAAAATATCGGGGTGGAAATTCTGCCCCCGCTGCTTCATCATAATATCATAAATCATATCGGGCGGGTAATCATTCTTATAGCTTCTTCTCTGCGAAAGAGAATCGTATACGTCGCATACCGAAACTATATGTGAGGCATCGCAAAGAGGATGATTGAATATTAACTTAGGATAGCCCTTTAAATCATAACGCAAATGATGCTCAAAAGCTACTACAACCGGCAAAATACCCATATCGTTGACATATCCAAGAAGGATCTCCGCCCCAAGATTAACGTGGCTTTTCACCACGTCAAACTCCTCATTAGTAAGTCTAGCTGGTTTCTTTATAATTGCCTTGGATATAAAAAGCTTGCCGACATCGTGAAAAAGAGCGGCTGTGCCAATTTCTAATATATCCTTATACTCGAAGCCTAACCTCGAAGAGAGAAACATAGAAAGTATTGCTACATCAAGGCTGTGGCTATATGTAACCGTATCGTAGCGCTTAATATTCAATAGCTTTAATAAATGGCTGCCGTGGCTACCAAGCCACTCGGATACACTGCTAAGCGCAAATTTAAGCTCAAGATACTGAATGTTATTCTTTTCCAGTACCGAGTCAATAGCTGATAAAGATTTGGCTGAAGCCTCATCATATACTTGACGATAGGTAACAACGGCTGCTTCGCGCCCTGCGTCAGCAGGCCCGGATGATGCAGTCCGGATTCTATCAACCTCGATGTTAACTATACCTGAGGACTTCAGGGCATCGCGAATGTCTTTATCAAACTCCTCCTTTGACGAAGCAAGAAAAGAAATGAATCTGGTCAGTTCCTCCTTGCTTACGCCCTTCAAAAAAACGATTTTCTCTATCTTCCTCTGCTTTAAATAGCTGATTACAGATTTTATAGTCTTGCTTAACTCAAAGAATATCTCTTTTTCAAAGGCAAGCTCATCCCCTATAATGCCGATGGTAAAATCTCCCCTCTCATCTAAGACCCCACTTAAGCTTTCGTAGGCTTTATCAACAAATAGACCAAAGCGCTGGTGCTCTACAGTATAAAGTTTAGCTATCTGTAAACAAGAAACTATGTCTTTTATACAATTCTCAATCTTACCCGGCATCCCAATTCCTCAGTATACTTGTGGCTTTCTCTCTTAAGGCTTTATTCCAGAAAAATCTTCTCTTGCTAAAAGATACCAACCTGTCTTTTGCCTCACGCAAGTCGGCGGCTTCTACTATATCCATGTTTTCAATAAACATTTTGTTATTCAGACCAAGAAAATCATGCTTCAAAAATAATGTCTCTACAATAACTCTTTCTGCGCTGCCTATATCTTTCAACGTTATAACTGCTTCCTTCCTAAGTATAAAATTTTCTTTTTTAACAATGGATAACAAAAATTCTTCGTCCCTGTAGGGAAACGATCTGAGGGCCTTAAGGACCTCAGACTTTAAAAAATCACTCCCGGAATCAAATATATGGGTGTAAACCTGTAGTATATCTTGATAATTTAAGCTTTTTAGATTACTAATAACCTCTAGCATGAATTCGGTATCAGCTATTTTCATATCGAGCATATTATTAAATGAGCCCGCCTGCCCCGGGAAGAACTTAAAGAATAACTCCAAGATATCGCAATCATTCCTATTATCTACGAAAATTATCTGAAGATAAGAATTTATATCCTGATGCGCCTGATTAATATATTTTAAGAGGAACCTTAGCTCCTCCGTGGCATCGCCGCTTAATATCAACGACTCGGCAGTCTCTGAAACCATCCTGTACATATCTACAAAAATATTGCTTAGATACGGATCAATTTTTGTTTTCCTCTCAATGGCTTCCAGAAAGAATTTTAAGAAAGGCCAGTCTTTTTCTTTAATAACAACATCGAGTTCGTTTCTTAGTTTCTCTATAACCAAATAAAGCCTTTCTTCATCTTTTTCTTCAACCAAGAGCTCGAAAAGTATAAAACGATAATTACGTACAATTTCTTTATGGTCTATTTTTCTCTCGGATAACACTACTATGTCATCTATCAAAGAAGAGAGTTGCTGATGGTATACATCTGAAACGCCTGTGTCAGTAATCGAGCTGAAGAGCTCATTTATCCTTTTCTTTAGCCCGTGAGGATCGCTTACCCGACCCTGCGTCTTTAATTTCTTGGCCAAAGATATGGCTATCTCTTTTTGCTTCGCAGGACCTATAAATTTAAAGAAAAGTTTTAAATTCAACGAATTCAGGCCCTCACCCGAAACAAGCCTCTGTACTAGTGAAGCTGCCAAATCATCGGCATCGATAGAATCCAACATCGGAGCTAGCTCTTGGAATTTCTGCGGATCAAACTCCTGGCTATCCTTTAATATAACAGTACATATTTCCTGGCTGCATTTATGAAAATCGGATATGTTGTTATCTTTTAAATACTGCAGAAACCTGTTTAAGTCATCCTGAAGTTCATCACCGCTTAAAAAATCTTTAAGATGGAATTTCCTTATATGAACCCCGAAGCTTTCAACTAATACATTAATTTTCTCTCTGGCGCCTTCACCTACAGCTTCTTTCAAAAGATAAGCCCAGACATCAATAGGCTGCTCCCCCGAACCTTTAAGTAAAGCAGAATAATCCAACTCCGCAACGGATATATTAGAAAGTTTTTGTCTACCAAGAATCTTTGTAATACCTCCTTCTTTGGCTATTTCGGCCGGACGCATAGCAATGCTACTAAAGAAGAAAACCAGCTCATCTAAACTCACGCCTTTATTAATATCTAAGCTTTTTACTTTGCGGGCATGAAAAGACCTGGCAATATCATCAAATAAGCCTTTTTTCTCCATCTTCTTGCCGTCAAAAATCAATCCTGAAGGAGTAAAACCTATAGTAATAACATCGCAAAATGCAAACATGCTGTCGCATTTATTCTTCATTTCTGTTATGGACTTTACAAAATAGGGATGGTCGGGGGTATACAGTGAGGATATGTTAATTGAGGTCTTGAAAGTACTAAAAAAATCTTCTATGGTTTCTTCTCTATTCATCTAATCGCGGCCTTTGATATTTTTATTATTTTACTACCAATTAAACCCTTCTTCAATAGTTATAAAGACTAACCATAAATATCATATTTGTATTGTTTTATAAAAATTACCTGATAGAATTAAATTATGCGAGTATTAATTATATCCGTGCCATTGGTTTTTGCCCTTTCAGGTATTCTGCAGGCCCAAACAGATAACACCAATCACCCCCTGCCAGAAATCACCATTGAACAAAAACAGCCATCATCCCAAGATGCAGAAGCTAAACTGTCAGAGGCCGCTATTTTATCGGAAAAAGGAGAGAATGAAAAAGCCATAGCCCTCCTTGAGGAAAGCATAAAAATAAATCCTTCATACTCCGAGGCCTATTACCGCCTTGGAATAATACACGCTAATTTAGGGCAATACGATAAAGCAATAGAAGATTTTAATAACTCTGTTCGTATTAAGCCGGATTTTACAAGCGCATACATAAATCTCGGAGCCGCATATGCCTATCTTAAAGATTATAACCAGGCCTTAAAATATCTTGATACCGCACTCTCATTAGACAAAGAAAATCCTAAAATATATTATAATATAGGGTTAATACTTCTGGTTAATAAAGAAGGGAAAAAAGCTTCATATTTTTTGTCGCGCGCTAAGGAATTGTCGCAAAAGAATAACGATGTATTGATGATTGAGAAAATAAGAAAACTCGAGAATCCTGTCAAATAAAATATTATCTTTCCAGGGCACACTTTGAAAGGCGGCAAGACGGGCTAACCGGATATTTTCCGGTAAAACAGGCGGTACAAAATTCTTCTTTCGGCAGAGGCATAGAAGAAAGCATCCCTTCAAGAGATAAATACTCCAAAGTATCTGCTCCTATAAAATCCTTAATCCATTTAATATCGTGGCCTGAGGCTATAAGTTCTTTTTTCGTAGGAAAATCTATTCCGTAAAAACATGGGTATTTCAGCGGCGGGCAACTGACGCGCATATGGACTTCTTTAGCTCCTGCTTGACGCAAGGCTCTTACCCTCATCCTGCTTGTCGTGCCTCTGACAATAGAATCTTCTATAATAGCTATTCTTTTGCCCCTTAATACCTCGCCGAGAGGATTTAACTTAACCTTCACCCTGAAATCACGCATATCCTGGCTAGGTTGAATAAAGGTTCTGCCTATATAATGGTTACGGATCATACCGAACTCAAAAGGTATGCCGCTTGCGTTAGAATAACCTAAAGCAGCATATGTACCGGAATCAGGTATAGGCATAACTAAATCTGCGTCTGCCGGATGCTCTTTTGCCAACCGTTCACCCAACTTCCTCCTTACGCTGTAAACATTATTACCAAAGATATTGCTGTCGGGACGCGCAAAATAAATATATTCAAATATACAGAATGCATGCGGGCTGCTACCAAAAGGTTTTACGGATTCGAAACTATCTTTATGGATAAAGACTATTTCCCCCGGCTCTATGTCTCTTACATATTTAGCTCCCACCAAATCCAAGGCCACCGTCTCGCTTGCTAAAACATAGGCCCCATTCAACCTGCCTAAGCACAAAGGACGCCATCCAAATGGATCCCTTGAACCAATAAGTATATCATTAAGCATAAATACTAAAGAATAGGCACCTTTTAACTTTAACAGAGATTCTATAACAGCCTGTTTATAATCTTTGGTTTTACTATGTGCAAGAAGATGCGCGACAATTTCTGAATCCATCGTAGTCTGAAATATAGCACCGTTATTTTCTAATTCAGCCTTTAGCTGCAACGTATTAACTAGATTACCGTTATGCGCTATAGCGATATCGCCTATCTTTGACTTTACATAAAAAGGCTGGGTATTCTTAATATTGCTGCTGCCTGTGGTAGAATAACGCACATGCCCTATCGAAAGCTCGCCCTTTAAACTGCGTATATTTTTCTCATTAAACACGTCACTGACCAAACCGGTAGATTTATGCAGATATACTTTCCTGCCGCAACGGGACACTATCCCGCTGGACTCCTCGCCTCTGTGCTGCAATGCATAAAGCCCAAGGTAGGTATAACGTGCTGCATCCTTATGAGGGTATATTCCGAATATCCCGCACATTTTATTTATCCTGTTCGTAAGAAGAATAATAATAAGGAGTAAACGCCTGGAATTCCGCGGCGCAAGTATCGACCAGCCTGTAACTCGGCTCTATCCCGATTTTTTTGCGCCAGCTCCTTACAGTTTCTTCATCATATTCTAACATTCTAGCTAATTGCCGGTCAGAAAATCCCCATTCCTTAGCTTGCCTCAATAAAGAGAAAGCTTTTTGGCTCTGTTCTAATTTCAATCCCTGTTTTATTTTATCTTCTAACTCTATTATCTGGCGGATATTTTCTAAAAACCACTTGTCGATACCAGTCAATTCATTAATCTTGTCTATCGTATATCCGTTTTGAAGCGCATATTTTATATACAATATCCTCAGGGCGTTGGGCGAAGATATTTTATTCTTCAGGTCTTCATCGGGTACATCTTCTTTTAGATTATCCAGTCCGCTTAAGCCTATTTCAAGCGATCTTAATGCCTTCTGCAGCGCCTCTTTAAAAGTCCTGCCGATAGACATAACTTCACCTACTGATTTCATAGAAACCCCGAGCGTAGGATCCGCCGAAGAAAACTTCTCAAAAGTAAAACGCGGTATCTTTACCACACAATAATCTATAGCTGGCTCAAAACAAGCCGGCGTCTGCTTGGTTATATCATTGGCTATCTCATCAAGAGTATAGCCTACGGCAAGCTTGGCGGCTATTTTTGCAATAGGAAAACCCGTAGCCTTAGATGCTAAAGCCGAGCTGCGGGAAACCCTGGGATTCATCTCGATAACTACCATGCGTCCGTTCTTAGGGTTTACTGCAAATTGGATGTTTGAGCCTCCTGTAGCAACCCCGATTTCTCTTATGCAGGCAATTGATGCATCGCGCATACGCTGATATTCTTTGTCTGTCAAAGTCTGGATAGGCGCTACAGTAATGCTGTCTCCCGTATGCACACCCATAGGATCAAAGTTCTCTATAGAACAAATTATGACGACATTATCTTTTAAGTCACGCATGACTTCCAGCTCAAACTCTTTCCATCCGATAACCGATTCTTCTATCAATATTTCGCTAATCATGCTAGACTCTAGGCCCCTCTTGGCTAATACCCGGAATTCCTCTATGTTATAAGCTATGCTGCCACCAGTACCTCCCAAGGTAAAACTCGGGCGGATAATCACAGGGAAACCTATTAAGCGTGCGATTTCAATAGCCTGATTAAGATTATAGGCTTGTCCACTACGTGGTAAATCCAGGCCTATCTTCTGCATGGCTTTTTTAAACAACTGCCTATCTTCACCTTTTTTGATGGACTTAATATCTGCCCCTATGGTCTCTACTTTATATTTCTTCAACACGCCCATTTCATGCAGCTTGACAGCAGTATTTAAGGCGGTCTGTCCACCAAGAGTCGGCAGAATAGCATCGGGTTTTTCCTTGGCTATAATTTTTGCAACCATCTCCGGAGTAATCGGCTCAACATAAGTACTATCTGCTATCTCGGGATCGGTCATAATTGTCGCGGGGTTAGAGTTAACCAAAACTACTTTGTAGCCTTCCTGTTTTAATACTTTGCATGCCTGCGAACCAGAATAATCGAACTCGCATGCCTGTCCGATAACTATAGGGCCTGAGCCGATAATCAATATTTTCTTAATATCTGTGCGTTTAGGCATATTTTATCTATTCTTCATCATCTTAATGAACTCATCAAACAAATATGCTGATTCCTGCGGACCGGGAGAAGCTTCAGGATGAAACTGCACTGAAAAAGCAGGGAATTTCTTGTGTTTCAAACCCTCAAGGGTATTATCATTGAGATTCATATGCGTTAATTCTATTTCCTTTTTATTAAGCGTATCTATATTCACGCAGAAACCGTGATTCTGAGAAGTTATATAAACCTTACCTGTGCGCAGATCTTTTACCGGGTGGTTTGCCCCGTGATGTCCGAACTT
Source organism: uncultured Planctomycetales bacterium (assembly GCA_964467905.1). GTDB lineage: Bacteria > Omnitrophota > Gorgyraeia > Gygaellales > Profunditerraquicolaceae > CAYXSY01. Next base: position 52,042 of record CAYXSY010000007.1, on the reverse strand, counting down.
CAGCTTGTAAGTCTTAGCGCCTAAAGCCAAGCCCATCATCTGATGGCCTAAGCATATGCCAAATACCGGTATCTTACCGATAAGCTTCTTGGTTGTATCGACTACATAGCAGACTACAGCCGGGTCTCCCGGGCCATTAGAAAGAAGCACGCCATCGGGTTTAAGCTTCATAATCTCATCATAGCCTGTGCGAGCCGGAACCACTATAACCTGGCAGTCACGCTTAAGCAGGCTACGCAATATATTATACTTTACTCCGCAATCAAGTACGACAACCTTAAACTTATGCTTAGCCTTATCCCAAGTATATTGCTTGCGGATAGACACCTCTTTTACCAGATCTATGCCCACTAATCCGGGGGAACTCTTGGCCTTACGGATTAAACTTTTCTCATCTAAATCAACTGTAGACAAAACAGCCTTCATCGCTCCAGCATGCCTTATATGCAAGGTAAGAGCCCTTGTATCTATACCTTCGACACCAAGGATATTATTCTTATTTAAATAATCTCCTATATCTTCCTGAGAACGCCAATTGCTTGCTATTTTACTGTATTCTTTTACTACAAAACCCTCAAGGAATAGCTTGCGTGATTCTACATCATCTCTATTGACTCCGTAGTTTCCTATCAACGGATAAGTCATAGCAACAATCTGCCCCTTATAGGAAGGATCAGTCAATATCTCCTGGTAACCGGTCATGCTGGTATTAAAAACAACTTCCCCGGAACATTCTCCCTGAGCACCGAAAGAATGCCCCTTAAAGGTCTTTCCGTCTTCTAATGCTAATATTGCTTTCATATCTTTATTTTTCTGCTTTATCGACTGCCGCCTTAATAAAATCCCTGAATAAAGGATGGGCTTTATCAGGTTTAGACTTGAATTCTGGATGGAACTGAACAGCGATGAAAAACGGATGGTCCTTCAATTCAACTATCTCCACCAAATCCTTTTTAGCATATATCCCGGAGAAAATCATGCCTTTTTTCTCTAAGACGCTGCGGTATTTGTTATTGAATTCATAGCGATGCCTGTGCCTCTCATGGATAAGGTCTTTAGAATACACCGAATAAGCCAGGGTTCTTTTCTTGATTTTACACGGATAGGATCCCAGGCGCATTGTCCCGCCGAGATCTTTAATATTACGCTGTTGAGCAAGCAAGCTTATAACCGGATGTTTGGTTTTAATGTTAAACTCTGTAGAATTAGCTCCCCCCAAGGCACAAACATGCCGCGCAAATTCAATAACTGCGCACTGCATACCAAGGCATAGTCCGAAAAACGGAATCTTATTCTTACGTGCGTATTGGATAGCTTTGATTTTTCCCTCAATGCCTCTTGAGCCGAATCCTCCCGGGACTAACACGCCGCAGACATCAGCCAACATACACTCCACGCCTTTTTCTTCTATCTCTTCAGAATCTACTTTCTTAATATAAACCTTGGCGTCATTGTGTATCCCTGCATGGACTAAAGATTCATATATGGATTTATACGCATCCTGAAGCGCTATATATTTGCCGACTAAGGCAATTCTAACCTCTTTCTTGGGGTTTATGGTCTTATCTACTACCATTTTTTCCCAATCCTTTAAATCCGAAGACTTACGTATCAGTTTAAAATGACTCAATATTATTTCATCTAAAACCTGCGACTTAAAAACCAGTGGCAGGCGATATATAGTATCGACATCAATGGCCTCAATCACGCTTTCCTTAGCTACATTGCAAAACAAAGAAATCTTTTCTTTAACTTCACCTGAAAGCGGCTTCTCTGTACGGCAAATAAGTATATCTGGCTGTATACCAATCTCTCTTAGTGTGCCAACGCTATGCTGGGTGGGTTTGGTTTTTATTTCTTCGGCGCATTTTATATATGGAACGAGGGTCAAATGGACGTATAAAACATTGCCTTCGCCAATGTCGAGCTTAAATTGCCTGACTGCCTCTAAGAAAGGGAGACTTTCTATATCCCCGACAGTGCCGCCGATCTCAACCAATATTACCTCTGCCCCAGATGTATCGGCGACCCTCCTAATCCTGTCTTTTATTTCGTTAGTGATATGCGGGATAACTTGTATAGTTTTCCCCAGATAATCGCCGCGCCTCTCTCTTAAAATAACTGAATTATAGACACTGCCGCTTGTGGCATTGTTAAACTTGGTCATTTCGGCATTAGTAAAACGCTCATAATGACCTAAATCAAGGTCCGTTTCGGCTCCATCTTCAGTAACATATACCTCGCCATGCTGATAAGGATTCATAGTCCCGGGGTCAACATTTATATAAGGGTCAAGCTTCATCAGGGTAACCTTTATCCCCCGGGATTCAAGTATCTTGCCGATAGACGCGCAAGCTATTCCCTTACCTAAGCTTGATATCACCCCGCCGGTAACAAATATATATTTAGGCATAATCTTTCCTTTTACTCAATAAAAATGGCGCTTAGAGACAATTTTCCTATCTCTAAACGCCATTGTTTTATAGCAATTCTACCCTGAATTACACTTAAATTATACCACGACATAATTATAAGTCAATACCAAACGCAAAGCCACAGATGCTCACTTTTTAATCAGACATAAGATACCTATCTATGCTAAGAGCTGCCCGACGCGCCTCTAAAATAGCCCAGACCACCAAAGATTGTCCTCTATGCATATCTCCTGCGCAGAATATACCTTTTATAGAAGTCATAAAGTTGATATCTGTTTTAACGTTACCGCGCTGATCAAGCTCAAGGCCCAAATCCTCGATAATGCCTTTTTTCTCAGGGCACAAAAACCCAAGCGCCAGAATAACTAAATCGGCATCGATTTCAAAATCTGTCCCCCGTATTTCCTCTATCTTAATAACTCCGGAGGGATCCCTGATTACATTAACCTTGGCACAAAGCAATTTTTTAGCCCTTCCACCTTCTCCGATAAAACGCTTGGTGAGAATTGACCATTGACGCTCTCCGCCTTCATCATGACTGGTAGAAGTCTTTAAAATTGCGGGGTATTTCGGCCAAGGGAAATCTTTAGTCCTTGATTCCGAAGGCTTAGGCAACAATTCTATTTGCACAATACAGGAAGCTCCTTGACGATGGGCGACACCCACACAATCAGCTCCAGTATCTCCTCCTCCGATAACTACTACCTTCTTGCCCTTAGCATCAATGAGCTTTTCTAGGCTTATTTTTTGTTTAGCTATCCTCCTATTTGACTGCATAAGATAATCCATGGCAAAATGTATCCCCTTCAATTCTCTGCCTGCTATATTTAAATCGCGCGGAACGCGGCTGCCACCGGCAAGACATATGGCATCAAATTCTTTCTTTAGCTTGTCTATACCCATGTCAAACCCGATATTAACCGAAGTCATAAATTTGATGCCTTCCTTTTTCATAATATTCAGGCGCCGCTGAAGTATAGTTTTTTCCAATTTAAAATCCGGTATCCCGTAACGCAAGATACCGCCTATAGCATCATCTCTTTCAAAAACAACAACCCTGTGGCCTGCCTTATTTAACTGATCTGCACAAGAGAGCCCGGCCGGACCCGAGCCGACTACAGCTACTTTCTTTCCCGTACGGCGCTCCGGCGGCCTAGGTTTGATTAAATTATGCTTGAAACCGTACTCGATAATTGCAAGCTCGTTATCCTTGATAGAAACAGCTTCGTCATTAATGCCCAAAACGCAGGAATATTCACATAGGGCTGGGCAAATTCTGCCGGTAACCTCAGGCAGGTTGTTCGTCGCCGATAAAAGCTCCAATGCTTTCTCCCAATTGCCCTTAAACATAAAATCATTCCATTCCGGTATATAATTTCCTAATGGACAAGCCCAATTACAAAAAGGAGTGCCGCAATCCATACAACGTGATGCTTGAGCCTTAGACTTTTCTTCTTTAGGCAAAAGACAAACTTCACAAAAATCGTTTACCCTTTCACATACCGGCCGGTAATCGACCGTATCCCTTTTAACCTTTAAGAACCCCTTGATATCGCCCATTTTAACCGTCCGATACCTCCGCAAGCTCCATTTTCTTTTCCAGCTTCTTGTGTTCTAATATCTTCTTATATTCAATCGGCATTACTTTGACAAATTTCTTTGCTTGAGTCACGAAATCATCAAGTATAATGCGCGTTTTATTACTTTTTGTATATCTATAGTGATTATTAAGCAGCATATGCAGATTTTCTCTATCTTCTTTATCCAGGGCCCCTAATTCAACCATCTCCATATTGCATTTATTTCTGAAATCATTACTTTCATCATAAACATAAGCAACCCCTCCGGACATACCCGCAGCGAAATTCCTCCCTGTTTTGCCCAACACAACAACCTTACCCCCAGTCATATATTCACAGGCGTGATCTCCTACCCCCTCTACTACTGCCAGGAGCCCGGAATTACGTATGCAAAAACGCTCACCAGCTATACCGTTTATATAGGCCTCGCCATTTATCGCCCCGTAAAAAGTAGTATTACCTATAATTATGTTTTCTTCCGGTGCATACCTAGCTTTACGATCAGGATAAATGATAATCTTGCCACCTGAAATCCCTTTCCCTACATAATCATTACTCATACCCTCAAGTTCAAAAGTAATACCTTTAGCCAGGAAAGCACCGAAGCTCTGTCCGGCAACTCCCCTAAACTTACAGTAAATAGTATCTTCTGCAAGAGCCTCCTCTGCGTGGAGACGGCAAACTTCACCGCTTAACATCGCGCCCGTAGTACGATTAGTGTTGTTAACCGTAAGCTCCATATTAACACTTTGTTTATTCTTAAGGGCTTTATCTGACAAAACTATTAATTTCTTATCTAAAATATTCTCCAGACCGTGGTTCTGGGCAACAGAACAATAAACATCCTCTCTCTTTGCTGTCTTAGGCTTGTAAAGAATGCGGGAATAATCCAGGCCCGTTGCTTTCCAGGGCAGTATATCTTTATTTATCTCCAGAAACTCGGTCCTACCTACCATCTCGTTAATAGTCCTTAAGCCAAGAGATGCCATAATCTCACGCAACTCCTCAGCCACAAATCTAAAATAATTAATTATATACTCCGGCTTACCATGAAATTTATTGCACAATAGCTCTTCCTGCGTAGCTATGCCCACTGAACAATTATTTAAATGGCAATGCCTCAGCATAACACAACCAAGAGTAATCAAGACTGCCGTAGCAAACCCGAATTCTTCCGCTCCCAGAAGACAGGCAACTGCTATATCTCGTCCGGTGCGCATCTGTCCGTCGGCTTGCAGCCTTACTCTGCTTCTTAAATCATTTAGGACCAAAGTCTGATGCGTCTCGGAGATTCCCAATTCCCAAGGCAGACCTGCGTGTTTTATAGAACTAAGCGGGGAAGCTCCTGTGCCGCCGTCACCCCCTGAAATCAAAATCATATCAGCATGTCCTTTAGCTACTCCGGCAGCTATTGTCCCTACTCCTATCTCGGATACAAGCTTAACGCTTACTCGCGCACGGGGGTTGGTATTCTTTAAATCAAATATCAGCTGTGCCAAATCCTCAATCGAATAAATATCGTGATGCGGAGGTGGAGAAATCAAAGTTACGCCTGCGGTTGTATAACGCGTCTTGGCAATTATAGGGCTTACTTTATGCCCCGGCAGCTGCCCCCCCTCTCCCGGCTTTGCCCCCTGCGCAATCTTAATCTGTAATTCATCTGCGTTAATCAGGTAATTAGTGGTAACGCCGAACCTCCCGGATGCAACTTGTTTAATCGCGCTTCTGCGTAAATCCCCGTTTGGGAGTGGAAAGAAACGCTCCGGATCTTCTCCGCCCTCTCCGCTATTAGACTTAGCGCCCATCCTATTCATAGCTATCGCCATCGTCTCGTGCGCCTGCTTGCTGATCGATCCAAAACTCATTGCTCCGGTTACAAAACGCCTAACTATAGATTCAGCTGACTCAACTTGCTCTATCGGTACAGGTTGAGCAACTTTAAACTTCAAACATCCCCTTAATGTCGTAGGATTGCCCTGTTGATTGTTTATTAATCCGGCAAAAATCTTGTATTTATTATAATCATTATTCCAGACGGAATCCTGCAAGGCGGATATGCTATCGGGATTCCAGAGATGAAACTCCCCGTCTTTCTTATATTGATATATACCTCCTGTGTCCAGATTAGGATTGGCTGATCCTATGGAGACAAAAGCATCACCGTGCCTTAAAACACACTCCTTGCGAATCTGCTCAAAATCAACACCGCCTATTCTGGAGGCCGTCCCTGCAAAACAGCGCTCTATAACCTTATCGTTTATACCAAAAGCTTCAAATATTTGGGCCCCGCGGTAGCTCTGTAGAGTAGAAATCCCCATTTTAGAAAGAATCTTTAAGATCCCCTTATCTACGGCTTTTATATAACGGAGCGTTGCAGTCTTTAAATCGATTTTGGTTTTTTCTTCATTTATGATATAACCCAACGCCCGATAAGCAAGATAGGGATTGATACAATCTGCGCCGTAGCCAAATAGCAGAGCAAAATGATGAACCTCCCTGGGCTCGGCACTCTCTAATATGATGCTTATCTGATTACGCAATGCTTTCTTTATCAAATAATGGTGCACGGCTCCGGTTGCAAGTAAAGCAGGCAAAGCCGCATGTTCCTTGCTGACTCCCCTATCACTTAAAATAATAAACGTATATTTATCCTTAATGGCCTTCTCTGACTCCCTGCATATGCGCTCAAGCGCTCTCAAAAAATCTTTTTTATCAGCTGCCTTAAAAAGCAACGGGATAGTCTTGGTTTTAAAACCATTAATTTTTATAAAACGTATTCTTGCAAGCTCTTCGTCAGTAAGTACCGGACGCCTGGCTTGCAGCTTATGACAATGTAAAGCTGATTCATCAAGTAAATTACCCTCCGGCCCCAGGTAAGTGTCTAAACTCATAACGAGTTCCTCCCTGATAGGATCGATAGCGGGATTCGTCACCTGTGCAAACAGTTGCTTAAAATAAGAATATAGTAGCTGGCTCCTCTTCGATAAAACAGCATGCGGGGTATCATTACCCATTGAACCCACCGGCTCCTGAGAGTTTTCAAACATGGGTTTGATAATGAATTTTAAGTCCTCGCGACTATAACCAAAAGCCTTCAACAAAACAGCCGTATCTGTTTTGTCCGGCTTCTTATCCTTAACAGAAGGCAGATTATCCAACTCAAGCATATTGTTTTTCAACCAAGAACCAAATTCAGATTTCTTTGAGATGCCTTCTTTAATCTGCTTATCATCAACAATACGGCCCTGTTCTGTATCAATAAAGAATATTTTACCCGGATTAAGCCTGCCCGAACTAATGATATCTTCTGCAGGGATATCCAAAACCCCCACCTCCGATGCCATAACCACGGTATCGTCTCTGGTAATAATATAGCGCGCCGGCCTTAACCCGTTTCTATCAAGCACCGCACCAACTCTTTTCCCGTCGCTAAAAGCAATCGCTGCCGGGCCATCCCAGGGTTCCATAATACAAGCGTGATATTTATAGAAATCCCGTAATCCCTTAGCAAGAAGTTTGTTCTGTTCCCAGGCACTGGGTATAAGCATAAGCATAACATGCGCCAGGTCCCTTCCTGAAAGCATGAGTAATTCAAACACATTATCCAGCGTAGCCGAGTCGCTTCCACCCGGAACAATAACAGGAAATATTTGTTTTAACTTCTTACCGAACAACTTACTTTTCAATAGCCCTTGTCTGGCGCGCATCCAATTTATATTCCCGCGTAAAGTATTAATCTCTCCATTATGGGCGATAAACCTAAACGGCTGAGCCAAATCCCAGGTGGGAAAAGTATTGGTGCTGTATCTGGAATGCACCAGGGATATGGCGCTAGCAATCCGCTCGTCGGATAAGTCCTTAAAGAAACTCCTTAACTGCTCACTCATTAAAAGACCTTTATAAGAAAAAGTCCGGGAAGAAAGATTGGTAATATAAAAGAAACTCTTTTGCCTTATCTTTGAAGACCGCACTTGGTTTTCTATTCTCTTCCTGATAATATAAAGTTTTCTTTCAAAGCCAAGGTCATCCGAGAATTCGCCGCTTTTCTTAATGAAAGGCTGCTCGATTTCAGGCTGGCTGCTGCGCGCTGTATGCCCTATGCAACTGTTATCTACGGGAACTTTCCTCCAGCCCAATAGAACCTGCCCCTCTTCTTTGATAACCTTGCTAAATAAGTCCTTGCACCAATTACGCTCAGCACTATCAACAGGAAGGAATACTAACCCTGTGCCGTATTCTCCGGCTACAGGAAGATTAATATTAGTGCCATCTAAAATAGCAGCAAAAAAGTTATGTGGCATCTGTATTAATATCCCCGCCCCGTCTCCTGTCTTAGGGTCGGCCCCGGTTGCGCCACGATGAGACAGATGCTCCAAAACTTCAAGCCCCTGCCGGACGATCTTATTACTGCGTTTACCTTTGATATTACAGACAAAACCTACTCCACACGCATCATGCTCAAATGCAGGATCGTAAAGCCCTTGCTTTCTGGGAAAATGATTATATTCTCTCATATTTTCCATTTGTTTATATTTATCCCGAATTTCTTCATCTTGGTACGCATAGTATTACGGTTTATCCCTAGTATCCTAGCGGCTTTAAGTTGATTGCCCTCTGTACGCTCCAGTATGCGCTCAAACAAAGGCTTTTCTATGGCCTCAAGTACAGTTCTGTATAATGCGCCCTTATTCTCTTTAATCAAAGAATCATCTAACTCAATAACTATATCCCTGACGAAAGATAAATCACTTATATCCTTCTTCCTCATAAATCTTATAGTATTATCCGCCGCGAAACCATCCGCTAAGTCATAGCCGCCCTGCTTTAACACGTTAACAAGGTTTTCTTTTGCCTTAATTTCATCATCAGCTATCAATATAGTTATCATATTTTGCCCAAACCTTAATCAATGCTTGTTATAAGAATATTCCATTATGGCATAATGGATAAAAAAAGACGTTCATCCAAGCTGGAAAAATAATCCAACTTTTATGAACGTCGATGTTCTTTCTTAGAAAATATTCTTTAGAATACTACAGCGTACTCTATATATCTAAAAGCTTTTATTTTATAAAAAGCATTTCTCTGTATTTAGGAAGATCCCAAGCATCATCAGAAACAACGCACTCAAGCTGATCTACGTGCCTGCGTATATGATCCATCAGCGGCTTAAGCTCTTTAAAATAAAGCTGGGCGCGTTTCTCATTATTAATTTTTTGCGCATGCTCCAGCAATTTAACCATCTCTGCGGTATTATGGCGCACGTAATAAATTTTGGAAACTATATCTCTTAAATGCTCCTTCTTATCCTTAACGGCAGCTGCATCCAGCTTCAAACCAGCGGTCTTTTGAAGTCTTATCAACTCATCAAGCGTACGCGCAAGCAATTTCTCATATTCATAGCCTGCGGGCACCACTGAAGCATTAACCATTTCATTCAAGGTATTGGCCTCAATCTCTAGAGTAAGGTTATACATATGCACCCATATATGGTATCTTGCAAGAAGCTCTTCTTTAGAGAAAACTTTATATTTCTCAAACATGGTTATATTTTGCTTCCTAGTTAAAGCCTCGAGCGCTTCATAAGTAGCGGCGACATTTGGCAGGCCTCTTTTCTTTGCCTCCTTTAACCAATCCTCAGAATAATTATTCCCCTCAAAACGCACGTCTTTAGTCTCTTTGATAATCTCACTAATGACTCGCATAACCGCGCTGTTGAAATCCCTGCCTTCTTGGGCCCTATTTATCTTCTCTGCCACATAATCGAGGCTTTCGGCAATAATGGTATTAATTACCGTAATAGGCGTTGATATGTTTTGCGATGAACCCACCGCGCGAAATTCGAATTTCGAACCGGTAAAAGCAAAAGGTGAAGTGCGATTTCTGTCAGTGGTGTCCTTATTAAACCTGGGCAAACGCGCAATACCCAGATCAATAATATCCCGTTTAGAAACACTGCTCTTAGAACCCTTCTCGATCATATCAAGAATATTGGTCAATTGTTCGCCCAAGAAAACACTGATAATCGCAGGAGGTGCTTCATTTGCACCAAGGCGATGTTCATTGCCAGCCAAAGCCACAGAAGCACGCAACAGATCCGCATGCAGATAAACCGCTCTCAAGACAGCTGCAAGCACAGCTAAAAATTGTAAATTGCTTTCCGGAGTCTCTCCTGGATTCAATAAGTTATTTCCTTTATCATCAGCAAGAGACCAATTAAGATGCTTCCCGCTGCCATTAATCCCGGCAAAGGGTTTCTCATGCAAAAGACAGACTAAATTATGCCTCAATGCAACTTTTTTCATTAACTCCATCAAAAGCTGATTATGATCTGCGGCAATATTCGATTCTTCAAAGATAGGTGCGAATTCATACTGGTGAGGTGCAACTTCGTTATGGCGCGTCATAAGAGGAATACCCAGCTTATAAGCTTCTTCTGCCACCTCAAACATAAAATTTACTACCCGCTCTTTAATCGTGCCAAAATACTGATCCTCAAGCTGCTGTCCCTTAGGAGAAGGAGCACCTACAAGAGTCCTGCCTGCCATAATCAGATCCTGACGTAAATTATAATAATTCTTATCAATCAAGAAATACTCCTGCTCCGGGCCGCATGTAGAAAATACTTTTTTTACATTTTTGTGGCCAAATAGTTTAAGCAAGCCTATAGCCGCCTTACTTAAAGCTTCATCTGATCTTAAAAGAGGCAGCTTTTTATCGAGAGACTCTCCATGATAAGAAATAAATATGGTGGGTATACATAGGGTCTTGCCAAGCTTGCTCTCAATAATAAATGCCGGGCTTGAAGGATCCCAAGCGGTGTAACCGCGCGCTTCAAAAGTAGCACGTATTCCTCCGGAAGGGAAACTCGAAGCGTCAGGCTCTCCCTGAATCAACTTTGAGCCTGAAAATCTCTCAATGACCTTTCCCGGAGCAGATATAGATATAAAACTATCGTGCTTTTCCGCGGTTAGACCGGTCATAGGCTGGAACCAATGCGTATAATATGTAGCGCCCTTGGATATTGCCCAGTCCTTCATGGCAGAGGCAATCTCATTAGCCTGTTCTAAGCTAATAGTCTTACCTTCAGAAATCCATTTCTTAAAAGCTTCAAAAGTGCTTTTGGATATATGTTTCTGCATAGCCTGAAGGCTAAAAGTATTTTCTCCGAAATAAGAAGATGTTTTCTTCGGCAAAACCACTTTCGGCAATTCAACACTTTTTATCTTAAATAATGCTTCCTGTCGGATACTCATATACACCCTCCTATGAATAATTTTCTTTATTATACCACAGCCTATAAAAAAATAAAGAGGCGTCCTTCCTTGCGATTGAAGAACGCCCCTGTCTTCTTTATGCCTATTTTTGCACTACGATGTGCTAAAAAAACGAGCTTTGATTATCTATATATACAAGTAAATAAACCTGTACTTTGGTAACATCTTTTTTCACCCTATAGCCAATGAGCCCCTTTCTTCCGTACGTATCCGCACGCACTCTTTTAAATCCAGAATAAAAATCTTTCCGTCTCCTGTCTCTCCTGTTTTAGCCCCTTTGACGATCGCCTTTATCGTAGGCTCAACAAAATCCTCATTTACCGCTATTTCCAGGCGTATTTTACGCAGGAGGTTGCCGGTTTCTTTATTACCACGGTAGAATTCCGTGACACCTTTCTGGCGGCCATGGCCTAGGACTTCGCTGACAGTAATAAGATTAACTTCCGACTTATAAAGCTCCTCTTTTACTTCTTCTAGCTTATACGGCTGTATTATAGCAATTATCAACTTCATTATAATCCTCCCTATTCTAATATAGTGTACGCTCTTTCATGGTGCTGAGTAACATCCAGACCGATTAATTCATCCTTCTCTTCAACCCTGACCCCGATAAACAAATCCACAACCTTATATATAATCATGGTAACAACGGCTGTATAGACTATAGTTATTAAAACTGCTATTAACTGCACCGTAAACTGATTGGGATTTCCGAAAAACAACCCGTCTGATCCGGAAGGATTGACTACCTTGGAAGCAAACAATCCGGTAGCCAAAGCTCCCCAAATGCCTCCTACACAATGCACCCCAAAAGCATCAAGCGAATCATCGTATCCGAGTTTTGGCTTTATAACGCTTACGGCAGTAAAACAAAACATGCTTACCATTATGCCTATTATGATGGCCGAGATAGCATTAACATATCCTGCCGCGGGCGTAATGGCCACTAATCCGGCAACCGCGCCGCTTGCAAGCCCAAATATTGTAGGCTTGCCATTACGTATCCACTCAATCAATGCCCAACTTAATCCTGCGGCTGCAGCAGCAGTATTAGTAACTACAAAAGCGTTCACTGCAATACCGTTGGCGGATAAAGCACTGCCGGCATTGAAACCAAACCAACCAAACCAAAGTAAAGCTGTACCTAATATTACAAAAGGCATATTGTGCGGTGCAGGAATATTCTGCTCAAGATTCTTCCTGCGGCCGATTACAAAAGCAGTTACTAAAGCAGCTATACCAGCATTGATATGCACAACCGTACCTCCGGCAAAATCAAGCGCTCCTAAATTACGAAGCCATCCCCCTATACCCCAAACCCAGTGACAAAGAGGGTTATATACAAACATTGCCCATAGCAATGTAAAAACAAGGAAAGAGGAAAACTTCATCCTCTCGGCAAAAGCTCCGATAATCAAAGCCGGGGTTATGACCGCAAACATGCCCTGGAAAATCATAAACGCCTGATGCGGTATCGTAGCTGCGTAATCCGCGTACGGCTCTAAAGCTACTCCATTTAATCCCGCCCAGCCAAACCCACCCCAGAATCCGCCTGAAGGATGGAAAGAAAGACTGTACCCGAATAATACCCACTGCACGCTTAGAACGCAAAGAACAATAAAACATTGCATAAGGACGCTTAAAATATTCTTACGCCTGACCATCCCACCGTAGAAGAATGCCAAAGCCGGTGCCATTAACATTACCAAAGCTGCCGAAATTAAAACCCACGCCGTATCACCTGCGTTTACCATAAACTCCCTCCTTTTTAGAAACTAAAATACATACGCTAAAGTTCCGCCTCCAAAGAACCTGTCTTTCTGATTAGCGTGGTCCTTATCCCTTAAATCGCCGAAAGGAATAGAATAATTTACATTGGGCGTCAGTTTAAGATTCTTGGTAATTGGCACTGTAAAACCTACTTTTAAAGCAACATCTCCGCCATCGCCATCCATGAACAAATTATGGTTAAAACCTACATGACCGGATAAATCAAGGCTGCAGGGTATATTTTTTAAGTCTAGCGGTAAGCTATAGGAAGCGCTTACAACGGTATAACTACCAAGCCCGCCGCCATGTTTAGGGTCTCCGTAATCGCGGTAATAATACACTGATGGGGATAGAAAGATCCCCGGCAGGTTCAAGCCAACGTAAAACTCTTTGCTATAAGTATGGGTGCCGGAAAAATCATAATAAGTATGCCCTAAAGATACGCTCGCATATTTAAAATCATAAGTGTAATCGAATATATAATCGTACTCTTGCGAACTCAAATCATCTTTATTCTGCAAAGGAACATTAGACCAAAACCCGCCTTTTACCCTGCCGAACTTAGACTTTGGACTGGATATATAAATACCCGGCTGAAAAACAGCATCTCTGTCTAAAACAAAACCTCTCCATATGTATTGAGTGAAAAACGAAACATCGCCGCTGACCTCAAAACCGGATTTTCCTAACAATGTGGCTTCTGGACTTTCGCCTGCGAGAACAAATCCGTGAAGAGCAAAAACTAACAATAATAAGCACATAGCCTTACGCATAAAACCTCTCCTTTTTCTGGTTGCGCAAAAAAAATGGCGCCTTCCTGGCGACTCCAATGCCAAAAAGACACCAACGTCTTGATAAAAACAAAAAAAGGATACTTAAAACTTAAGCATCCTTGGCTTTACTACTACACATCAATGTGTTTCACTTATACAAGTAACAATTTACATGAATTGGTAACAACAAAATCAATAATCTATATGCTTGCGGCATTTAACCCGTATTTCGGCGGTTATTTTTACTATACGTACATGGGAAAGGCCTAATCGTTTCCCTATGTCCCTGGTAGTAAGACCCTGCGCATAATAGCCCACAATCTCTTTTTCTCTATCGTCTAACCCGTTATTGCGTATAGAATCCGCAATAAACCTGGCATTAAGCTCGTCTCTGTAATAAAGCGATTTCTCATCTTTCAATGAAAAACCACTGCGCGTGTTATCTTCTTCAGCATTTATAATATTATCTATGCTTATAAAATTAATCTTCTTGTATTTTTTTCTTATATAATTCTTAAGATGAAAATAACAACCCTGTAGTATATAACTATCCGTCTTATCAGAAAGCTCGCCCAAGCCTAATTTTTGCCATAAAAATACCAGGGCTTCCTGATATAAATCTTCTTCGTTAAGAAAAGTATGATATCCGCCTAATTTAAAGGTTATTCTTTTTAAAACCGGCGATATTCTTTTTAATAAAATCTCAAAATCACTCATGGCTCTCCTTTAAAACAAAAAAAACGTCCCTCTACCCACCACCGGATAAAAGGACGCCTTAGTCCTAGAGAATAAAAAATCTTCAGGCCTATTTGCCTGAAGACATCTTTGTCTTTCTTATCTATTACAAGTAAATTATACCATATAATCAGGCCTTGTCAAGCTCAATTAACGTAACGGCTACTTTTTTTGCGGCTAATGCTACCTGTTTAGTAACAGAAGAACCGAATTTTATAGACTTAGGCTGTATCCCAACGATAAACATTTTACAACCTATACTCTGCTCAAGATATCTAGAGAACACGTCCAAAGACACTTTATGGGTACTGACAAGATTATTTTCTATATCGCTGGGCTCAATGACACAAAAATCTCCAGCCTGCTTACCTATATGCGCAGAATCAATAACTATAACGTAGCCAGGTTTTATCTTACGGATTAAACCTGTGATATTTTCAGGAACTGACTCTGCAAAGACCGCGCTAATTCTGCCTGGCGTCTTACGCCTGGATATCCTTCTTAAAACAATTCTAGCGGCCATAAGCCCAGAGGCATCATCACCCCTGAAATCAGAACCTATACCTAAGACAACAATTTTGTGCTTATTCTTTAGCTTGCCCCTGAGAGCTTCCTTCAGATGGTTCATTCTTAAAAATAATATTAAGCTTCTTATAATCAAGCTCGGCAAGCTCGAAATCGCCTGTCAGCTGTATGGCTTTTTTTATACAGGAATCCGCACATTGTCCGCAATATATACATTTACCCAAATCTATTACTGCCTCGAATGTTTTATCGGCTACTTTGCGTATTTCTATTGCTCCCGTAGGGCAATCACGCATGCACATACGGCACCCTATACAAAGATCGGGATTAAATTTAAGTTTACCGCGGAATCCTTTAGGCATAGGGGATGCCTGGCGCGGATAATTTATAGTTGCCGGTTTCTTGGTCAAAGAAGACAAAACCTGCCTAGTAACCTTACCTGGCCTACTCATCTTGGAAGTATTCCTTTCAAAATCAAGTTAAGAAGAACCTGTAAAAACGCCACAGGGGCAAAATATTTCCAGCAAACAGCAATCATCTGATCTAACCTGAGGCGCGCAAATATCGAGCGTAAGAAAGCAACCGCCCCTATAATAAATAAAGTTTCAACGATATATAATACAAAACCCAGTAATGAATGAAAGCCCAAACCGAACGGCATAAAGACTGCTGCTAATAAAGATGCTCCGACGACTAACTCTATATCCAAAGACAAACGAAAAAGCGCAAGGAGCCTGCCGCTGTATTCAGTAAAGCTTCCCGCGACTATCTCAGTCTCTGCTTCCGGAATATCAAACGGCACCCTCTCTAACTTACCCAATAAGGAAATCAAAGCGATACAAAATCCCGGTATGTTAAAAAGCCAATACCAGGGATGGGCATTATAAAAACTGACCATATTACTCAGAGACCAGCTGTCTGCCAGTAATGCCGAAGCCAGTATTGTCATAAAAAGCGGCACCTCATAAGCAAACAATTGGGTCAAAGAACGTATAGCACCTATCATAGAATAAACTGAACGCGAATACCACCCGCCGAGAAAATAAGTCAAAGTCGGGATAGTCAACAGATATAAGACAACTATGACGTCTCCGTTAAAGGAAAAAATGGCCTCCTTACTCCAGGTAGGGATATATAAAAACGCGCTCACTGTAGCCGTAAGCGCAAAAACTGGCATAAGCTTGAATATCCTGGCATCGGCCTCTTCAGGAACTATATCTTCCTTACTCAATAATTTTATAAAGTCGGCTAACGGCTGAAACCACGGTGGACCAATTCTATTCTGAAAACGGGCATAAAGCTTGCGATCCAGGTATTCGGCGAAAAGCCCGAACATAAAAAGAAAAAGGAAACCGGGAAAGATAAGGATTTGTAAAATAATCTTTGCCATATTTATCTTATTGCCAATTTATTTGAAAACCTCTGGCTTATCTTTGAAAAATCTATTCCTCTTTTTTTGTACCACTCTATGCTCCTTAAGCGCAACGCCTCCCAGCTCAATACTTCTCTGCTGCCTTTTTGCCCATGGCGCAAAGAAATAAGTCTATCTGTACAGGAAAAACATGGATCTATTGCCGCCACAACTATAGGCATATCCGCTAAATACCTGTCTTCAAGCATACGCGAAACTGCCTGAATATTGGCTAAGGTAGGAGCGCGGACCTTAACCCTTTCGGGTTTCTCCGTACCATTTGATTTTACATAATGAAAATCTTCTCCGCGCGGAGCCTCATACCGGCTGACTGCCTCTCCAGCAGGTATTTTACGCGGCGCCTTCACAACAAGCGGTCCATCAGGAATTTTCTTAAGAATCTGCTGTATCATACTATAAGATTGCATAAGTTCGCCTAAACGCACAAGGGTACGTCCGTACACATCAGAGCAATCACTTGTGACAACTTCAAAATCAAGTTCCGGATATATAGAATAAGGGTCATCTTTTCTCACATCGCATTTTATGCCAGATGCCCTGGCTACCGGACCAACTGCCCCTAACTTCAATGCATCATCCTTAGATAAAATACCTACTCCTGAAAGCCTCTTTGCAAGCGTAGTCTCACCCTTAGCTAAATCTATATAATATTTCGTGCGTTCTTCTAAAATCTTGATGCCCTTGACTACCTCGTCTATCTGTTCTTTTGATATATCACGCCTTACTCCGCCTATAGTATTCATTCCGTAATTTACACGATTGCCGCTTAAAAGCGCTAATATATCCATTACTATCTCGCGATCCCTCCAGGTATACATAAGCAGCGTATCAAACCCTATCTCATGCCCTGCTACACCTAACCAGAGAAGGTGGCTGTGGATTCTCTCCAGCTCCGAGATTAAAGTACGTATATACTTTGCTCTTTTAGGAACATCTAAGGCGGCGATTTCTTCTACGGCATGGACAAAACAGGTTGCGTGCGAATGGGAACATATCCCGCAGATACGTTCAACCAAATACAACGCCTGGGTATAGCTCCTCTGTTCGCATGCCTTCTCTATGCCACGATGGTTATATCCTAATCTTATACTGGAAGCCGTAATTTTCTCTCCTCGCAAAGTTATCAAGAAGCTCTCTGGCTCTTTCAAAGACGGATGCTGAGGACCGATAGGAATCTTTACTTCACCAGAATCATGCATTTTAAACACCTCCTTGGCTAATCTTGCCCGGCCAATCTTTACGTAAAGGATGCTGCCCCTGCGGCCAGTTATCCGGGAGCGGATAACGGTTACCCTTAGGCAAACCATCTACATTAACGCCTAATAAATCCACGAGCTCGCGTTCGTATGTATCAGCATTCAAAAAATACGGGATTACCGTATTAATGCGGGGGTTATCCCTCTCTAGACGAACCTTTACATTGATGATCAAGCTCCCTCCTCCATCTAAGTGATAAATTAACTCTAAGTTATCACCTAAATCAATCCCGGTAATCGTAGAAAGCTTTTTAAATCCAAACTCATGAATCAAATAATCTAAAACCTCATTAAGGTTTTCTTTCTTTAGTTCAATAGATAGACGTGAAATTCTGGAGACAGAAACAGCGCCCTTGAGATAACTAAATCTTGATTCCAGCTTATCCTTAATAATATCTTCCTGCATCGTTTTCTATCCTTTAAAGAAAGTTTAATCTTTGACGCTTGCTAAAAGCTTAACTACTCCGTCAATAATTGCCTTGGGACTGGCAGGACATCCGGGTATATAGGCTGAAACCGGAATTACCTTATTAATACCGCCGTCAACATTATAACAGCCGTTGAACACCCCTCCGGAACAAGCACAAGTACCCACAGCTACTACAAATTTTGGCTCAGGCATCTGCTCATAAATTCTCTTCAGGCGGCATTCGATTTGTTTTGTAACCGGACCTGAACATAATAAGATATCTGCATGCCTGGGGGTACCTTTAAGCTGCACGCCAAAACGCTCCAAATCATACCGCGGAGTCAAGGCGGCAACAATTTCTATATCGCAGGCATTGCACGCTCCGGTGTTAAAATGCAAAACCCACGGAGATTTAGTCTGTGACCACAGAACTACTTTCTTTACTAACCCCATCAATTATCTCCTCAAAAGTATGGATAAACCTATAACCGCCCCGATAATATACACAACTGCGATAGCAAAAGTCTCAAGGCTTTCCATGGGTACGGTAGCTATGACTAAAGCCACAACATGAAGTATGGTAAAGAAAAACGCGAAAGGAAAAAACTGGCTGTAATCAGGCTGGATTAGATGTTCTTTAAAATCCTCTCCGCAGGCATATGCCTTCTTTGATTCTTTGGAAGGAACCTTTCTGTGAAACGCTAAAGCAGATAAGATGCGCGCTAATAGTACCATCACAATGAAAATAATAAGGAATACTGCTGGTGGAGTAATCAAAATATCCTTAAACATAGTCTCAGCCTTTTAAATTTGTAAGTTTTCTGGGGTCAATCGTCTTATTATGACGAAATGCCCATAGGGCAATACCACCCGCGACCACCATAACTACAACCTCGATAACTATAAGTGTAATAACTACCGCTTGAGCCAAATCTTCCCTGCCGCTTATATGCCCGGATAAGATTATTAACAGCGTAGCAGCCTTAATTAATATCTCAAGACCAATTAAAGCCCTGATTAAATTAAAGCTGGCCAGAATACAGTAAACACCAATTATAAATAAAAGTATTATAAAAATGCTGAAATACCAGAAAAGATACGCCGACTCAAGACTTATCATCTTTGAACTCCTTAAACAAAACTACAACTCCTATCGAACCTGTTAGAAGCAGTATAATCTGCCCTAGCAAATCAAGGTGCCTTATATTCCAGAGCATATTACGTACATCCATATCAACCTTAGGGTGCACAGCGATGTTCTTAGGTATTTTTGTGTAATAAACTAATACCAACGCTCCTGCCACGAGAATAAAAGGCAGATACCAGAATTTCATAAATCTTTCCTTGCGGCGCGCAATCAAACGTTCCTTACTTACGCGCTGCGTAAAGCTAACAGTAGTAACAAATATTACAGAAATCAATCCCGCACAAACCGATAATTCAAAGACAGCCGCCAAAGGCGATGAAAGCCTATACATTATCATGGAAAGTACGGCGCTGGTTAGGGCCAGCCCTACTATAGCCCTGATAAGCCTGACGGTCATAACTGTCCATAACGCGGATATAAGCAATGTAAATAATAAAACCATATCTAATTGAAGCTCGCTCATCGCACCAGGCCCTCCAGAGGCAATATCCAGGTATTAAATATAAAAGGAAAACCTAATCCCATACCAATAGTAATCAGGGCCAGTAGGACCTGGGGGAAAATGAGATTAAAAGAAACTTTATTTAAAGACTGGGGTTCGGCTTTGTCATCGCTCCTGAAGAAAAGTCCCCTTTCCAAATAAAGAAAATATGCCACTGTTAATATGCTGGCAACTATGGCAGCGCCTGCATAAAGTACCTTGCCGGATGCTAATAGCGCAATAATAATAACAAGCTTGCTCCAGAATCCGGCAAAAGGCGGAATGCCTGCAGCAGAAAAGAAACCAAATAAACTTGTGAATCCGGTAAGACGCATCGATACTGCTTTACTGCCTATTTTATCTATATCTATCATGCCTGTTGCCTTCTCAATAGCCGCAGCATTAACAAAAAGAAGCGATTTGAATATGGCATGATTTAGAAAATGAAAGATTGCTCCGCAAAACGCAAGCGGGGTTGCGCATCCTAAGGCTAAGATAATATAGCCTACCTGACTTATGCTCGAGTAGGACAACATACGCTTTAGATTATTCTGGGTAATGGCGGCAAATGCGCCGACAAAAATCGAAACCAAACCCAAAATCATAATCGCTTCTTTTAGTCCAGGGTAAACAGAGAAAACAGAAATAAAAAGACGCAACAATACATAAACTCCGCATATCTTTGTCACAATCCCAGCCAACAGTATTGAAGCGGCAGCGGGACTAGCCGCATAAGCATCCGGAAGCCAACCGTGGAACGGGATAACCCCAGATTTAATAAGAAGCCCGCAGACAAATAATACCACCGCAAGCTGCAGAAGAAAATTAGCTGTTCCTCCAGCAAAAGCCCCATATATTGCGGTAAATGACGTCCCTCCTGCCATAAGAATAAATAACCCGATAGAAGAAAGCATAAATACCGTGGCGATAGAAGAAAGTATCATATATTTAAAAGCTGCTTCTATGCCGAATTTATCCCGGAAGATACCAATCAGCAAAAAAGATGACAAAGCGGTTATTTCAATAAATACATACAAGGAAAATATATCGGTTGATAGAACGGCCGCATTCATGCCCATAACACAGATTAATATTAAATTTACAAAATAAAACCTCCTGCGTGTATCTTCTATGGTCGCCTTACCTACCATTATTGATATCAATGCTACAAGGCCTATGCAAAATAAAGCAATAAGGCTAAGCTTATCCACTGACAAACCAAAAGAAAAGAATGCTCCGAACGGGTCAGGATAAACACTCCAGAACAACAAAGGATTCAGAATAACAAGACATGCCTGGAGTAAAAATAAAAACGCCGGCGCCCAAAAATAACAATATTTAGAAATATTCCTGAACGGTATATTAATAAATACCAGCAAGAAAAACGGGACTAAAATGAAAAATGACGGCACTCTAGAAACCTTTCTTTTTTATTCCCTTATCTTATCGCAAAAACCACAACGAATGCTGCTCCTATAAGCGACCAGATAATATAAATAACGTAATAACCCGAATGAAGCTGCCTGATTAACAGGGAGGTTCTATTTGAGAGACTAACACAAAAATCTCCCAGAAACCAATCTATTAAACGGTCTAAAGACATCAAAAACATAGACAATTTATCAATTAGTTTCATACCTATAATATACGGATCAAAGAAACCTCTTTCAGCCCAATTATATACACGCCTGATAACAGGAGCATGATATATATCATCTGCTGCTTTAAGCGGGCTGCCCATTATACGTACAGCAAAAATATGGTGCATAAAAGCACCTAATAATGCTATCAAGGTTATAGCAATAATTATAATATTATGCGGCATACCGCTATAATCATGCCCCATAAGCCTGTCTGCTATAATAGGCTGTATTAAGTTCCTAAGAGGCAGGTAATTAAATACGCCAAATATGATACAAATTAAAGCAATCGCGATCATAGGCAAAAGCATCAAATACGGGGCTTCTTTCAGCTGCGGATAATCTTTACGGCTTCTACCTATAAACACAGCATGCCCTAACTTTAAGAAAGAAATCGCTGTAAAGAATGAACCTAGAATAGCCGCAATGTAAAAAACTAATCCTCTCTCTAAAGCAGCATCGTATATGAGCTCCTTGGAAAAGAAGCCATTAAAAGGGAAAACTCCGGAAATAGAGAGCGCGGCGACCGTAAAACAAATGAAAGTAACCGGCATCTTACGCCATAAGCCCCCTAAGACACTAAGCTCGGTTGTACCAGTCTGCTTTTCAACCGAACCAGCAGTAAGAAAAAGGCAGCTCTTATACAAGGCATGATTAATCATATGAAAGATACCACCCACTATCCCCACGGGCAGACAAGTGCCTATACCCAAAACCATATATCCAACCTGACTTATAGCATGATAAGAAAGCAGCCTCTTGTAATCCTTCTGAATTAATGCCATCATAACAGCCAGTATTATCGTAAAAGCCCCCACAGCCATCAAAAGCGTACTCATGGCTGATGAAGCTTCAAGTTTAAAAATATCCAAACATATGCGGCTTAAAAAATATATCCCCAGCAATTTCTCAATAGCTGCAGGGAAAAAAGCCATAAATGGCAGCGGGGAATCAACGGCTGCATTCGGTATCCAGGTGTGAAACGGCATAGAGCCTGCCTTAGCAAGAGCTCCAATGATAAGCAAAATAAAAGCTAAGTTAGATAATCCACTACAAGATAAATGCATACCGGCGATATTAAGCGTCCCGCCTAAAATACCTGCAAGAATCACCCCGGCCATAAGACAGATATCCGAAAAACCTACGATAATAAATGCCTTCTTGGCGGTATGATATGCGTGATCAGAGCCTGCATTAATCATAACGAACATCGTAATCAACAGGGCTTCCCAGAAAAACAATAATAATGCCAGATTGTCGGCTAAGACTGCCCCATTAACAAAAGAAAGCGACAACAATAAACAGGCATAGAACTGTTTCTGATTGTGTCTATCCGACATAAACTTAAACGAGTAGACAGCTATTAATAGTCCAAAGAAAGCGCATGCAGCCAGAATAAAACCGCTGAACTGATATAGTCTCAGAGAAAAATCCAACCCAAAACCTGCCCAGGGGACAATATAATCTGCCTGTTTGCCAAAGAGAGAGAATGCTAAGATTGCGTTAACTAAAGAAGACAGCAAAAATGCAATTCTAGATGCCCTAAGCGGCAGCAGAAACAATAAGCCACCTAAAACAGCAGGCAAAAGAATTATAGGTAATAATATAGTTTGTGTCATTTTAATGCTAGCATTTGTTTAGTTATATCATCTAGCGGAACGGATAAATACCCCATAAATACCCCTGCAGCTATGGACAATACCGCCAATATAACAATGCAAGATACCATTGAGCGCGTGCCCTCTCCAGCATTTATCTTGAGCCCGCCTAAGAATACAGCACAAAATACTCTCAAAAGATACAGTACGGTAAAAACCGCACAAACAAGGAAAACCCAAGCAACTAAATAATGTCCTCCGGTAAAAGCCCCTGCAAGTACCATATATTTACTAAAAAAACCTCCCGTGGGAGGCACGCCCATTATCGAAAAAGCACAAATTAAAAAAGCAGCTGCGGTAAAAGGCATAGTCTTTGCCAGCCCCCCGAGTTTATTTATATCTTTAGTCCCGCAATTCTGCTCTATAACTCCCGCGCATAAGAAAAGCCCCGCCTTGCCTAAACCATGTATAAGAATATACAATAGGCCTCCGAAGATACCTATCGAAGTGCCTGATGCAAACCCTAAGAAAATAAAACCTATCTGGCTTATAGTAGAATAAGCGATGATGCGCTTTAAATCAGACTCAATAAAAGCGCACCCGGCAGATATTAAAGTGCTTGCGGCAGCTATCAGCAAGACAACATTAGACCAGGAATCAATAAGGGGAAAATTAACTACGAATAAACGTGCGAATACATAAACACCTATTTTAACTAAAACCGCGGCATGCAAAAGCGCAGTCACAGGAGATGGCGCAATACCGGCATCAGGAAGCCAGGTCTGAAACGGCAAAGTAGCAGATTTAGACAATATCCCCGCCAGTATTAACACAATAACCAAGCCCGATAAAGGTTTTGCCTTTATCGCCTCCTTTATAGCCGGAATATCAAAAGACCCCGTTTGTGTATATATCATGATAAAACCCAAAAGCATCAAGAGAGCGCCAAAGACAGTAATCATAAAAGCCTTGTCCGCTTTTAAAACATACTCTTTATTTCTAAAGAAACCTATCAGGCGCCAGCTGGCAATAGCGGTAATCTCCCAAAATATATACAAGAAAATCAAATTTGCAGAATAAACAAGCCCTGCCATCGCGGCGACAAATAAGACAACAAAAAAATAGTATTCATTTTGATTCCTGTAATGGCTGATATAAGAAAATGAATATACAACTATTAACGCGCTTATAAATGATGAGACAGAGGCCATAAAAACTGCCAAGGCATCTGCTTGCAAGTTAAGATTAAAACCCAAAGGCAGGGTAATATTTGAGATGATAACTCCGCCGGAAGAAACATGAGGCCATAACAAGACAGAAATAACCAGTGGGACGAGCGTAAGAACTAAAGCTAATGAATTCCTAAGGTAAGCTGAAATTTTCCCTAACAAAGGCAAGCTTAACGCTCCAAACAATGGTACAAAGATAAGATAAGACAACGATATTTGTGTATTCATTAGAAAACCAGCTAAAAAATAAAAAAAGTCTTTTAGTAGCATTTGCTCTACTAAAAGACTTCTCTGTCTTGCTACTGCTCCTATGTATAGTTATTTTACCATATCAGAGGGTTTTGTCAAGATTAAGTTAATCAAAATAGCCATGGGGCAAGTGTTACGCCCCATGGCCAGCCATAAATCACCTGGCAATGCAACAAATGTTATTCTACAGTATATTCTTGCTCTGTAGCTGGTTTATACTGCGCGCTCTTTTTCAAACTTTGCAACTTTTGCTCTGCCGTGCTAACAGAAGCGATATCAAATTCTTCACACTGCAAAATCAAAGGAAATCTTACAAAGCTGCAAGTTTTATCGTGAGCACAATTGATACATAACCCTTTGTTATCCATGCTTACCTCCTTGCGGATACGCTAAAGCGCTGCCGATCAAAACCTCTTTCTGGTCTTACATCGGATTCCCCGTTTAGTATCGACTCCGCTTCGCTGCGATAAGCATCCATCACATAAGGAATTCCTGATACCTTAGCCGCATCTTCGGTCAAACTCATGAGGTCATTGCGGGAGATAGTGCTTATCCGGAAATTCCTGCTGCCAGCCATAAGTTGCTGCAACCCAACCTTTATTTTTTGGACAAAAGAATATATACCTATGGCACCAAGGGGGATATCCTTCATCTCGTTACCATATTTCTCGATAAGCTCTTCATAACAGACAAATATCTCTTTTTCCGTGTGCCCATATGAAGAAATTGTAACGGGGACATCGCCTTCCTTAATCCAAAGTCCTATATTTTTGCCTACCATACCCGGAATCATCAACGCCCGGCCCATGCAAACTGCCTTTACATAAGGAGAGCCCATGGCAATTACTTTAAACACATGGTCTTCGCTTGAGAACCCTCCGGCTATCGCGATATCAGGCACACGTAAGCCTTTCTTAGATAATTTATCACAAAACTCGTAAGCCAAAGCTTCAAGATAAAAAGTAGGGATGCCCCACTCTTGCATCATCCGCCACGGACTCATACCCGTTCCTCCCGGCGCCCCGTCAATAGTCAGAAGATCAATCCCGGCAAGGCTAGAATACTTGATAGCCATGGCCAATTCACGCATAGAATAAGCCCCCGTCTTAAGCGTTATTCTCTTAAAACCTAAATCTCTAAGGCGTTTGATTTCCGCCAAGAATGCCTCTTCAGAGACAAAACCTAAGCGCGAATGCCTTTCAAATTCCTTAATCGCTCCATCTTTAAACGCCTTCTGCACAACCTCTGAGCCCGGGTCCGGAGTAACAATATAACCCCGCTTCTTTAATTCCAGCGCCCGTTCGAGGCTACGGACTTTTATTTCGCCTCCGATACATTTAGCCCCTTGCCCCCATTTAAGCTCAATGGTCTCTAACTTATGTTTTGTACGGACATATTCAGCTACTCCCAAACGCGTATCCTCTACGTTCATCTGCACCAGG
This sequence comes from uncultured Planctomycetales bacterium, assembly GCA_964467905.1. Classification (GTDB taxonomy): domain Bacteria; phylum Omnitrophota; class Gorgyraeia; order Gygaellales; family Profunditerraquicolaceae; genus CAYXSY01. The sequence continues at coordinate 26,064 of CAYXSY010000007.1, read as the reverse complement.
ATCTCTCCAAAACCCCTATGGAATCTCCTGTATATTTCTATGCGACGATCCATCTCAGGAGAATTCTTAATTTTTCCTTTACTATCAAGCTCAAGCCCGGGGTCAATACCACAGACATTTTCTCCGCAAACCAAAGTTATTCCTGATATACCAGCCCCTACAGCAAAATGCTCCCAATTTTTACGCGCAATCTCTGTAGAACCCAAAGCCCCGGTAAATATAGGAACTTCCATTTTAACTTTAGAGCTCCACCCGTATTCTGTCGTAGTATCCACATCCGGGAATTTTGTATTATCCGGGTTACCGTCGCTACCTTCACTTAAACCTTTAGCGCCTAAAGCATAGCCCTGGATATTAAAATGAGAATAATCGACAGGATAATTTTTATCCGCACCCGCGGTTATATCACCAAAAGGCCCCGGATAAATAACTTCCCTGCCCCTGAAGCTTGCCTTAAAAATCTCACAATTACCCTTGCAGCCGTCTACACAACGGGAACAAATACCTGAACCCGGAACCACATTTTTTGAGCGGTTAAACGTACCAGTTGCATCATTCGCATTCGGCCTACTAAGATTCATATAACCTTGCCTCCCTTCTTTTGTTATACACGTCGCTGGCCATTTAGCTTAACCCAACCCTGGATTAAGACAATTAACCTCATAACCAGCAAAAAGAGCTACTTAGCTCCTGATTAATTGCTTCATATCTGCTGCCAAGATAATCGCTTCCGCCACTTCACGCATGCTTTTACGATTATCCATACTATATTTACGGATCTTTAAATACGCCTGTTCCTCAGTGAGTTTTTCATCACGCATTAAAACACCTTTGGCGCGCTCAATCCTCTTGCGAGTCTCCAGTTCTTCCTGGATAACCCTGCTTTTAACCATAAGCTCGGTATTCTCAATAGCTACTGCCGCCTGATTGGCAATAGTAGTCAATATCTCTATCTCTGTATCGCTGAAATTATGTGCTTTGGCGGTATAACAATTAATTACTCCGATTGTTTTACCCTTTACCGACATGGGGACACATAACAAAGATACGAGCCCTTCTTTTCTGGCGACATCTTTATGTTTATATTCTTTTTCTTTAGTAACATCCTTTACTGCTATTGCCTTATTATGTTCAACCGCCTTGCCGGCAATGCCTTCACCAACCTTAAGAGGCATCTTCTTATTGTATTCTTCGCTTACGCTCTGAGTAGCCCGGACAATTAATTCACCAGTTTTCTCATCAATAAGCATCAAAGAACAAATATTAGAATCTAAAACTTCTGCCGTAACTGTAACAATCAGACGCAATATATCCTCCAGATAGAAATCTGAAGTAATCGCCTTACTGATTTTAGAAAGGGCCTTTATTTGTTCATTAAATGAATTTTGCATGGCTAAAAAATAAAAAGGCGTTCTATGCCGGATTACGGCATAAAACGCCATTGTTTACATAAAAAGTAAAACCCCGTTCTCCCTCTAAGTGACCGGGCATGAAGGGCTTACTTTTATAAAATTATTCTCACATAGAATAGGATAAAAAAGAAAAAGGCGTTATATTGTTATATAACGCCTTTGTCCTTTATCTTAAGCACAACCTTGTGCTCTTTTAAATTGTTAAGAAAAGAATAACATACTATTAGAGCCTTGTCAAGTATGTTGTTATCTAAATTTAAACCAACCCCTGATCCAACATGGAATCGGCAACCTTGACAAAACCGGCAATATTGGCTCCCTTAACATAATCAACGTAACTGCCATCCTTGCCATATTTAACACACTGTTCATGTATAGCTACCATTATGTCATGAAGCTTCTTATCTACATCTTCTCTCGACCAAGAAAGCCTCATGCTATTCTGGCTCATTTCAAGACCGGAGGTAGCTACGCCTCCGGCATTTGAGGCCTTTCCAGGAGCGTAAAGTATCTTTGCTTTCTGGAATACTTCCACAGCTTCAGGGGTACTGGGCATATTCGCCCCTTCACCTACCGCGATACAACCGTTTTTAACCAATTCCTTGGCATCCTTCTCATCAATCTCATTCTGGGTCGCGCTGGGGAAAGCGATATCGCACTTAATGCTCCACGGACGTTTATTCTCGTAATATTTGCATTTAAAATCACTCATACAATCCTTAACGCGCCCACGCTTAACATTCTTAAGATGCATGATACAAGTTAATTCTTTGGTATCGATGCCGCCTTCGTCATGAATAAACCCGTTAGAATCCGACATCGTCACCACCTTCGCCCCCAGTTGAATTAATTTCTCGGCTGTATATTGCGCAACATTGCCAGAACCGGAAACCGCACAAACTTTGCCTTTTAATGACTCGCCCCTTGTCTTGAGCATTTCTTGAACAAAATACACACAGCCGTAACCGGTTGCTTCAGGACGGATTAAGCTACCGCCCCAATTCAGGCCTTTGCCGGTTAAGACTCCGGTAAATTCATTACGCAGGCGTTTATACTGCCCAAACAAAAAGCCTATTTCTCTTCCGCCCACGCCGATATCACCGGCAGGAACATCGGTATTAGGCCCTATATATTTAGACAATTCAATCATAAAACTCTGGCAAAAACGCATAACCTCGTTATCAGACTTGCCTTTAGGGTCAAAATCGGAACCTCCCTTACCCCCACCCATAGGTAAAGTAGTCAAACTGTTCTTAAACACCTGTTCGAAAGCTAAAAATTTTAGTATGCCCAGATTAACGCTAGGATGAAACCTCAAGCCGCCCTTATAAGGCCCTATAGCGCTGTTCATTTCAATACGATAACCTCGGTTTACCTGAACCTCGCCTTTATCATCTATCCAAGGAACGCGAAAAATTATTGTCCTTTCAGGCTCAACCATACGTTCAAGAATCTTTGCCTTTTCATATTTTGGGTTTTTTTCAATATAAGGCATAACAGACTCAATGACCTCGCGCACTGCCTGATGGAACTCCTGTTCGCCGGGATTTTTAGCGACAACTGCATCCATAAAATTATCAATTCTCTTTGACATTAAATCCTCCTTTTCTCTGCGCCCTTAGCCCTGCTATCTTACGATAGAGCTTCGAAGCAATTGCTACGTAGCTCTAACCCCTATCAAGCTCTAAGGAGCAAAACAGAATAACTAACATTGTTCTGGCGGCCAACGCTGCCGCCCTATACCGTACTACTTTAACTCTGAAAGATAATCAATTATTGCCTTGGAAGCCTTCTTGCTCATCCCCATAGCCTCGATAACTGTACCTTCACCACCCACAATATCTCCGCCCGCAAAAACCCCGCTGACAGAAGTCTCCATAGTATCAGGATTAACAACTACATCTTTATATTTATCAGTTTTAATACTTGGAGTTACGCTGGTAAGAATCTGATTAGCAGCTAAACCCACTGCAATAACCGCCATATCAGAATCAATCTCAAATTCACTATTTTCTATAGGAACCGGCCTTCTTCTGCCTGAGGAATCCGGCTCACCAAGCCTGCACCTTAGGCACTTCATCTTTTTCACGAACCCTGCAGCATCTCCGGTAAAACCTAATGGCTGAATAAGAAAATCAAACTTTACTCCTTCTTCCTTAGCATGCTCTATTTCCAGTCTGCGCGCCGGCATTTCAACCTCACTCCTGCGATATACTACAGTTGTATCTGCGTCCATGCCAGACATCTTCTGAATACGTAAAGCAGCTCTAGCTGCATCCATCGCCGTATTCCCCCCGCCGATTATAACCACATGTTTGCCTATGTTCACCGGAGTATGAAACTTTGGGAATTTATATGCGGACATCAAATTAACCCGGGTCAAAAATTCATTAGCTGAATATATATTGCAAAAGTTCTCTCCGGGGATACCCAAAAAGGAAGGCACTCCCGCGCCTAAACCTAGAAATATGGCAGAGAAACCTTGCGAAAAAATATCATCCAAGGTCAAAGCTTTACCTATAATGAAATTGGGGATAATCTCTACCCCCAGTTTTTTCAAATAATTTATCTCGTAATCCAAGATATCGCGCGGTAGCCTAAAAGGAGGTATACCATACCTCAAAACCCCTCCGGCCTTATGCAAGCTCTCAAAGATAACTACTCTTATACCGCGTCTAGCAAGCTCTCCTGCACAACAAAGACCCGCAGGCCCGGAACCAACTACCGCCACCTTAAATTTAGAAAGTTTTTCATCTTTTTCTACGGGAACCTCAAGCTTGTTCTTTGCGCCGTAATCGCCTACAAATCTTTCCAGAAAATGGATATTAATTGCTTCTTGAGATGCGAAGGGCGCGCCTTTTTTAGTCAAAACGCAAGCCTTGCGACACTGATATTCCGCAGGACAAACCCTCCCGCAGATAGAAGGAAAATCGTTCTTTTCTCTGATGGTAAGATACGCGTTCTTATAATCTTTCTTATTAATATAACCAATAAACTGCTTGATATTGATGTTAACAGGACAACCTGAAATACAAACCGGATTTTTACATTGTAGACAACGCGATGCCTCAAGCAACGCTTCCTCTTCGCTATAACCAGCAACTACTTCCATGAAGTCTGCCGACCTGACCTGCGCTTCCAATTCTTTTACTCTTACCGGTTCTTTTCTCATTTTGTGCTATAATTTACTTAAATTACAGATATGCTTTTCTTTTTGTTCATAGATCTTATTTCTCTTGATTAATTCATCCCAATCTACTAGATGCGCATCAAAGTCAGGACCGTCCACGCAAGAGAATTTCAATTCTCCCCCTACGGTAACCCTACAGCATCCGCACATACCCGTAGCATCCACCATTAAGGCATTCAGAGAAACATAAGTTTTGATATTAAAATCTCTGGTAACTTTAGCTACGCTCCTCATCATCGATATAGGGCCAACAGCATAAACTAATCCCGAACTCGCATCGTAAACCTCAGAGCTCAAAGCTTCTTTCAACACTTCGGTAACAAAGCCCTTACGGGAATATGACCCGTCGTCAGTGGTAACAAATAATTTATCGGAAGCCTCTTTTAACTCTTTCTCCAATATTAATAAATCCTTGTTACGGGAACCAATAATAGAAACCGCAGGGACACCCGCTTTCTTAAAAGACCTGGCTACCGGATAAATTTCAGCAATGCCCACACCGCCTCCGACCAAAAATACTTTAGAATATTTCTTTATTTCTGTAGGATGTCCCAAAGGACCTACTAAAGAATAGAGGCTGTCCCCCTCTTCAAGCTGACCCAGAAGGCCGGTAGTATAGCCTGCCTCTTGAAAAATCAACGTAAAACTACCCCGGGATTCATCTTTATCTACTACGGTTAAGGGTATCCTTTCGCCTTCCTCGCAAACCATCAAGGCTATAAACTGTCCTGCTTGAGCCTTCTTTGCTATTTCTACAGAACTAATCTCTAATTTAACAATCCTTACCCCGTGATAATCAACCAATACTTGTTTCTTTAATATCTTCATCGTTCCTGCGCCATTTTGTGCCTAATTTTTAGGCACTATTTATAAAAATAAAAAGACGTCTCCCTTGTTCCAAGGTAAGACGTCTTCGTACTCACCAATTAAAAGGAATATACCACAAATCAACAACCTGTCAAGGTCTTTCTAAATACTTTTATTAGTTACATCTTTAGCTAATATAATAGCTTCGGCAATCTCACGCATAGTTTTACGCTTGTCCATGCTCTGTTTCTGTATCAAGCGGTACGCCTCAGAAGGAAGGATGTTTGTTTCCTGGGCTATAATTTCCTTTGCGCGCTCAATTATCTTACGGCTGGTAAGGGCCTCTTCGGCTGTACGCGCCCTCACATCCAACTCGGCATTCTCAATAGCCACTGCTGCCTGACTTGCCAAAGCAGTAAGTATAGCTAATTCACCCTTGGTAAACTCATGCTTCTTAGAAGTATAACAATTAATAACCCCTTTGAGTCTTCCCTTTACTATCATAGGCACGCTCGCTAAAGAATACAACCCTTCCTTTATGGCTATATCCCTGTTCATATAGCGCGGATCTTTTCTAACGTCTAAAACACACAGCGGCTTCTTTTCTTTCGCCACTATGCCGGCGATACCATCGCCGACTTTTATATTAGGCTTTTTATTATAAGCCTCTGATATCGATTGCGTAGCCCTGATTACCAATTCCTTTTTATCAGGATCTAAAAGCATCAAAGACGAAATCTTAGAATTCATAACTTCTGCCGTAACATTGACAATCAAACGCAAAAGTTCTTCTACATACATACCGGAAGTAATGAGGCTTGCGACCTTTGCAAGCGCTTCGATTTGCTTCATATAAACTTTGTAATCTGAATTTTTTTTATCTTTAGACATAATAAATACCAGGAAACAGTCCCGCCGGCTCCTATCAGGTACTTTTTATAAACCTCTCTATGCGCAATAAAGCTTCTTTAAGATTCTCGAAACTCGAAGCATAAGAGATACGCACGTAATCATCATAATTCTGGCCAAAAGCAGTCCCCGGGACAAGCGCAACTTTTTCTTTGTTTAAAAGTCTTTTAGCGAATTCCAGAGAGGATAGCCCGGTGCTCTTTATCGAGGGGAAAGCGTAAAACGCGCCTTGCGGTTTTTTACAAGATAATCCTATGCGACAAAGCCCATCTACAATAAATTCACGTCTGCGTTTATACTCCCGCTTCATCTCCTCAACCGACTTTTTGCCTATATGTATTGCTTCAGATGCTGCCATCTGCGAAGTTATGGAAACACACATTATTGTATACTGATGTATCTTAGTCATAGCCGCAATTATCTCTTTGGGGCCGCAGGCATAGCCTACGCGCCATCCTGTCATAGCATAAGATTTAGAAAAACCGTTTAAATATAAGGTGTTATCTTTTGCTCCCGGCAAAGTAACAAAAGGAGTATGTTCAAAATCATAGGTCAAGTCTGCATATACCTCATCGGTAATACAAAATATTTTGTGCTTAAGTAAAACTTTATTTATTTCCTTAAGCTCGGCTCTTGTATAAGAAACACCAGTAGGATTGACCGGATAATTAAATATAATTGCCTTAGGCCTAAGATGCACATACTTATTAAGCAATTTCGGGGTCAGCTTAAAATGCGTGCTTCTTGTATCAATATAAACTGCCTCTCCCCCGGTAAGCTCCGTCATTGGGCCATAAGATACATAGCTGGGAGTCGGCACGAGCACCTTGTCTTTAGGGTTGATAATGGAACGCAAAGCCAAATCTACCGCCTCACTTACCCCTACCGTTATTAGAATCTCTTCATCGGGGCAATATTCAATATCATAGCGATTCCTTAAAGAACGACTGATACCTAACCTTAACTTATAGAGCCCTTTGTTAGAAGTATAGCTTGTGAACCCTTCTTCTAAAGATGATATACCTGCCTCGCGTACCGCCCAGGGGGTCACAAAATCCGGCTCGCCTACGCCCAGAGAGATTACATCCTTCATCCCAAGCACCAGGTCAAAAAATGCCCTGATGCCGGATGGTTGCATATCCTGTACTTTTTTAGCAATAATAGTTTTCATGGCAGAACTTTAAATTTTAAACACTAAATCCTAAACACCTGCCTGCCGGCAAGCAAGAATCCAAAACACAAAATAAAAGCTTAGAGCTTAGAGTTTATGGTCTTAAGATTTAAGACTTAATATGATATTGCAATCCTCTTGTTTTCTTCTTTATGTTTTAGAATTACGCCGTCTTCTTTGTATTTCTTAAGCAAAAAATGGGTGGCGGTTCCGCGCACATTCTCAAGCGGAGCTAACTTTTCTGCGACAAATCTGGCAACGGTATGCAGGTCCTTGCCTTCCACAATAAGGAGCAAATCATATGTACCGGAAATAAGATAGCAACTGGAAACTTCCGGAAATGAATAAATCCTTTCGGCTATACGGTCAAAACCTAAATCCTTCTGCGGGGTAATATTAACCTCGATAAGTGCCCTTACCCCTGAATCATTTTCCCTGACTAAATCTTTATTCAATACCGTCTTATATCTTAAAATAACCCCATCTTTTTCATACTTCTTTATCATGCCCCTGATAACCTGTGGCTTTTTTCTAATCATCTTGGATATTTCCTCGGGAGTCCTGCGCGCGTCTTTCTCCAATATTTCCAATATCTGATCCATACTTAGCCCCCTTTTTTAAGATAAAAAACTTTTGGCCCCTGCCGCTTATGCCCGGATTTTTCAATCATTTTCCTTACCCTGCACACTTTACTGCTATCTTTAAGCCTACTCCCACACTCGATACTAGTCAATATATTATCCAGATCTGTATAACTAATCCCCATCTCGTCTTCGTCAGTTTGGCCAATCCATAAACCGGCACTGGGCGCCTTATCAATTATGCGCTTGGGGATATTAAGCTCGACTGCTAATTTCCTGACATCCTTCTTTAACAGGCCGCCTATAGGTAATAAATCCGTAGCCCCGTCGCCGTGTTTAGTAAAATATCCTGCCATTAGTTCCGATTTATTCCCCGTACCGCAAACCAGATAATTAAGTTTATTGGCAAAATAATACAACGTAATCATTCTAAGCCGGGGCTTTAGATTCGCTTTAGCTAAGCTACCGGCTGCAGGCAACAGTTTCAGTAGGCCATCATAAACAGAAGAAAGATCGATTAATTTAGTTTTTATCTTTAGCTTCCTTGCAATAAGCCTGGCGTCCTCTAGGTCCTGGCCGTGGCTATGGCAAGGCAGGAACAGCCCGAAAAGACGTTTCTCCCCGATCGCTTCCTTGACTAGCGCAGCGACTACGCTAGAATCAATGCCGCCAGAAAGCCCCATAACAATGCCTTTTGCTCCCGATTGCCTCACCTGTTCTTTAATCCAAGCTATAATCTTATTTTTCATATATATTAACTATACTATATAAAGCTAAAGGAATGTAAAATCTAAAATTATATATTAGCATATCTAGATTCATGGTCAAGGGTATAATGCTGCCTAATTAAGGAAATCTGCTGCGCTCCCCGCTTTTGTGCCATCCTGAGGGGAATCGCCTGCAGAATAAATAAGCTCGGCCTTGCCCTGACCATAGCTTAAGCCAATTACACACCCTGAATCATCAATCCATATATACCTATCTAAATCAGAAGATTCTTTGATAGGCGGCCGTGTATTTTAGCCAAAATATCTCTGAACTTTTCAGCTGCCGAATATTCTTCAAACAATATCTGAACCATAAAAAGCAGCTGACTCTTAGAGGTAAAGAAAAGATTTACTTGTGAAAGCTCGCCAGAAATAGTATCTCTATAGGATATCTTCTCGCTGCCTGCATAAACTAAGGCTTTGTTTGACTTTCTTAACAACTCCTTGGATTCTTCTATAGATTGACCCCAGGCATAATTCTCAAATTGGAAAGCGTAAGAATATGCGTGGATAAATAATACAAGATATAAAATAAATACAATCTTTCTAAACATAACACTATTGGCTCGGCTGATTACCTAAACTATTAATTTCATCTATTTTCATAAGATATGCCTGTGCCCTTGCCAGGCCTTCTTGATCGTTATTAAATTCGTACAAGACGGCGGCCTTCTCCAGCCTGTACTTTGAATTGGCATAATCGTCTTCCATAAGATAAAGCAGCCCGGATTGATACTGGATCGTCGGGTTATACGGCTCGTATTCAGAGGCCTTATTATAATATTCTAAGGCCTCTTTTATCTTGCCTGAAGATGCATAAATAGAAGCTATGCCGGAATAACTTGCCCCTCCCAAATCGCGGCTTAAATCGGCTGCCTTTTGGAAATACTTCACGGCCTCATCTGCCTTATTCTGAGCCTGGCACAAACAAGCCAGATTATAATAGGCCTTGGCGTAATTAGAATCTATATCTACTGCTTTACGAAAAGATTCTTCGGCCAGGTCATTTCTGCCTGAAACCGCATAAAACATCCCTAATATATTATATCCGCGCGGATAATCAGGGTAAGTCTTTATTGACGCGCTTAATTCTGCAATAGCATCCTGATGCATGCCTTTATAGAAATAGTCTAGGGATTTAAACAAAGAAATAGCATATTCGCTATTTATTTTATTTGTATCAAAATCATTTATCAGCTCAAGAGAGCTTCTGGAAGTATCATCCTTGGCATTACATTTAAGCGCCGCATTGAATATTTCTTTAGCACCGGCGAAATCTCCGCTTGCAGCAAAACTTAACCCCTCACCGGCCGTCTTACATTGCTGCTGACAAGGGGCTTCCCCTAGAATAACAAGCACCAATAAAATCAGAAGTATAAATATTCTTTGTTTTTGGGTCTGTGGACAGCGCCTATCAGGAAGACTTATCTTTCTTGGAGATTTCATTTAGCAAACTCTCAACCTCTTCTGCGGAATATGTATCGCCCTGCCTGCGGAATAAATCTCTGGCGATAATAAAATTCTCTTTTGCCTTATCATACTGGCCATTCATGTAATAGGCATTACCGATAAGACCACGCGTCTCGGAGTCATCCGGATTTAACTTAAGCAGTTTATTCAGATATTCTATCGCCTTGTTAAAATCGCCGGAATAATAATACGCCACCCCCAGGTTATAATAAACGTCCATATCGTCCTTGGACAAGCTTAATATTTTCTCAAGGCTGGCTATAGCCGCAGGATAATCTTGCTGCATTAATGCATACGACCCCTTGAAAAGATTTAAGGCATAATCAGAGCTTATCTCTCTTTTATCTAAGCTATCAAGAATATCCAACGCACCTTTAATATTTGGATCACTATCTGCTGAAGCCCTCTCCAATTCTTTTCTTGCATCCAAGAACCTGCCTTGTGAACCATATTCAAGGGCCTTCTTTAAAATAGGGTCGTTTTCTTCTGGGTATTGCTCTTTAATATTACTCTGCTGCCTTAAGTTATTATCATCTTTTATTTCTTTTACATACTTATTCTCGTAATAAATCTCCTTGCCTTCAAACTCAACTTTTACATAATCTGCAGTCTTTTCTATCACCTTGCAAGGTATCTCTTTACCGGATTTTAATACGAGTGTCTCAGCATACAAAATACCTGGGACAATAATAACCATAAAAACCGTTACTAATAATTTATTATTCATGCAATATCTTGCCTCACCATTTATCTTGATTTTATAGCCACAACCTTAATAAAATCAGCCGCATCTTCTATCTTGTCAGTTACACCTTCAAGATACTCCGCCAGCTGATATGACAAAAGCAGGCTCGTAGGGTCAAGGTTGCTGTGTATAATTGACTCTATCAGTGATTTTTTCTGATCGTCTGCCTGATGTTCAATTCTATCTACCTCTTCACAATCAGCAAGGGCTTTTTTTAAATCGTTCTTAGTAAGAGCGTGTATTGATTCTTTAAGCTTGGATATGGAATTAACTATTAACTCGGTGGCAGAAGAAACATTATTAAGCACATTTTCAGGGAGCTTCTTCTCAATAAAACCCAATATGCGCGCAGCACCATTAGTCCAGTCTGCGATTTTATCCAATGTCTTCACAAAATGCATCAGGTCCTCCCTGTCCGGAGGCAATAATAAACTTTCAGAAAGCTCCTTAACCATTTTAGAACGCAATATATCTGCTTCGTGTTCGCTCTTGCCGACCTTATCTATAGCCAAGGCCTTAGCCGCAGCATCCCCTTTAATAAAAACCTGTACTGCTTCGGCAAAATAACCAACGGTGCGGTAGGTTTCCTCAACGTGTTTCTGGGCATCCTGCAGAATAGACTGCTCTTCAGCCATACCTAACCAACCTAAAATATTCCTTACCTCTTTCATATCTTTACCCTCCTCTTACGTAATTTTTACAAAAATCATTATTAACTTAAGTGCAATAAAACTTATCACCCCTGAAATAAAAGGCGTGGCCAGCCAGCAGATAACTATATCTTTGATTATTCTCACGTTTAGAACATGTAAACCTCTGACTAAGCCGACACCAAAAATTGCCCCGACAATAGAGTGGCTCGTAGAAACCGGCACCCCTAAAATAGTATATATATGCACATTAACTGCGCTGGCTAGCTGCGCAGCAAAAGCCATTATCGGTAAAAGATGGGTTATTTCCGAACCTATAGTCTCAATAACCTTATAACCCCAGGTGAGAATACCCAACAATATGGCTGCCGCACCTATAACGATGCTTACAGTAGGAGTAAAAACCCCTGCCCCGACCATCACCCCAGTTGCATTAGCAACATCATTAGCCCCCCAGGAATATGCAACATAGCAGCCGCTTATAATAATTAAAACCGCCAGACTTGATTTTAAATATTTACGCGGGACAAACCTATAGAATAAACTTTTAAAGATCTGATAGAAGATAAAGCCTAAAACAGCCGAACCCAAAGGCGTGAATATCCAACAGATGAATATATCAAAAAGTACTTTCCATTTTACTGTTGCCCCGGCCGCAAGCCCTGCACCGGCTACTGCCCCTACTATAGAATGGCTCGTAGAAATCGGTATTTTCCAGGAAGTCGCTATGACTACCCATACGCAGGCGGCGAAAGAAGCAATTAAGGCTATATATAAAGACAGGTTCTTATCCAGCTGATCTAACGGCACAATGCCCTTGCCGATGGTCTTGGCAACATGCGAGCCCTGTAGAAAAGCTCCGATAAAACCAAAAACGCAGATTAAGATAATTGCCCTTTTAAGAGTGAGCACGCGCGAACCGACAGCCGTGCCTAACGAATTGGCTGCGTCGTTGGCGCCGATAGACCAGCCGACTCCTATGCTCATTACTAAAGTCAAGAGAATCAATAATATGTTCATTTATTTACCTTATGCTTCCCGGTTCCTTTACACACATTCACACATACGCCGCATATATATTGATCAACTAACTTCTGCCTCTGGAACTCCTTTAACTTCTCAAAACATTTTATGTGATCAAAACCCTCCGGCTCATCTTTTATAGCCTGCGCCGGACACACGTTAATACATAAACGGCAGCTTCCGCATCCATAAGTCAGAGGTTTATCAACCTTTAAAGGCATATTTGTCAATATGGAGACTAAACGTAGGCGGCTCCCGAGTTTAGGGTTAACTAAAAGATTATTTCTACCTATCCAGCCTAACCCCGCCAAAACTCCTAATTTCTTATGCGAAAGATGCGCCTTCTGATTCTGCCAATCAAGAATCTGCGAAGCCGGTATTGCTAAAGCTAAATAACCCTTATCCTGCATATAATTACTCAATTTAAAAGCAAGCTGGTCTAAAACAGCATTGGCCGTACGATAGTGGTGAAAATAAAGTTTATTCGGCTCGTTGTTTATTTGGCTTAAGATTCCTGTGGAAAGACGCACACCTAAACAGACAGCACTGTTTACTCCATCCAAGAATTCAGAAGATAATACAAAATCTCCCTTAATATTCTTTATATCGGCGACTCCAAATAGATCAGCCCCCTGTTTCAAAGAGAATCTTTTTATATCAAGGTAATTCTTCTTTTTATCCATTATCGCTTAAGATAAATCATCAATATAGAAATAGCAGCCGGCGTTACTCCTGAGATACGGCTTGCCTGGCCGAGGTTAAGCGGCCGAAAATTAGTAAGCTTTTCTCTTATTTCACGGGATATGCCGGGGATCTTAGAGTAATCCAGGTCATGAGGCAACCTGATTTTTTCTACATTCCTGAACCTTTCAATCTCTGCAGCCTGTCTTTTGATAAATCCTGAATATTTTACCTCTATTTGTGCAGCTTGCAAAGCAAAATCAGAAACATCAAAATATATGCCGCTTAACCCCTTAAGGTCATCCACGCTTATCTGTGGACGTTTCAATATCTCTTCAAGGGAAACTACTTTTCTTATAGGAGAACTGTTTAATCTCTTCAATTTTTGGTTAACGCTCTCAAGCGGCTTTATGCGCGTTGCCTTAAGCAAACTAATAGCTTTCTCAATCTCCTTCTCTTTCTCCTGCAATCTTAAATAATCATTTTTATTCAGAAGCCCTAAAGAAAATCCGAATTTGGCAAGCCGGATGTCCGCATTATCTTCTCTCAATAAAAGACGGTACTCAACCCTGGAAGTAAACATCCGATACGGCTCATTTGTGCCTTTGGTAGTTAAATCATCAATTAACACTCCAATATAACTACTGGAGCGATCCAGTATAAACGGCTGCTCATTTCTTACCCTCAATGACGCATTAATCCCGGCAATTAATCCTTGAGCAGCTGCCTCTTCATACCCGGTAGTGCCGTTAGTCTGGCCTGCAAAATAAAGGTTTTTAATTAACTTCGTCTCAAGCGTAGGATAAAGCTGCGTTGGCTCAATTATCGCATGCTCTATCCCGTATCCAAAACGGATAATCCGCGCTTTTTCAAGCCCCTTTAGCGAATGTACCATCTGAACCTGCACATCTTCCGGCAGGCTGGTTGAGAGGCCATTAGGATAAATCTCGTCAGTATCATAGCCTTGTGGCTCAAGAAACACCTGATGGCGCAATTTATCAGAAAACTTCACAATCTTATCTTCGATAGACGGACAATACCTGACCCCGGTAGATTTAATAACTTTGGTATAAAGGGGCGATCTGTCAAGGTTGTCCCTGATAATCTTATGCGTATTCTCGTTGGTATATGTGATATAACATGGAATCTGTTTATTTGTAATCTCTTGCGTAGAAAAAGAAAACGGCTTAAGGATACTATCTGCATATTGAGGGGTAAGACAGGAAAAATCTATTGTCTTCTTGTCCAAGCGCGGGCATGTCCCGGTTTTAAAATTAAGCATCTTAAAGCCGAGCTTGCGTATACTATCAGCGAGATCATCCGAAGATACCTCATTAATACGGCCCGCAGAGAAATGTTTAAGCCCTATATGTACCACTCCGTTTAAAAATGTCCCGGTGCAAATAATTAAGCATGCGCATGAAATCTGCTTATTATCGGATGTAATTATCCCCCTTACTTTACCATCGGATATCTCAAGCCCCTTGACCTGGCTTTCAAGCAGAGAAAGATTACTTTGGGAACTAACCACCTCCTGCATATAATGAGCGTATAACTGCATATCAATTTGACAACGTGAAGACCTCACAGCCGGCCCTTTGGAAGAATTCAATATTCTAAATTGTATACCGCAGGCATCTGCCGCTTTTGCCATCTGGCCCCCTAAGGCGCCTATCTCCTTAACAAGCTGCCCCTTACCTACTCCGCCTATTGCCGGATTACAGCTCATGGCTCCTATAGTATCTTTGCTCAGGGTAACAAGAAGCGTGCTTGAGCCCATGCGTGCAGAAGCTAACGCCGCTTCAATACCAGCATGACCTGCTCCTATAATTATGACATCGTAATCGTTGGCCATATACAATTATCAAATACCCCCACCTATTCTCCTCTTGCACAACGCACAAGATAAGACATAATGTTTGTAGCCTCTATTTCTCCTAAACCGCCGGATCTGGCTGCCTTTTCTGAAAACACCGCGACTTTATCGGGCTTAATGCTGCCTCCGGCAATCAAAAACGGTGACGGATCTGATGAATGCGCTTTAAGCGTACACACGGTAGAATGAGCCGATGTTACCGCAATAATAGTATCGGAAATATTTAAACCGGATAAAATATTAGCCAGGAAAAACTTATCTATATATTCGACAATTTCCTTTTTCTTGTTAAAATCTCCGTCGTGCGAAACCTCATCGATATTTTTGATGTGAATATATATCCCGTCATATTCTGATATCGAAGTAAGCGCTATTTTTGCCCACACTGCATAGTCGACATCAAGATGGCCTGTAGATTCCGGAATGCTGATAAGCTCCATCCCGGTCAAAAAAGCAATACCTTTTTCTATAGGCATCTTCACAAAAGAACCGAATCTCAAACCATAGAGCTCTCTAAGTTGCGGGAATCTCGGAAGCCTGTCTCCGCCATCACGGCAAAGTATGGCATTAGCGGGAATCCTGTTTTCTTTAATCCTCTTTTTGTTTACCTGAGAGTCATTTAAGACTTTCACGGCTTTTCTGGTAAATTCATTTAAGATCTGGGCCGTTTCTTTTGCTTCAAGCGAATCTTCGTAGCCCGGCATAGGAGATGACTCAATAACATAATTATCAAATCTTTCTCTGGCTATACCCATTACCCCATTCCTGCCATAAGCAGGATCCGTATTATTAACCCACCCCGAGAGCTTAGAGCGCATCCCCCTAAAAACCAAAACCCCGCGATGTCCGACTGTATTTTTGAATTCGAATGTTGCTCCCGATAAAGTTATTTTAGAATTAATCTCTTTTGTAAGTGCGGCAGCCTCTTCAGTAGATAGGTCTCTGGCTACTCTGCGGTCTTCAATAAGACCCGAATCATTAACAGTAGCAAAATTTGCCCTGAAAGCAACATCTCCGTCATTAATAATTAAACCTTCGGCAAAAGACTCAAGCGGGCCACGCCCGGTATAATATTTATACACATCATAGCCTAATAGGCTTATAACAGCTATATCAGATTCCGGGGATATTCCCTTTGCGCAGACATATGACAACCCGGACATTCCACGACGCGCTAAATTATCCAAGTTAAAAGTAACCGCTGATTCAAGAGGAGTTTTATTGCCAAAATCTCCGATAGGCCGGTCACTTAATCCCTCAAGAACAATATATATAATCTTTTTCATATCTTAAGGATAAGCTTTTTTAGAATTATATCTGGTACAGATTAATGTAAAGGCTGGTAAAGAGCCCCCGACAGATAGACTCTTGTTGTAAAAGGTTAGAAAACGCTTACCTATAACACGATTAGCATTTTGAGAAACCGCAAGCCTGGCACTTTTGGCATCCTTCTTCATGCCTAAGCGCACCTCCGCAGTCCGGGCAGACTCCGACGATATCTCCGCCGCGGTCAAGAGAAGCAAGATCTGCTGTCGTCTCATCATTATGCGAATGCTTCATCGCAACAGGAGCTGTTTCAGCAGGCAGCGCGGATAATGTATTGTTAAGAAGCCGTTTTTCTATAACCCTGGCTATTGCATCGGCGCAGGAAAATATACGCTGCCCCTTTTCCCATGAAGGGCTGGGACAACGGATATTGCGTAATTGCTCTATAATAGATTTAACTTCTATCCCTGAACGAAAAGCCAAAGAAACAAGCCTGCCTAAAGCTTCAAGCTGGCTGCCAGCGCATCCTCCGGCTTTGCCCATCTGAGTAAAAAGCTCAAAAGGCCTGCCTTCCTCGTCTATATTTATAGTCACATAAAGATTACCGCAACCGGTAGGAACTTTTGTGGTAGTCCCTATAATAACCTCCGGACGCGGACGCGGCTCAATTTTTCCCGGTTCTAATATTTTTTGCTCTTCTTTAGGCTTAGCTTTAGAAATATTCAGTACCTGCTCTTCCCTGCTTCCATCACGGTATACGGTAATCCCTTTACAGCCAAGCTTATAAGATAAAATATAAGCGTTTTCTATATCGGATACGGGAGCATCATGTGGGAAGTTAATAGTTTTACTAACCGCATTGGAAGTAAATTTCTGAAAAGCAGCCTGCATCTTAACATGCCACTCAGCGGATATATCGTGTGCGGTAACAAAAACCTTTTTTATATCTTCAGGTATCTCCGTTAAATCCTGTAAAGAGCCTTTCTCGGCAATCTTCTCCATAAGCTGACGGCTGTAAAAACCTCGTTCCTTGGCTATCTCCTCAAACAACGGCTCGGTTTCCACTAATTTATCATTATCCATAACATTGCGGTAATAAGATATTGCAAAAAGCGGCTCAACCCCTGAAGAACAAGGGCTGGCGATAATGCTTATTGTACCAGTAGGGGCAATCGTAGTTAAGGTAGCGTTGCGTAATCTAAGAGATTTCCCCTTATTATCAAAGATGCTACCTTTAAATGCAGGAAACACGCCTCTTTCCGACGCCATTTCCTGCGACTTCTTAATTGCTTCGCCCAATATAAAAGACATCACTTTTTCGGCTAAAGAAACGGCATCGTCGCTATTATAAGGGATGCCTAAACGAATAAGAAGACTTGCCCAACCCATAACACCAAGGCCTATCTTACGCGTAAGCTTAGTAGCATTCTCTATCTGGGGGATAGGGAATTTATTAACATCAATTATGTTATCTAAAAAGTGTACGGCGAGGTGCGTTACCTTGGCTAATTTGTCCCAATCAATTTCATAACGGCTCCCGATCTTCTTACACATGCGTGCCAGATTAATTGACCCTAAATCACAGCTCTCGTAAGGAAGTATGGGTTGCTCTCCGCACGGGTTAGTACTTTCTATCTCTCCTAAGTGAGGAGTAGGATTATCACGGTTAATGCGGTCAATAAAAATAATCCCGGGCTCTCCGTTCTTATATGCCTGCTTTACTATTAAATTGAACGCCTCTCTTGTATTAATGTGATGAGTTACTTCTTTCGAACGCGGGTCAACAAGATCGTAATCTTCATTGTTTTCCAGCTTCTTCATAAACTCGTCGGTAATCGCAACTGAAATGTTAAAATTATTTATGTCTTTATTATTTTCTTTGCAGGTAATAAATTCCATGATATCCGGGTGGTTGATGCGCAATATTCCCATATTGGCACCGCGGCGCGTACCGCCCTGTTTCACTGCTTCAGTAGCAGCATCATAAACTTTCATAAAAGACACTGGTCCGGAGGCAACTCCTCCCGTAGTCTGTACAACTGAATTCTTCGGGCGCAGGCGAGAAAAAGAAAATCCTGTTCCGCCGCCTGATTTATGAATCATCGCTGTGGCCTTTAATGTCTCAAATATAGATTCCATAGAATCATTAATCGGAAGAGTAAAACATGCACTTAACTGCCCGAGCTCTCTACCGGCATTCATCAAACACGGGGAATTAGGCAGAAAGTCAAATTCTGTCATAATATGAAAGAATGATTCCTTCAGTTCATTAATCTCTTTATCTGTTTTACCGTAAGCCTTGTCAGCGCAAGCAATGGCCTCTGCCACACGCCTAAACATTTCTTCTGGCGTCTCAATCACTTTGCCTGCGGCATCTTTTTTAAGATACCTTCTCTCCAACACTCTTACGGCATTTTCAGAAAGTTTAAAAGCCATACTCTGCCTCCCGTCTAAAAAGATGAATTAATAATTTATACCATCCCTCTAATAAAATTATAACATCCACAGGATAGCGTGTCAACAATAAAATACCATATATTGTGGAAATAAAACATTAACTATACTACCAGTTGTGATGCGGATATTTCAAAAGGGCAGGTGGCTGTTTAAAAATTATACTGCCCGGCAAGACTCTCTAATAATTAATTCCGTAGGCAAGACTACTTTTCTTGGGGCTTCCTGTTTGCCTAAAATAAGGTTATTTAATTCTTTCAGGCCTTCCTGCGCCATAGTAACTAAAGGCTGCCTTACCGTAGTTAATGCTACAGGCCCGTATAAGCCGGAAGGATTATCATCATAGCCGACGATAGACAAATCTTTAGGTACATTTTTACCGTTTTCTCTGACCAAAGCCATAACCTCAAGCGCCATAGAGTCTGATGCGACAAAAACTGCCGTCGGTCGGTCATCCATTTTAATTATTTTCTCAGCGGCTGCCCTGGCCTGACCGCGCGAATAATCTGTTTTAAATATATAGTCTTCCCTTAACGGAATGCCATTCTTCTTCAGCGAATCCTTATACCCTTCAAGGCGTTCTGCAGCTGCCTGAGTTATAAGATCCCCTGTAATATGGGCTATCTTTTTATGCCCTAAGGCAACCAGATAATTTACAGCAGCTACTGCCCCGCCTTTGTTATCTATGGCGATATAGCTTACATTAAGATTATCTACTTTATTGTTTATGACTACTGTCGGGATCCCTTCTTCCAAAGCAGCATCAAGCTGAAGACGGTTGCCAATAACATCTGCGAATATCAAGCCCCCTATGCCCCTTAAACTAAGGCTTGTTTTGCTATCGGTAAGACGTAACAAAAGATCGAGTTTTAATGCTTCGCATAAAGTACCTATGCCGCGGATGAGTTCTAAAACATAGAATGAATAAAACATACCTTCATAGCGGGGTATAACCAGGGCTACTACGTTGCTTTTCCCGGTAGCTAAACGCTGCGCGAATACCGAAGGCTGAAATTTCAATTCTTTAATAGCATCTAAAACCCTGATCCTATTCTTATCCTTAACCGCACCGGTCTTATTTATTACACGGGAAACTGTAGTTATAGAAACTCCGGCAAGCTTAGCAACATCATGAATAGAAACATTTTTGGAAGGGCTTTTCTTGATACGCACCATAGGAAACGATATGAAGACGTGCTTGTTAAAGAATTACTTACTTGCTATATCGCCTATCTTAATAGGTAGTGATTCTCTTTTTATATCACAGGCAGATATATCTTTTCGTGTCTGGACTACTGAAACTAACCCGACATCCTTATCATCCCTTGTAACCTGTAGGAGATCTCCTGCTTTTATACCGGCCTCTTCTCCTAAATCTACAATAACAAAATTACCGCCTCTATCTACGGAAAGAACTTTTCCGACAATCGGACCTGCGGGGCTAACTGGAGGAGGCGGGGCATTTGTATCGGCTGGCTCGACAGAAGCATCTGCCTGCGGGCGCACTACAATAGGAGGTAAATCTATGGAATCCTGCTCCTGAGGAGGCAAAACAACGTTGCCTGAACGTATCTGGCTAAGCTGATCTTTAAGCTGGCATATTTCACTGACGTTGCCCTTTAATACCTTTTCCATATTGGCAAAAGTACGCTCGAGATTATCTTTATCTTCGGTAAGCTTCTGTATATCTCTTTCAAGGGCAATCTTCCTGCCGTTAAGCCTGGTAAGCTGCCTTCTTAAAGCCGTATTCTCGCTCTGCACCGACTTGAATGTTTCCTGAAGCTTAAATTTATCGTTACGCTCACTGACAAGCTCATTGGTAAGATTTTCGCTTAGTTTCTGATTATAGTCTGCCTGACGTTGCAAATCTTTCTTATCGCGCTCCAGATTATTTATATCTAATTCCAGGGACTTCTTGGCCCTATCCAGCTCTTCATTCTTTATCTGCATATCCCTGAGCTCACTACGGACCGTACTTACCTTTAATTCCAGGTCTGCGTTAGTCTTTAATATATTAGCCCAATAAGCGTCATTTGCCCCGGCAGCAGCGGGTTTCTGTTCGCCTTGAGTTTTGGCTGAATCTTTAATTTCTTTTAGCTTATCAATCAACTCCTCTTTTTCTTTACTTACTAAATCCACTCTCTTTTGAAGGTCATCCTTCTGCAAAGATATTCTTTCGATTTCTTTATTGAGAGAATCTGCCTTGCTTCTGAAACGTTCTGCCTCCTGAGAAATAGCATTAACCTTATTCATCAAAGAGGCATTTTCTTCTCCTAACTGTTTAACCCTTACCTCTAATTTACCCTTTACGGTAGTAGCTTGCAGAGCAAAAAATAAAGTCACAAGTAATAATCCTGCGAGGCCAATTATTATAAATTTTACCTTCTGCTCCATTATCATCCTCCTGGATTTGGCTACTTTTTATAATCTTTAGTAAAATATAAATTTATCTTAACTGCGCAAATAAATTCTTAACCACTAAGCTGGCAGCGCCCAAAGCAACCGCATTTTCTCTTAAGCGCGAATAAACTATCTTTAAGTCTTCAGTAGCCTCTTTAAAAGCCCAATCTTTTACCGTAGAGCTGACTATATTTAAGAATCTATCGTATGCCTCTTCGAGCCCGCCGCCGATAACAACAACTTCAGGGTTTAAGAGATTCACAAGATGGGCTATCTTTATCCCCAGCCTCTTAGCAGCATCATCTAACACGGAAATCGCCAGCTGGTTATTGGCACGGGAAGCGATAAAAACACTCTTTAAATCTACATTGTCAATTTTGCTGGAGGTCAATTCCAGAAACTGTTTTGCCTTTTCCTTATCCTTAGCTAAAAGCTTCTTTATATCATCTACTATGCCAAGGTCTGCTTCCCATCTTTTAAGGAAGCACCCGCCTGAAAACTGGCAATTAAGAGAATCGTCCTGCTTATAATTATGCACGGCAACTTCTCCGGCATAACCTTTTGAACCGGTATAAACCTGCCCGTCAATCATTATCCCGCAGCCAACACCGGAGAACATATAAAGGACATTTTTTAATCCGCGTTCCAAATCAAGCCAGTGTTCGCCAAAACAAGCAGCAGTAGCATCATTTTCTATCAATGCCGGAAGATTAAATTCATTTTCAATTAAATCCCTTAACGGGATATCGACAGAAGCATAGGTATAACTACTGTCAATCTTCTGCGGCCAGTGTATAGAGCCGTCTTTTTTATTCACCAGGCCTGCAATACCGACGCCGATTCCTTTTATATTAGGCGTATATTCTTTAGAACGCCTGATTATTTCACGGGTTATATCCAATAAACATTCGGTTATTTCTTTAACCGAAGCCCTGGGCCTGACTATTTGTGTCTTAGTGACAATGTTCCCTTTTAAATCTACCAAAAGCCCAACCATATTCATCAGGTTGAGTCCTACACCAACTACATATCCGGCATGAGGATTAAGATCAAGAAGGACCGGGCGCCTGCCGCCTTCTGAAATATCAAGTTCTTTTTCATAAACAAGGTTATTCTTTATGAAATCATCTATATAATTTGAGATGGTGACTATATTAACACCCATCTCACGGGAAATTTCAGGCCTGCTTATGGGCCCTCTTCTTCTCAGAATCTCCAGTATGTCAAGATTTCGCTTTTCTTTTTCTGATAGCTCTTCTTTTTGAAAATTAACCGGCCGCATAAATAATATGCTGTGCCTTTCCCCGTGGCTTTGAAAAATATTTTATAAATTTATATATAATAAATATATAGTACTTCCATCCGTAAAAAGAACAGTTTCTTTTCACGAGAAATATTTTATTTATTTATACTACCAAAAAATGTATAAGTCAAGTATTTTTAATGATTAAGAAAAAGAATGGTTTGGCAGGTGGGGGTTTAACGTATATCAACCATATCCAGGCTAAAATCCACTATCCCGCTTGAAGAAGTAGCTACAAGGTTTATTTCTTTTGTGCCTGTGTTGCTAAAAGAAGCATCGAAAGAGGCATTTTCTGCCTGTGGTGATGTTTTTCCTAAATGCCCGGACCATAAATACTGATTTTCTACCTGCATACAACCGCTTGCGGGCATATAAACCGTAGATGATACATTAATTGATTCATCTTTCTTGCCCTGATAAGGGCTGCATTTCAGAGAAACTTTACTTGCATCCAGATATGCATACTCCTGCCTCAAAGAAACATCCATAAACGTCTTGAGATTATACTCTATAGGCCTGCTTTCTTCGATTTCCTTGAGTCTCTCTTTAACAAGACTTATTGTATCTGCAAAATTATCTCCGGCTGCCTCAATTGCTTTCGCATAATATTGCTTAGCCTTATCAAAATTCTCCTCCCATTGATTCAATAAACCAAGCTGGTAAATACTCGATATCACTTGCGGAGTTATTTTTTCTTGGGAAGATATTTTCTCAAAATATATCTTAGCATTCTTTATATCCCTGCCAGTATAGGCGTACAATATCCCGACTTTAAAAACAGCCTCGTCAAAATGCAATCCCGAAGGGAAACGGTTAATCAAAACTATATACCTGTCGCGCGCTGATGAATATTCTTTTGCTTTTTCCAGATTAAAAGCTCTCACATACAAAAGGTGCTCGTCAAAAATACCCTCACCGCCCAAAGACTCAGCCCTCTGAAACAGCTTCTCCGCATAGGAAGGATCATTCAGGCCTGCGTCATTATAGACAAACATTTTGGCTATATCTATAAGAATTGCCGAAACTTTATCCTTTGTCAGGCTCGATGAAATTTTATCTATATATACATCATATATATTTTCGGCCAACTCAAGATTACCCTGTTTGTAGAAATCATCGCCTGCTTTCTTCAATTCTTTATCCGACAACCCTGAAGAGATAAGCCTTTGTGTATAAAGCGAATACATCTTTCTTGAAATAGCGTTTTGCCCGGCTTCAAATAATTTATCCGCTGCCGCCTTTATAGGACCGAGGTCCTTTGCATTCTTGGCATACTGGCTGACAGCATCATCCAGGTCTGTTAGGGCTTCTTCATAAAAAGCATCCTGCTGGCCATTATGAAACTGCCATAAAAGAAGTCTGCTATAAACATATAACGGCTCATTCGCAGACAAAGAACCAATGGCTGTTTTTAAATTACCCGTTATCTGATCGCGATAAGTATTGCCCTGGCTAAAATATTCATCCCAATTTTGTGATTCCTCAAGGTACCTAAGCTGCTGGTACCTGCATAATGCGATATAGTAAGAAACGCAAGGCACTAGATTCTTTTTCTTCTGAGCTACTGATTCAAGGAATCCGGCAAAATCAGCATACTTATGGTCCTTTAAATATAAGCTCATTATCTGCTCAAGGCTATCGCAGGCTCCTTTATCATCTTTGGCTTCCATAACTTTCTTGGTCAAAGAAGAAAGCTGCACATCGCTATCCAAACAAAACCCACGACTTGCAAATAATAACCCACAGATAACCCCTGCAAAAATTAGAGATATATTCTTTTTCATAGTTATTTAACCTTTATGTCTTTTTTTGCCTTCTGCGGCTTAAGATTAGGGTTCTTCCAGAATTCCCGCACTACATAATAGGCCTTGCGCGGGACTCTTTTATTTAACCCGCCTTCTAAATCTTCTGATAAAGCCACAATACCAAACCACTCCTCGTTCATATTCTTATTGCCTTCTGCACGAATATCAAAATAATAACTACCATTTGACCAATTAGATTCGGTATCATGGATAAGCCAGCCGTCAGGGCAAGATTCATTATGTTTCCACCATTCATCCGTCCACTCAAACATAAGGCCGCCTATACAATTGCCTGCGCCATCTTTATTCGTCGCTAAATTCTCATAAATCTGACGCCATTGCGACTCCAAGAAAAAGGCCTGCATGTTCTGGTCTTCCTTTTTTAAATAAGCGTCATAGCTATCCGCTCCGAATTCACTTAAAAGTACCGGACGGTCAAAACTTGCGCGCAATGAATTAAAAAGATTACCAAAAGTCTTACCTCTATATATTATACAAGCTACCAAGTCTATATCCGGGCAAACCTCATTCGCGACTTCAAGCCCTACCAACTCGCCATTGCCCAAAGCAACGGGATGATTACGGTCAACCTTATGTATTTCTTTGGCAATACTATTTACATAGGAATAATAAATACGCGCGCGCATATTATTTTGCTTCTGTGGGTCTTTTTCTTTATCTATTTCATCGCTAGTCCATGGATTAACGCGTCCCAGACAGGAATAATTATTCTCATTGCCCAAAATCCACATTAAAACACCGGGTTCATCTTTATAAGTATTAACCATATCCACAACTTCTTTTCTGATCCCATCCTGAAAATCTTTATCTCCGTAGAATGGGCACGGGTAATTCCAGAAACCAAGCCAATTCCCTAAAATTGTACGGATACCGAATTTCTCATAGAGATCTCTTATAACTTCTTTTACTTTTTCTGGATTCTCACCTACTTGATAAATCCTGATGGTATTAACTCCCATTTCTTTCATGAGCTTACCATCCACAAGCCAGGGTTTGGCAGGGTCAGACCACCAGTCATATTGATGGTTTTGTCCTATAGGAATGGGGTTATAACAAACCCCCTTAACCACATAAGGCTTCTTATCAACAATCAGCTGGTAGCGGTCTTTAGGCAGTTTCTTTATATAGACCTTAGGGTTTGTTTTGGCAAGGCCTTGAGGAATGAGAAGAAAAATAAAAACAGAGCATAAGATAAGGAATCTTTTCATATATTGAAAGGAACGGCCGAGGCTTACAGGGACGGTCCTATTTTTCTAAGAACCGCCCCTGCGCCTTATCACCGTATCTTTTTTCTTATTCAAACTTTATTTCATCCAGATAGAAAGTTGCTCCATCGGGATTAACATCAGAATTAGTTGACCAGCAAAAACCTCCTATAATATAGGACATATCTTTGCCTTTAAGGTCAATTGTGTATTTTGTCCACTCCGGATTTAATACAACCGGGCCTATCTGCGCAGTATCAGAATCAGAAAACTCTCCCATCAAGCCACCAACCTTAAACTCCTCTATCCTTTCGCCGCCCTTTTCGCC